>DATINJ010000031.1:0-16350 GCA_035474375.1 Kineosporiaceae bacterium | reverse complement strand
CGAAACGTCCGGTGGAACTGCACCTCACCGGCGAAGCCGCACTCGGCAGCCACCACCCTGACCGGCATCCCGGGCGAAGCTCGCAAAAGGCGCTGCGCCCGTTCGACCCGCATCTGGCGAAGCAACCCGACAACGCCGCCGGGCTCACCGGCAAACGCCCGGAACAGCGTGCGCCGCGACACGAACAGTGCAGCGGCGATGACCTCGGCGTCCAGTCTCGGATTGTCCAGGTTTCGCCGTAAGTAGGCGATAACCTGCTCGCGACGCAGCCGCACGCCGCCGTCAACAGCAGGCACGCCACCGCCTGCAAGAGAAAGCGCTGAGGTCAGCAACACGCCCGCCGCCTCGGCCAGATCACCGGCCCCATCCGGGTCATGCTGTTGGGCCAGGGCCAGCGAGCGGAAGAAATCGGCGACCACGCCACCGACACCCTGACGATCCAACACCCGGGCCGTCACATCGAGGGGACGGCGGGTGCCGGCCATGGCGAGCGCCTCGTCCAGCGGAACCCGGACGACGATCTGCTCAAACGCGTCCTCAAAGTGCAACGTATACGGCCGAGTCGAGTCATAGAACGCCATCGAGCCCGGAACCAACGAGGCCGTGCGACCATCCTGGATCACCAGGCCGGAACCCTGCGTCTGAATACTTGCCAGCAGGAACGCCTCATTGCTGCGCGAGATCAGCCGCGGCGTCCGGCGCACACTCTGGCCGCCCGCACGGACCGTCGACAGATCGAGCCCGCCGAAATGCACATGCTCGATCTGCCCGACAAAGGACCGGTCGCCGACTGGCGACGCCGATAACTGGACAAACGTGTCGCAGATCAGGTCGCGCCAGTACTCGAACGAGCGTGCCGGATCGACCTCCGACGTCGACCGCTTCATGATGTTGTCCGGCACCTGTCTATGATGCACCGCACACCAGGTGTGGTCCATGCTTCGACATCACGGCATGTGAGCGCTTGCTCGGCACTTCAAATCCCCGGCTCCCGACGGGATCCTGCTTACAGAAGGGTTCACGTCGCGTAGGACGGGTCGGTGCGGTCGAGCATGCGGCGCAGGGCAGCCCAGTCACGACCGTGGATGAAGGTCTCGTTGGAGGAGTCGAACTGCTTGGCGGTGTGTTCGGCGATCTCCTCATCGCATTCGATCACCTCGCCGCCGGCCTGTGCGGCAATCTGGATCTGACAGGCCAGTTCGAGGTAGTAGAGGTCCTCGAAGGCCGAGCGGACATCCGTGCCGGTGGTGAGCAGGCCGTGGTTGCGCAAGATCAATGCCCGCTTACTGCCGAGGTCGCCGACCAGTTTGTCCTGCATCGCCTCGTCCAGCACGATGCCGCCGAAGTCGTGGTAGGCCAGTCGGCCATGGAAGCGCATGGCGTGTTGGCTGATGTCGAGCAGACCGCGTGGCTGTGCTGCCACGGCGGAACCGGCCTTGCTGTGCGTGTGCAGCACGCACGCCACCTCGGGACGGGCCCGGTGGATGGCGGAGTGGATGATGAAACCGGCCGGGTTGGCCCCTGACTCCGGGCCGGACAGGACGTTACCCGCGAGGTCCACGGTGACCAGGTTCGACGCGCAGACTTCTTCGTAGAGCAAGCCGAAAGCGTTGATCACGAACCGGTCGTGGGTGCCGGGCACCCGCGCGGAGATGTGGTTATAGATCATGTCGGTCCACCCATATCGGGCGATCAATCGGTAGCAGGCTGCCAGATCGACTCGCAACGCCCATTCGTCCGCATTGACGTGTTCGCGGACCGTGGGGTTGGGCAGAGCCACCTGATCCCAATGCTGGGCGGTCGAGCGTGGAGAGGTGATCATGCTGGGAACGATACGGAGCATCTCACCCCTGGCAGAGGTATGAAGTCTCCACTTTGATCGACTGTCCGGCGTATGATTCACACACTCACGGCGTCCCGGCGCGACGTCCGAATGCCTCCCAACCGGCTTCGCCCGTCCCGAGGACGTCTCATGGATCGCGACGACGACGGTCAGCCAGCGAGTCACCCGCCGGAGGACTACTACCCCCCGGCCCGGGTTCAGGAGCTACTGGAACGCCAGCGCCGTCGGGAGCGGGAACTATCCAGCCTGTACGCCACGGCACGCTCCCTGACCATCCTGCGCGGGCTGGACGAGGTACTGGCCAGCGTCGTCAAGCACGCCCATGACCTGATCGGTACCGACATCGCCTATCTGGCAGTCCTGGAAGAGAACGGGACCTACCTGCGGGTGCGTGCCACGGCCGGCACCCTGACCCCCGGGTTCGGCGAAAAGGTGCACGGGGCTGCCCACATCGGCATCGCCGGGCGGGTGGCCACGACCCGGGCCCCGTACTGGGCCAGCGACTACCTGGCGTCGACCGACATCGTCCACGATCCCGGCGTCGACCGCGCGATCGAAGCGGAGGGCATCGTGTCGATGCTCGGCGTTCCGCTGGTTGCCGGCGGCCTATTTCTCGGCACCTTGATCGCCGCGAACCGCCAGGAACGGCCTTTCGTCAGGGACGACGTAGCTCTGCTCACGGCTTTTGGAGACCACGCCGCGGTGGCGCTGGAGAATGCCCGGCTCTACGACGAAAGCCAGCGCGCCCTACGCGCCCTGACAATGGTGCACGCCACCATCGAAGCGGCCGAGACCGTCCACGAGGCCCTCACCCGGGTGGTGCTGGCCGGCGGCGACGTGGGTGCGGTCGCGGACCTCGTCGTCGACACCCTGGGAGGCGGTGTCCTCGTCCTCGATCACAGCGAGCGGGTGCTGGTCGCGCGCGGGCTGCCCGCTGATGAGGACGAGGCGAAGGTACACGAACTCTCCGTTCTTACCGCTTCCCCGCGAATGGCCGACGTTGTCGGCCAGGCCATCGAGCAGAGCCGGAGGTCCGGAGGGTGCGTCACCGTCCAACGCGGCGACACCTTGCGCCACACCGTGGCGGCAGTCGTCGTCGGCGCGACGTACATGGGTGCTCTTGTTCTGTCCCGCCACCACGCTCCGGACCCGGTCGAGTCGCGGACCCTGGAGCGGGCCGCACAAACCACAGCCCTGCTCACCCTGACCCGTGACGCCGTCGCCCGAGCCGAAGAACGCGTGCGGGGCGAGTTGCTCACCCAACTTCTCACCGCCCCGCGTCCGCTCTCCCCCGAACTCGTGCTGCGCGCCCGCGCGAGACACATCGAGCCCGAGCATCTCAATACCGTCCTCGTGGTGGACTCGGTAGCCGATCGATTCAGCGACATAACACGTCTGCTACAAGGCTTCGCGGAGGGCTACGGCGGTCTGGCCGGCGAGCACCTCGGCATTCCCACCGCGCTGATTCACACCGAAGACGCGACGCAGACCGCGCAACGCTTGCACCAGAGTGTGCGACGAGTTCTCGACGGACCGGCGCTGGTCTGCGCGGCCCCCATCCCACCTGGCACCGAGCCACTCGGCCGCGCTGTCATCCTGGCGAGCCGCTGCTGCCGACTGCTGCGCGCGCTCGGAGTGCACGACAGCAGCACCACCACGGAGAAGCTCGCGATGTACACGATCTTGTTCGATCCCGACCGAGGCCAGGATCTCGCGACGTTCCTCGACCACGCTCTCGGCCGGCTGGTCGCCCACGATGCCGAGCGCGGAGCCGACCTCCTCGACACCCTCGCCGCCTACTACGCCAATTCCGGCAACCTCGCCGCCACCGCTCGCGCCCTGCACATCCACACCAACACGCTCCTGAAACGGATTGAGCGGATCAGCGGCCTGCTCGGGCACGACTGGCAGCAACCCAACAACACACTGAAACTGCAACTCGCAGTCCACCTGCACGACCTCGCTCGGATCGTCGACGGCACTCCGAACTGATCCTCAAACGCCCCAAAGCCTTGGCCTGGACTCCCGAACGCATCGAACGCTGGCAGCGCACCGGGCGCGGTGTTTCAAACTCGGACCACGGCGCGCATCAACGTCGACGCCAGCTCCCGGGTGGTGCTCCGACCTGCTTCTTGAAGGCCCGATTGAAGGCCGACTCGGACTCGTAGCCGACGGCCGCGGACACGTGGGCGACGCTAACTGAGCCGCCCTGCAGCATTCTCGCCGCAACCTGGAGCCGCCAGCGGGCGAGATAGGTCATGGGTGGAACCCCAACGTACGTGGTGAAGCGGTCGGCGAAGGCCGAACGGGACATGCCTACCTCGCGGGCCAGCAGCTCCAGGGTCCACGGCTCGGCGAAGCGCCCGTGCAGGAGCCGGAGGGCTGCGCCCACCTCGGCATTGCGCAACCCGGCCACCCAGCTTCGAGCCTCGGGCGGGAGTCGGTCGATGTGGGCGCGAAGGGCCTCGACGAACATGAGTTCCGACAGCTTCGCCAGGATCGCCTCCTGCCCGGCGTTGCGGCCGTCGCTGGCTTCGACCGCGGCTTCCAGGAGGCCGCTCATCCAGCGCCAACTGCGGGCCGACACCGGCGCGTGAACCATGGGTGGAAGCGACTCGAGCAGCGGGTTGAACGGGCGGGAGTCGCACGCGAGGAATCCACACGCGAACCGGCATTGGTCGCCGGTGCCGTCGGTGTTCACCACGATCGGGAATGGCAGTGCGCTCTGCACAGGGTGGTAGTAGAGGGAGGGGTCCGGGTGAGCCCGCATCCCCGGTGCAGAGGCCAGGATGTTGGCGTTGCCGGCCGGATAGATGACCATCTCGCCCGCGCTAAGCAGCACCGGCGACTCCAGTTGGTCCACAGCAGAGGCCCAGCAGGAGCCATCCGTGACGACGTGGAAGGCGATGAAGTGGTCGCAATCCCCGCTGATCCTGTCGGCGATCGCTTCGGGCGGGGGGCTCTCGGTGGCGAAGGGCGCTCTTGCGTCGATGTGGAAGAAGATCGCACCGGTGAGTCGCACCGCGAGGAGGACATCGGACAGGACATCCATCGGGCGCACCTCCAGACGATGCGGCACCGCGGCCCGACGCACCGCCAAGGTCGCAGCACTTCGTGGACAAACGGGCAAGAGAAGCGGTAGCGCGGGCATTTCGGCCGGCACGCCGGTTCCCTAGCGTCGAGGCAGAGATTATTCCACGGCGTGGGAGCCAGCAGAAGGAGAGAGATGGGCCCGACTCGCCAGCTCCGTCGCCACGACCTGGGAAAGACACATGAGACCTGGCAGACAAACCACGGAGGAGAGTTCAATGACCACGCGACAAGGCAGAATGCGGACGGTGCCCGCTTTGGGAGCGCTACTAGTGGCAGCCACGGCCTTCGCGGCCCCGGCTGCGGCAACGGCGCCAGTGACGTGCGGTGGGTTGCCCGCCACCATCGTCGATTCGGATGTCGGCCATGAGATCAGGGGGACTGCGGGCAATGACATCATCGCCGCCCGCGGTGGCGACGACGTCGTGCTCGGTATGGGAGGTGCCGACCGCATCTGTCTCGGCACCGGGCGCGACATCGGCAAGGGAGGAGAGGGCAACGACGAGTTCTTGTCCGAGCCGACAGCAGACGGGCGCGACGACTTCTACGGCGACAGCGGCCAAGATTCGGTGCGGTACATCGGCCGCAGCACCGGGGTCTCGGTGAGTCTCGACGGCGTGGCCAACGACGGCCAGTCTGGCGAGCAGGACAACGTACGTTTCTCGACCGAGAACGTACAGGGCACTCCGTTCGCCGACCAGATCCTGGGCAACGAGCTGGACAACGTGTTCATCGGCAGTTCCGGGAACGACGACCTGCGTGGCGGTCCCGGCGACGACGACCTCTACGGTGTCCAAGGCGACGACCTGTTGATCGGCGATGCCGGCGACGACCACCTGAGCGGCTACGACGGGGACGACAGGTTGCTTGCTTCCGAATCGTTGGATGGCGACGACGAGATGTTCGGAGGGCTCGGCTCCGACACCATGGACTACTCGGATCGCAGCGCCAGCCTCGGCGTGACGGTCATACTAGACAACGACTTCAACGACGGCTCTGCCGGCGAATTCGACATCGTCGAAACCGATATCGAGAACCTCATCGGCAGTCCTGGCGCCGACACACTCGACGTCGGCTTCTCCGGCACGGACGTCAGCAACGTGCTGAACGGTGGCCTCGGCAACGACACGCTCCGCACCACGGACGGCGACGGGCTGGACACCGCCGTTGGTGGCCTCTCGACCGACCAATGCTTCACCGACCCCGGCGACCTGCGCATTGGCTGCAACCCCTGACCACCGGGCACTGATCGAGCAGCATCGTCATGGGTTTCAGCAAAGGACTCCCCTGCCATCGAGCCGAAAGGTTTGGACTCACCCCGGTTTTCCGGGGTGAGTAGGCGGGTAGGTCAACGTCACGGTGCCGCAGCGTGGCCGATCGGAATGCCGGCACGCATCTGGGTCAAGCAGTTCTTCACCAGTTCGGGAAGATTTGGACCACTTTCGGTTGCCCAAACTTCCACGGCGGTGCGCATCGCCGCGGCGACTGCCGCGGCGAGCAGGCGTGGCGCTAGGTCACGATCCACGTCGGTGCCAGTCCGATCGGCGATTGCTTCGGCCAACTGACGTTGCAACCGGTCGAACACGGCCAAATGCTGCCCCAGGAGAGCCGACTTCTGCCGGGTGATGCGCCACAGCACCACCATGTGGTCGCGTTCCCCCACGATTTCCGCCAAGGCCTCGGGTACAACATGCGTCACCGCATCCCAGATCGGCTCATCGCTGGGGCGAGCGCGCAACGCCTCGGGCAACGAGAGCATCCGGTGCACCGCCCCCTCGATGATTGCCTCCTCCCGGGAGGCGAAGTAATTGCGGAAGGTTGCCGCAGACACGTCAGCCGCCGCGGCGACCGACTCGGCCGTCACCGCCTCAAAGCCCTGCTCCAGCATCGTCATCCACGCGATCCGGCTCAACGTGGCCCGGGTGGCCCGCTTCTTGCGCTCTCGAAGGCCCTCGGCTGCGGTCACGGCATCAGCATGAGCCAAACTTTACGAACTTGCAAATATTCTTGAAAACAAAATATTGTTGCAATCACAAAATTTTGACGACACCGGACGCCGACACCCGTTCGATCGAGGAGAGCACATGATCGTCGTCGATGCACAGGTCCATCCATTCGCCGCCAACACTCCCGAACGGCCGTGGGCACGCGAAATGCCAGAGGCGGTGCACCTGCCCGAGGTCACCGGTGACCAGATGGTCGCGGCAATGGGCGCGGCCGGGGTCGATCGGGCGATAGCTGTGTCACCGGTGCGGGTCTACGACTTCGACGCCAGCTATGCCGAGACGGTCTACCGCGACCACCCGGACCGCTTCCGGCTCGTCACCCCCGTCCATGCACTGGCCCCCAACGCCGTAGCGCGCATCAAGCGGTGGGCCGCGACCCCGGGCGCCGTGGGCATCCGCATGCTGTTCGAGCTGATGCAGATGTCGCCTGACGACCCCCAAGTCGCCGCAGCCGTCCATGCAGCGGTCGACGCCGATCTCACCATCAACATCTCGTGCTGGGGCCGCCTGGAAGTCATGGAGCCGATGGCCAGGAAGTTTCCCGAGGCTCGCTTCGCCCTGGACCACCTCGGCATGACGCAGAGCGTCGAGCCGCCGGCACCCAAGGACCCCTTCGCCGATATCGAGGCGGTCCTCGCTCTGGCGAAATACCCCAACCTCAACATCAAAGTCACTGGCGCCTGCACTGTTTCGCACGAACCGTATCCTTACGAAGACCTGTGGCAGCCGGTCGGCCGGGTGATCGACGCCTTCGGCGTCGACCGTTGCATGTGGGGCAGCGACTGGACGCGTGCCACCTTGTTCCTCACTTACGAGCAGAGCCTGAGCGCATACAGCGACCACTGGCCCATGTCCGTCGCCGACAAGGAGAAGTTCCTCGGCGGAACCGCACTGCGGGTCTACAACTGGGACCGATGGTGAGCTGGACGCAATGCCCCGCTGATGCGGTCAAACAGCATGGCGGGGCAGCCAACCGAGCCAGTCAAGACCTCTACCGAGCCTGTGATCTGAGGGGTACACCGGAGCGGTTCCCGCAGGAGCACGACCCCCCGATAAGCGGGCGGGCAGCAGGCCGCCCGACCATCGGCGGCGGAATACGGATTGAGCCAGCCATGAATCGGGCCTACGAGCGGCTTCGGCAGCCGGCTGCTGGGCATCCCGCCGTCACCCGGGTATCCGCCGCGGTTGTCCTATTTCTCGGCACCTCGATCTTCTCCAACGTCCGCACCGGCGGGACCTCGCCAAAGGAATTCCTCACCGCCGTGGCGGTTTCGGCCAGTTTCGCTATCGTCCCCGCACTGCGCTGGCCACCGTGGCTCGTGCCCGCCACGGCTACAGCGGGCGTGCTCCTTCTGATGCCGGCAGGAGCAGCGGAGTCCCCAGCCCGGCCTGCACTGGTACTGGCGATGCTGTTGTTCTCACTCCGCAGTGAACTGACGGCCGCGATTGTCGTCACCACCGCCGTCAGCGCCGCCGTCGCCGTGGCCGGCAGTGTGGTGTCCGCCATGCACGGCCGGGTTCAACTGGAAAGCGTCGAGGTCGTGCCGTGGGTCGTGGCGGCAGCTGCCATCGGACAGGCCGTTCGGGCTAACCGAGCGCAACGGGCGATGCTCGAAGAGCGTGCCCGGCGGGCTGAGCAGGGCCGCGAGGACGAAGCTCGGCGCCGCGTCCAGGCCGAGCGGATCCGCATCGCGCGCGATCTCCATGACGCGGTCGGCCACCATGTCGCGCTGATCAGCGTCCAGGCCGGAGCCATGACCTATCTGCTGGACAAAACCCAGACCCATGCGCGCGAATCCCTCGAGCACATCCAGAACGCCAGCGAGGCTGCCCTGGACGAACTGCGACTGACCGTCGGTCTACTGCGTCAGCCCGACGACCCTGATCTGGTAGAGCCCGCCGGGCGGCTCGGCCGGCTCGACGAGTTGATCGCCTCGTTCACCGCCGCCGGGCTGCGCGTCACCTGCGAGGTCACCGGTCAGCCTCGTGCCCTGCCCGAGGCGGTCGATCGAACTGCATACCGGCTGATTCAGGAGTCCTTGACCAACACGGCCAAACACGCTGCAGCAACCTCGGCATCGATCCGGCTCAGCTTTCAACCGGGCACACTGGCTTTGGCCATTGAGGACGACGGGCCTTTGCATCCCGCTGGCGTTGGAACATCTGTGGGACACGGCATCATCGGCATGCGCGAGCGGGCGGCCGCGCTCGGAGGCCACCTGTCCGCAGCGCCCCGCCCTCACGGCGGCTTCCGCGTCAGCGCGGAGCTGCCCACGGCGATCAGGGCATGACGACCCCGGTTCGGGTTCTGATCGCTGACGACCAGGACATCGTTCGCGCCGGGCTTCGCATGATGATCGAAAGTGCCCCTGACCTGACCGTGGTCGCCGAGGCGTCCACCGGTGTCGATGCCGTCTGGCTGGCCCGCCAGGAACGCGCCGATGTCGTCCTGATGGACATCCGCATGCCGGAGATGGACGGTCTCGCCGCGACCCGCAAAATCACCGGCGATCAGGATCTCGCCGGAGTAAAAGTGCTGATCCTGACCACCTTCGAAGTCGACGAAAACCTTTTTGAGGCGCTGCGCGCGGGTGCGAGCGGTTTCCTCGGCAAGAGTGTCCGCCCGGGCGCGCTGATCGACGCCATCCGCACGGTCGCGCGCGGTGAATCGCTCCTGTCCCCTGTCGCCACTCGAGAATTGATCACCCGATACCTCGCGCTGGCCGACCACGGGCAACCGTCGAATCCGGCTCTCCTCGACCGGCTGACGGAACGAGAACGCGAAATCGTCACCCTGGTAGCCACCGGCAGGTCCAACACCGAGATCGCCGAGCACCTCACCCTGAGCCCGCTCACCGTCAAGACCCACGTCAACCACGCCATGACCAAGCTGGGCACTCGCGACCGCGCCCAGCTCGTCGTGGCCATCTACCAGGCCGGCCTTCGACCTTGACCCGTGCCCAGCATGAGCACTGAGTATCCAGCGCGACCAAGGTTTTCGACGGCCTGAGCGGTTTCTCCGGTGTCCTTCCGATCGCCTACTGCGCACACGGTAGCGGTGATCACTGCGACCGGACGAAGCGGTCGCCAGCGGATGACGGAAGGCTGCAGGGTATGAAGATGTATGCCGAGCGCCGATCGATAGCCGCGCGACAGATGCTTGCCGATGGCTTCCTCATCTCCTGGACCGGCGCGTGGATAGTGGCCGGTGTCTGGGTGAACAACCTGATCGAAAAACTCGGCCTGCCCGGGCAGAAGCTGCAAGAGGGGGGTACCAGCTTCGCGGGCAACCTGAATCAGCTGGGCGGGGAAGTGGATCAAATCCCTCTAGTGGGTGACAAGCTGACCGGTTCGTTCGCCGAGGCGGCGGACGCGTCCACCCGGCTCGCCGACACCGGCCGACGAATCCACGAGATGGCTGAAACCCTCGCCCTGGTCCTGGGTTCGGCGATCGCGGTGGTACCGATTGCGCTCGCTCTCGGCATCTGGGTGCTGACCCGCCTGCGATGGACGCGTCGAGCAGCGATCGCGGCCCGGGTACGCGCGGACCCTGCCGGGCGGGATCTGCTGGCGATGCGAGCGCTGGCGGGTTGCTCGTTGAAGCAACTGGACGCGCTGGGCTCCGGGGTCGCCCAGGCATGGCGGCAGGGCGATCCAGCAGCCGTCGACGCCCTGGCTTCGCTCGAGCTGGATCGGCTCGGGCTCAGGCTTACCAGAGCGTGAACCGGAACCGTCGGGTGGGCGTGGGTGACGATCGAGTGAGGACGGCGGATCGGCAACCGTTCAGCCAGGTCCGCCATCACCACTGGCTGCCTGGCGTTCAGCACCGGAGGAGGCAGACTCCAGGGAGAGGTCCGGGTGTCGGGGCAGCAGGAGTCGAAAGGTGGCTCCACGGCTCGGCGTTGAGTGGACTTCCACCCGACCTCCGTGAGCAGTGACCAGGGAGTGGACAATAGCCAGGCCGAGGCCGGCGCCGCCCGTGGCGCGGGTACGCGAAGCGTCCGCGCGGTAAAATCGTTCGAAGATGCGAGCGGCCTGCTCCTGGGTCAGGCCCGGTCCGTCGTCGGCGACCTCCAGGACCGCGTGGTCGCCGATGGTGCCCACGCCCACGCGGACCGGAGTACCAGGTGGCGTGTGCGTGACGGCGTTACCGATCAAGTTGGTGATGACCTGGCGAAGGCGGGACTCGTCGGCGAAAGTGGGGGCGGAGGTGGGTGGTCCGTCGCCGTCCGGTCCGGTGAGGGTGACCGGACGGTTCGCGTCCAATGCTCGTACGTCGTGTAGGGCGTCCGCTGCCAGGGTGCGCAGATCCATGGGGGCGGAGTCCAGGCCGAGGGGAAGCGCTGATGTCCTCCCCTCCTCGCCCAGCCTGAGTGAGTGTTCGTCGAGACGAGCGAGCAACAGCAGGTCCTCCACAAGACGCGCGAGGCGTTCTGATTCACGGGCGATCCGGGACATGGTGGTGTCGATGTCCTGCCGTTCGGGCAGGGCGCCCATCCGGTGCAGGTCGGTGAGCCCTCTGATCCCCGCGAGCGGGGTGCGCAGTTCGTGGCTGGCGTCGGCGACGAAGCGGCTCATGCGCGCCTCGGACTCGGCGCGGGCGGCGAAGGCCGCCTCGATCTGGCCGAGCATGCCGTTGAGCGCGGCGGCCAGCCGACCGATTTCGGTGTTCCGCCCGGCCAAGTCCGGGACCCGGCACGACAGGTCGCCGTGGGCGATCTCGGCGGCGGTCTGCTCGATCCTGGACAGGGGCTTGAGACCGGCCCGCACAGCGAACCAGCCGGCCACCGCGAGCAACCCGAGCAGGGCCAGACCCGTGGTCTCGTAGATGCGCCACATCCGGTCCACAGTGCCGTCCAGTTGCGCCATGGACGTGGCCACGATCACGCTGCCGTCCTTCACCGGGGCTGCGCCAAGCGCGTTGCGCAGGGCCCTGTCGGCCTCAGGCACGGCGATCACCCGCCATCGCCCTTCGCCTTCGCTGCTGTCGACGGTGAAAGGGCTGCCTCCGCGGGCGGCGACCGACTCGGCATCCAGTCGCGGCAGCGCCGGACCACGGGCGATGCCGGACCGATTCTGACCGGCGAGCGAGTCGATGCTACTCACTGTCGTCCCGTCCTCGGCGACGTAAATGATGACGGGGTTTCCGAGAACCTCAGTGCTGAAGTCGGCCCGACCTGCCGCAGGGATCCGCCCGGCTTCGCTCTCGATCATCTGCGGGGGCACCAGCGCGAACACCTGGGCAGAAACCCGGAGTTGGGCGTCGAGGCGATCCTCCAGGTAGGCACGCAGGGCATTGCCGGTCACTACGCTGAACGCCGCGAGCCCGGTGGCCAGCAGCACCACCGCCAGCAGGAGCACTCGGCCGCGCAGCGAGGTGCGCACCCACACGGTCCGAATGCCACGCCCGGTCATGGCTTCGGTCCTCGAAGCACATAGCCGACGCCGTGCACCGTGTGGATCAGCTTGGGCCCACCGTTGTCGATCTTTCGACGCAGGTAACTGATGTACGTGTCGACGATGCCGGTGTCACCACCGAAGTCGTAGTTCCAGATCTGCTCGAGGATCTGCGGCTTGGACACCGTGCGCCCAGCGTTGATCAAAAGGTAGTGCAGGAGCCGGAATTCGGTTGGTGATAGTCGCACCGGCTCTCCCGACCGGGTCGCCTGCACTCCCTCGGGGTCGAGTTCCAGATCGGCCACCCTCAGCAGAGCGGTGGGGTCGCCACTGGTACGGCGGAGGACGGCGCCGATCCGGGCGATCAGCTCCTGCAGGTCGAACGGCTTGGTGACGTAGTCGTCGCCACCCAGGACGAGGCCCTCGATCTTGTCCTGAGTGCCGTCCCGGGCAGTGAGGAACACCACCGGGACGTGCCCCTGGCTCGCGGTGCCTGCTGGCCGGTGCTGTTCGCGAAGCCGCCGGATTACTTCGAAACCATCCATGTCCGGGAGCATTACGTCCAACAGGACGAGGTCCGGCGGTTCTCCCCGGGCCCCGTCCAGCGCCTCCTGCCCGGTGCCGGCCGCGGCGACGGTGAAGCCCACGTGACGCAAGGCGGCGCACAGCAGTTCCCGTACGGTGGGTTCGTCGTCCACGACCAGGAGGTGCGCACCCGTGCTGCTGTCCTGGGCAAGGTCGCGCCCGAATCGGGACGTGGACAGGGAAGGTCGCTCACCGGTTGCCAACGAATGTCTCCAAAGGGGCCGAAATTCACTCCCGGGCCGCCGCGCCCAGGGCACGAACGGGATACTCGCAGTGGCGACCGCGGTCATACGCTGGACGATACGGAAGTGGTCTGTCTCCCCCGGCTAAGGCCGAACAGCAGGCTTCCCGCGAAGCCGGCCATTGCTCCGGCGACCAGCCCCAGCACGAAGGCCGTCGGCGCGCTGCCGCTGAGTTCCGCGTGCATGCCGCCCATCTCGCTGCCGAACATGCGCGCCGAGATCTGGCCGTCCGCCTGCACGAGCCAGGACGCCAGTCCCAGGAAGACTCCCATGACAGTCCCGAGCCGCCCGGCCGCCACGAGGTGCTGTCCGTAGCGTCCCTGATGGGGGTGCGAGAGCCGCGGCTGAGTCTGGTCCATGGCTCGCGCTGCCGCGTAGCCGCAGGCCAGCAGCGCGACAGCGGTTACCAGGAAGGCCACCAGCCACAGCGGCAAGCCACCCACCGACAGGTCCCTGAGGTGCTCAACCCGGTCGGGACGGGCCTGCGATTGCCGGCCGCCCAGCAACTTGAGCAGCGAGGCGAGCGGGTTGCCGCCCTGGCTCTGCATCTGATGCGTCGACGCTGTCCAGGAGGTGCCCAGCCCCAGGGTCAGAAACACGACCACCGCGGCAGGGGCCAACAAGACGGCGGCCCCCGCCGCGGTCGCGGTCTTGCCGCCGACAAGCACTCCGACGAACAGGACAACCACCAGAGGGACGACGGTCATCACCAAAGACATCCGCACGACCGCCGAGACGCTCGGAGCCCAGGACGCCCGCAGTCGACTCGTCGCCCACCGCACAGGCAGGTGCGCCCGGCGGGTGATCAGGAAGCCGAGCGCGATCACCACGACCACCCACAGCACGGCGCCCAACGCAGCAGAACCAGTCTGCACCTGATAGTTGATGGCCTGGCCCGACTGGGAACCGCCGCCCAGACCGCCGAGACGCTCACCAAGACGCTCACCCAGACCGCCAAGACGCTCGCCGAGATCGCCACCGAGCAGACCACCCAGCGAACCACCTCCGTCGAGGCCTCCACCGCCCAGTCCGCCGGACCCGGCGTCGTCACCGCGCATGCCGCTCATCGCCGAAGCCGGCATGTTGAGCACACCCTGGGCGAGGTGCGCCACGATCAGGAAGCTGAACAGGGCCACCGCCGCAGCACCGGCGGTGCGAGCGAACAGCTCCCTTGCTCCGAACCGGGACCCCCGCATCCGCCAGGAGAACACCGTCCACAGCACCAGAGCGCCGACCAGCGACACACCCAGCGGCATCGCATCGGCCGTGCCGCTCAGGGACGGGCTCAGGCCGCCGCCCAGCAGCCCTGCCAGGCCGGAGCCTTCCGATCCCGAGGCCGCCGCCACCGGGGTCACCGAACCGCCCACGGACATGGCCGTGACCGTCATCGCTAACGACCACGGCGACCCGACGGACCCAGCGTCCAGCAGCCAAAGCGCCAGGGCCGAGACGGCCACCATGGCGATCACCGCGCACAGCGCGGCAACGGCGCCGGCCAATACGTTCTCCAACGGGCCTTCAGGACGCTCGGGCTCGGTCCACCCGGGTCCTCCCGACTTGAATTCAACTGTGGCAGAAGACATCTGGGGCGCACTCCGCTCCGATTGGGTGACGCACTCGGCGCCAGGCCGGGTGTCGTTGGACTCGCCCAGCCTGGGCGCCTCAACTGCCACGTTTCCGAGAGGTTCTGGGAGTTTTCTGAGACTCCGTCTGCGATCACCGCAGGTCGAACGACAGACCTAGGCGAACCGGGTCTCTCCTCCCAGAAAACTCCAAGGGTCCTGCGAGCCCCGCCCGCGCAGCACTGGAAGGGCGCGGCCTCTGAGGGCGCCATGAGGAGCCTCGCTTCAAGTTGAAGTTGAACTTCATTTTGAAGCGTACATTCAAATACAGTTCAACTCCATCTCGGGGTGGCATATGGTGGAACCATGGGACTGCGGGAGCACAACGCGCGGCGGAACAAGGAGCTGATCCTGAACGCGGCCATGGCCCTGTTCCACGAGCACGGGTACGACGACACCACCCTCGAACAGGTAGCCGAACGCGCCGAGGTATCGATCTCGACCCTCTACCGGTACTTCCCGACCAAGGACCTCCTGGTCCTGTCACCGATCGCGTTGAACGGGCAGATGGCCGACGAACTGGCCCGCAGACCCGCCGACGAGCCCCTCGACCTCGCCCTGGGACATGCCGTTCTCGCCCTGCTGTCCGCCCAACCAGGCAGCCGGCAACGCCTGCAACAAGTACGCAGGATCGCCCAGACCTCCGAGATCCTCAGAACCCGCCTCGGTGAACAATTCATCCGCGAGCGCATCGCCCTGCAAGAATCGGTCGCCGAACGTCTCGGACGGGACAAGGACGACATCTACTGCTCGATGGTCGCTCGCACCGCCGTCGCCGTCCTCGAACTCACCGCAGCTCGCACCGCCGAAACAGACGGCAACGACACTGACGATCAGCCGTTCCTGGACGTGGCCCGGCAGGTGATGCGAACCCTGCACGAGGAGCAACCCGTTTTCCCGCGCTATATCGAACCCGCCCCAGCCGATCAGGACCTCGCCGCCGCCACACCAGCCGATTAAGAGGCTCCGGCAATAGGGCGGTCGGATGTGGTCGGGGTCTGGCGCCCGGAGGGCAAGGCGGAGGAGGGAGACGCCCTGGTGTTGGGCGAATACCTGGCTTCCGGTTCGGCCCACCGGGTCTCTGCTACCACGGGCATGGCCCGCCTCCCGTCACGGATGCGGTCACCGGAAGGCTGCCTGTCCCGTCATCGCCTGACCAAGGACAAGGGTGTGCATCTCGACAGTGCCCTCGTAGGTGAGGACCGACTCCAGGTTGTTGGCGTGCCGCATCACCGGGTACTCGAGTGAGATCCCGTTCGCGCCGAGGATGGTGCGCGCGGTGCGGCAGATCTCTAGGGCCTCGCGGACGTTGTTGAGTTTGCCGAGGCTGACCTGTTCCGGGAGGAGCAGCCCGGCGTCCTTGCGGCGGCCCAGGTGAAGTGCGAGCAGTAGGCCCTTCGTGTACTCCAGGTTCATGTCCACCAGCTTCTGCTGGGTGAGCTGGAAGGCGGAGATCGGCTTGTCGAACTGGATCCGGTCGTTGGCGTACGACAGGGCCGACTCCAGCGAGGACCGAGCCGCACCCATCGCTCCCCAGAGAATGCCGTAGCGGGCCTCATTGAGAC
>DATINJ010000030.1:0-16895 GCA_035474375.1 Kineosporiaceae bacterium | reverse complement strand
ACTCAGCGATTCCGGCCTCCGACTTGCGACCACCGAGCCGGCCGGTGGCATCGATGGTGAGGCTGAGGCTGAGTTGGGCCTGACTGGACTCGAGCGGGACCAGCCGGCCCTTGCCGAGGATCCGCGAGGACATCCCGCTGATCTCACCGGTGAGATCGTAGTTGCGCGACCCGTCCCAGTCGGGGGCATGCCAGATTTGGGTGAATTTGAGCATCGGCGGCCCAGAGAAGAGCCGTGCCCGGGTGCCCGATTCGATGCTGAGCTGACGCTGCGCGACGTACCGGAACACGCCGTCGCGTTCTCTCAGCTCGGGGATCGAGTGCTGTTGATGCTCCAGATGGCGAGCCTCCTCGGTCAGTCGCTCGAGCCGCGTCACCATCCGGAAAGTCGCCAACGGGGTGAGCTCGTACACCCAGCTGAAGTCGAGCTGTTCTGTCACAAGGGCCTCCTCACCAGGAAAGATAGGGCACCGCGCCGGAAACCTTGCCGCGGGGCAGCCGATGGCGTGTCCGCCGTCACGGCCTGCGACGGCGAGGACGCGGGCCGTTGATCAAGGCGGGCTTTCTGGCGGTCGAACGCGCGAATTCAGCGCTTGATCTAGCTGGGGTAGCCTCGACGCCGTGGCTGAGTACATCTATACGATGAGTAAGACGAGGAAGGCCCACGGCGACAAGGTGATCCTTGACGACGTGACCCTGTCCTTCCTTCCCGGAGCGAAGATCGGGGTCGTCGGCCCCAACGGTGCGGGTAAGTCGAGCGTGCTCAAGATCATGGCCGGGTTGGACCAACCGTCGAACGGTGACGTGCACCTCGCGGCCGGGGCGACCGTCGGCATCCTGATGCAGGAGCCGGAGCTGAACGAGAGCAAGACCGTCCTCGGCAACGTCGAGGAGGGGGTGGCCGAGATCAAGACCAAGCTCGACCGGTTCAACGCGATCTCCGAGGAGATGGCCTCACCGGACGCGGACTACGACGTCCTGCTGGCCGAGATGGGCGATCTGCAGGAGGCCCTGGACCACGCCGACGCCTGGGACCTCGATGCCCAGTTGGAGCAGGCGATGGACGCGCTGCGGTGCCCGCCACCGGACGCCGACGTCTCCGTGCTCTCCGGCGGTGAGCGCCGCCGGGTAGCGCTGTGCAAACTCCTGCTCTCCAAGCCTGACCTGCTGCTGCTGGACGAGCCGACCAACCACCTGGACGCCGAAAGTGTGCAGTGGCTGGAGCAGTACCTGGCGAAGTACGCCGGCGCTGTCCTGGCCGTCACCCACGACCGGTACTTCCTGGACAACGTCGCCGAGTGGATTCTCGAGCTGGACCGCGGCCGGGCCTACCCGTACGAAGGCAACTACTCCACCTACCTGGAGAAGAAGGGCGAGCGGCTGGCGGTCCAGGGCAAGAAGGACGCCAAGTTGGCTCGTCGGCTGAAGGACGAGCTGGCCTGGGTCCGGATGAACGCCAAGGGCCGGCAGACCAAGAGCAAGTCTCGGTTGGCGCGGTACGAGGAGATGGCGAACGAGGCCGACCGTACCCGCAAGCTCGACTTCGAAGAGATTCAGATCCCGCCGGGACCGCGGCTGGGCAGCCTGGTGATCGAGTCGGACAAGCTGCGCAAGGGCTTCGGTGACCGGGTACTGATCGACGGACTGTCCTTCTCGCTGCCGCGCAACGGCATCGTCGGCGTGATCGGCCCGAACGGCGTTGGTAAGACGACGCTGTTCAAGACCATCGTCGGCCTGGAGGACCCGGACGCCGGCCAGGTGAAGGTCGGCGACACGGTGAAGATCTCCTACGTCGACCAGTCCCGAGGTGGGCTGAACCCGAAGACCACGGTCTGGGAGACGGTCTCCGAAGGGCTCGACTTCATCAAGGTCGGCAACGTCGAGATGCCGTCCCGGGCTTACGTCGGTGCCTTCGGTTTCAAGGGCCCGGACCAGCAGAAGCCGGCCGGCGTGCTGTCCGGTGGGGAGCGGAACCGGCTGAACCTGGCGCTGACCCTGAAGCAGGGCGGCAACCTGCTGCTGCTCGACGAGCCGACCAACGACCTGGACGTCGAGACCCTGGGTTCGCTGGAGAACGCGCTACTGGAATTCCCCGGCTGCGCCGTGGTGATCTCCCACGATCGCTGGTTCCTGGACCGGGTGACCACGCACATCCTGGCCTACGAGGGCACCGAGGAGAACGAGGCGGCCTGGTACTGGTTCGAGGGCAACTTCGAGAGCTACGAAAAGAACAAGATCGCCCGTCTCGGTGAGGACGCAGCCCGCCCGCACCGAGTGACCCACCGCAAGCTCACCCGCGACTAGCCGCGCAACGCCGTCGAGGCCGGTTGTTCCTCGCTGTTCACCCTTGCCGTGAAGGCTTCGTCGGTCATGCGGCCGACGAAGTCTTCACGATCACGAAGAAAGGGCCGGGGCGGGGCCAAATCACGGCTTAATGGGAGCTGAACGGCTGGGGCCGGGCGAGCGGGGCGGGACGAGCGCCGCGCGATCATGCCGGAGGACAATTGTCGCCGCGAGTCCCGCAAAGATCGCTAGCTGTGCTTGTTTTTCATGCTCGATGGGCGCAAAGATCGCCAGCTGCGCCCGCTTTTGTGCCGACACACGGCACGATTGCGGGCACAGCTGGCGATCACTTATTTAGCCGGCGATCACTGGATCAGGACCTCACTTGTAGGGGCCGGCGGCGGCTTGGCCAAGGGCGATCAGGGCCTGCCGTTCCTGCGGCCAGAACCGCGAGGCGACGCAGGAGTACGGCGGCATGAACCCGTCGCACGAGGTACCCGCGGCGCCGAGTTCGGTCGTGAACGCCGCCACGCCGAGTCGACCGTAGATGTCGTCGTCAGTGGTTCCGGTGGTCTGGTACAGGATGTTGCCGCCCTGGCCGGCGGTGTAACCGTTGTACGAGGCCATCTTCTGGGCCAGAGTCCGCAGCTTGGCGCCGTTCGGGGCCAGCGAGTTGTTGTCGCCCCACGGGTAGAGCACCAGGCCGGCGTAGCTGTGGTAGGTCATCAACGTGCCGGTCGTGGTGGCCGGTGCAGCGTCCGTGATCGCGGCCCCACGCTTGTCCGCGAAAAGGCTGTTGAACAGGGCTTGCTGGGCAGCGGTCTCGGGTTCGGAGGCAGCGGACAGGCCCTTGTAGGTCTGGCTGCAGGCGACGGTGGAGGAACCCACGCCACCCCAGTGGAAGGTGGCGTTGCGGTTCATGTCGACGCCGTACTGGTTGGACGAGGTCGGCGGGTTGGAGCACGATCCGCGGCTGGTGTTCGCGTTCTTGCGCTGGTAGTACGGCGAACTGCCGCCGCCCTCGACGATCTTGCGGCCGTCCGGGTTGAGCACCGGGATCACCCAGATCTCGGTGGTGTTCAGCAGCGCGGTGATCGTCGCGTCGGTGCCGTAACCCGCGACGAGGTAGTCGATCCAGTTCCAGGAGATCTCCGCGGTGGCCAGCTCACGGGCGTGGATCGCGGAGACCACCATCGACCGCGGCTTGGGGGCGGTGGTGCTGCGGGCGCAGTCGCCGGTGACCTTCTTCGTGATGCAGATCGCCAGCAGGTCGTAGCCGCTCAGCCCTTGGGTCTTGCGCCAGGAGTCGCCGTAGTCGACGACGGTGGCCAGCGTCGGGTTGGCGGCCGCGACGTCCTGCAGGTGCTGCATCTGCGCGTCGACCGTGTGGTACCCGCCGTAGAAGGTGCCGTACGCGGCCGCGGAGATGGTGCCGTCGGCGCGCAAGCCACTCTTCGTGGTGGCGGTGGCCTTGGGCAGCGCCGGCAACGTCCGCTCGGTCCGGGCCCGGTAGCCCTGCGCTCGCAGCGCCTTGAGCGTGCTCTTGTCGCCGAGCACGAAGTAGTCGCCGCCGACTTTGGCTTCCAGCAGGTCGTAGCGCTTGGACAGGTCAGCCAGCTGGGGAGCACTGGGTCGGACCACGCGCAGGACCAGGGCCTGCGCGTTTGGATTGGGACTCGGCACCGCGATCGCGGTAGCCCCGCCCTGGAAAACCATTGCTATCAGGGCGACGAGGAACGCGCCGAGGACGAGAAACCGCGTGCGGATCATGGACAGCCTCCAAGGGCCGGGTGGTCACGCTACGTGCATCGATCGTCCCCAATTCGGACGTTCGACCACAAAGTAGGCACCCGGTCCCGCGCCGTCAAGACGTCCGGCGGAGGCAGTAAGTCAATATCAAATACAGGTCCGATTCAGGTTTGTTTCAGGTGCGATCCAGCCTGGATCCAGTTTCGGCTCAGTCCCGTTCAGTCCCGGGGCAGGCGCATCATCCCTTCCTGGGCGATGGAAGCCACCAGGACGCCGTCCGAGGTGAAGATCCGGCCCATCCCCATCCCGCGGGCACCGGAGGCGGACGGGCTCTCCTGGGTGTAGAGCAGCCACTCGTCGGCGCGAGCGGCTCGGTGGAACCACATCGCGTGATCCAGGCTGGCCGTCTTCATCTTGGCGGTCGCCCAGCTCAGGCCGTGTCGACGGATCACGCTTTCCAGCAGGGTGTAGTCGCTGGCGTAGGTCAGCAGGGCGGTGTGCAGCAACGGGTCTTCCGGCATCGGGGCGGAGGCTCGCATCCAAACCGATTGGTGGCCGACCGGTTCCGGGCCGGGCTCCATGAACAGCGGGCCGTCGACGAACCGCATGTCGACCGGACGGCTGCGCAGCATCTGCTGCACCACCGGGTTGTCGATATGACCGAAAAGCTCGTTCAATGTTGGTAATTCGTCTGGGCCCGGCACCTTGGGCATCTCGACCTGATGGTCCAGCCCGCCGGACGGCTCCTGGAACGACGAGATCATCGAGAGGATCGGCTTGCCTCGCTGGATCGCCTGGGTGCGCCGGGCGGAGAACGACCGGCCGTCCCGCAGTCGATCGACATCGAAGGTGATCGGCAGGTTGGGGTCACCGGCTCGCAGGAAGTACGCGTGCAGTGAGTGCACCGGTCGCGACTCGTCCACGGTTCGGGCGGCGGCCACCAACGACTGCGCCAGGACCTGGCCGCCGAAGATCCGCCCCCATGGTGGTCGGTAGCTGGTTCCGAGGAAGGTGTTCGGGTCGGTGTCGGGCTGGACATCGAGTACCGCGAGCACCGCCTGGAGCGCCTCGGTCGGGGACGAAGCGGTGGCGATTCCATCCAGGTGGATGAGGCCGGACTCTGGTTCGTCGGGCACTACTGTTCCTTTGGTCGAAGAAAGCCTGCCCTGATCAGGCAAACCTAGGTGCGTCAATGTGCCTGATCGCGGCCGGTGGGTCGGACCATGCGAGTGGCCAGGTCGGCGTACAGCAGGCCGATTCCCTCCGGCGTCTCGTTGCTCTTCGGGTCGTACCAGCGTGACACGTCCACGCTGAGTGACAGCAGGGCCCGGGCCACGGCTCGCGGGTCGGCCACCTCCATCTGCCCGGTGGCCACCCCGGCCTCGAGCTGACGCTGCACCTGGCGCTCGATCTGCTGACGCAAGGCGATCACCGCCCGCCGGTCGTCGTCGGCCAGAGCCGAGAGTTCGACCTGGACCACCCGGGCGACGAGGTGATGCTCGGCATGCCAGGCCGCAAAACTGTGGATCACCGCCTGGAGCCGGCCCAGCGGATCTTCGATGCCGGTCATCGAGTTGTCCACCAAGGCCACTGCGGCCTCGTGACCGAGCCGGCTGATCTGGGTCAGCAGCGCCTGCTTCGACGGGAAGTGGACGTACAGCGCGGCCGGGCTGAGCCCGACCCGGGTGGCGATGTCCCGGGTGGTGGTGGCGTGGTAGCCACGCTCGGCGAAGGCGTCGATGGCGGCTTCCATCATTCGCCGAGACGAGTCGGGAACGTTCTCACCGACCCGGTCGGTCCAGGGCATGCCGCGATCGGGCTGGTCTGCGGGCCGAGCCATCGCACCTCCGTCATCGTCGTCTCACCTCAGGATCGACCCGCGATCGGCCTCCCGCCAGCAGCGGGGTTGACAGCTTTCCGGACCGACGGGACGCTTGGCCTAAGCATCGAGGTAAGCAAGCGCTTAGTCAATCGTGAGAACGCCGGCTCGACTGATCACGCAGTCGAGCCGGCGCCTTTGAAACGGTCACCCAACCAGGAGGAAAGATGCGCCGGACGCTGTACGAAGCGGAGCACGAGGCACTGCGCGAAACCGTCCGGGAGTTCATCGACCGGCATGTCCGGCCCCGCGAGGACGAGTTCATCAAGGCCCGGGAGATCCCTCGCGATGTCTGGCTGGAGGCCGGCAAGCAGGGGTTGCTCGGTCTTCAGGTGCCCGAGGAGTACGGCGGTGGCGGGGTGGCCGACGACTACCGGTTCACCGCGGTGGTGGGGGAGGAGGTGGCCGGGTTCTCGGTCGCGCTCGGGTCGTCGTTCGGTATCCACGCCGACGTGAACGCGCCGTACCTGGTGAAGCTGACCACCGAGGAGCAGCGGCAGCGCTGGCTGCCCGGGTACTGCACGGGGGAGATCTGGACCGCGATCGGGATGACCGAGGCGGGTGGTGGTTCCGACCTGGCAGCCTTGAAGACCACCGCCGTGCGGGACGGCGATGAATGGGTGATCAACGGCTCGAAGACGTTCATCACCAATGGCTACAACGCCGACCTGGTGATCGTCGCGGCCCGTACCGACCCGTCGAAGGGGGCCCGCGGCATTTCGCTGTTCGGCGTGGAGACCGGCACTCCCGGCTTCTCCCGAGGCCGCAAGCTGGACAAGGTCGGTCAGCCGGAAGCCGATACCGCCGAGCTGTTCTTCGAGGATCTCCGGGTGCCGCAGGAGAATCTGATCGGTGTGCAGGATCAAGGTTTCATTCACATGATGCAACACCTGCCCCAGGAGCGCATCGGATCGGCGATCTCGAACGTCTCGCTAACCCGCAGCGTGCTCACCGAGACCCTGGCGTATGTCAAGGAGCGCAAGGCTTTTGGGCAGGCCATCGGCAGCTTCCAGTACAACAAGTTCCTGCTGGCCGAGCTGGAGACGAAGGTCGAAGTCAGCCAGGCTTTCGTCGACAAATGCATTCTCGCGCACGTGGCCGGTGAACTCTCGGCGGTGGACGCGGCCAAGGCGAAGTGGTGGACTGCTCAGGTACAGAGTGAAGTGCTGGACGCGTGCGTTCAGTTGCACGGCGGCTATGGCTACATGACGGAGTATCGAGCGGCTCGAGCCTGGATGGACTCGCGGGTGACAAAGATTTGGGCGGGATCGAACGAAATCATGAAAGAACTAATCGGCCGTGACCTAGGCCTGTGATTATTAGGCCAATGGAAACGAATCCGGCACAGCGGTTCATTGGCAAGGTCGCGGTCGTCACCGGGGCCAGTCGCGGCATCGGGTTGGCGATCGCGGCTCGCCTGGTCGCCGAGGGTGCGCGGGTCTGTGTCACGGCGCGTAAACCGGACCCGCTGGCCGAGGCGGTGCAGCAGCTCGGTGGGGCCGAATTCGCGGTCGCGGTGGCCGGGCGGGCAGACGATCCCGAGCATCGGGAGAACGCCGTGCGAACCACGCTGGACACCTTCGGGCGGGTCGACGTCCTGGTGAACAACACCGGGATCAACCCGGTCTACGGGCCGATCAGCGGCACCGACGCCGGTGCCGCGGCCAAGGTGTTCGACGTCAACGTGATCGCCGCGCTGTCCTGGACCGAGGAGGTTCGCAAGCTCGGGCTCGGCAGCCGGCCCGGTGCGGCGATCGTCAACGTCGCCTCGGTCGCCGGGCTGCACCCGGCTCCGGGGATCGGCGTGTACGGCGCCAGTAAGGCCGCGCTGATCCATGTCACCGCCCAGCTCGCGGTCGAGCTGGCCCCGCAGATCCGGGTCAACGCGGTGGCGCCGGCGGTGGTCAAGACCCGGTTCGCGAGTGCTCTGTACGAGGGCCGGGAGGAGCAGGTGGCCGAGGGTTACCCGCTCGGCCGGCTCGGTGTTCCGGCCGATGTGGCGGCTGCGGTGGCGTTCCTGGCCAGCGAGGATGCCTCTTGGATCACCGGTCAGACGCTTACCCTGGACGGCGGTTCGAGCCTGCTCGGGCGGAGCGGATGACCTGCTGGATGAAAGCGTGTCGCGCTGCCGGTTGACCGATCCGCCGGTAACCGCTTCAGTGTGAGCAGATCTACGGCAACCACGCTCGGAGGGGCTGATGAGCATCGAGACCAGGTCCGCGGTGGAGCCGGTGGATATTCCCAAAACCATGCTTGCCTGGCAGGTGACGGGTGCTGGTGAACCGGCTGAGGTGATGAGCCTCCGGGAGATCGCCGTCCCCCGGCCCGGTCCGGGCGAGGTGCTGATCGACGTCTGGTCGGCCGGGCTCAACTTCCCGGATGCGTTACTCGTGCAGGGCAAGTACCAGGAGAGCCCGGCCCTGCCGTTCACCCCCGGTCTGGAGCTCTGCGGCGAGATCGTCGGGATCGGGGACGGCGTCAACCGGGTTCGGCTCGGTGAACGCGTGATCGGCGTGACGTCGCTCCCGCACGGGTCGTTGGCGAAGTTCGCGATCGCCCGCGCGGCCGATGTCTTCCCGGCCCCTTCGCTGCTGGACGACACCAGCGCCTCCGTGTTTCACATCACGTACCAGACCGGCTGGTTCGGCCTCTACCGGCGAGCCAACCTCCGGGTCAGCGACACCCTCCTGGTGCACGCCGCGGCCGGTGGGGTAGGTAGCGCCGCCGTCCAGCTCGGTCTGGCGGCCGGCGCCAAGGTGATCGCTGTGGTCGGGTCCGCCGACAAGGTGCCGGTGGCCCGACGGCTTGGTGCTCAGGTGGTGATCGACCGGTCCGAGCAGGACGTGATCGCTGCGGTCAAGGACGCGACCGAGGGCAAGGGTGTGGACGTCGTCTACGACCCGGTCGGGGGTCCGGCGTACGAGATCTCCAAGAAGGTGATCGCCTTCGAGGGTCGGATCGTGATCGTCGGGTTCGCCAGCGGAACGATCCCGCAGGCGGCGACCAATCACGTGATGGTGAAGAACTACGCGGTGGTCGGCCTGCACTGGGGGCTGTACCGGACGAAGAACCCGGATCTGGTGACCCGCGCGCACGATGATCTGAGCAGCCTGGTGGAGGTGGGGGCGTTGTCGCCGCTGGTCTCCCGGAAGCTGGCGTTCGAGGATGCTCCGGAGGGCATCGCGCAGGTGCTGGCCGGCACCACGGTCGGCAAGCTGGCGGTGAGCCCACCATGACGGATCGCGCTGTGGTGATCACCGGGGCCGGCTCCGGGATCGGGGCGGCCCTGGCCCGGCGGTTCGCCGCTGCCGGTGATCGGCTGGTCCTCAACGACCTCGATCCGGCTGCGGTCGCCGCGGTCGCCGCCGAGGTGGGTGCCCTGGCAGTGCCCGGAAACGCGGCGTCCGAGGACGGCGTGCAGGAGTTGATCGAGGCGGCCCGAGCCGAGCTCGGGGCCATCGACATTTTCTTCGCCAATGCCGGGATCGGCGTGCAAGGTGGTCCCGAGGCCCCCGAGGACGGCTGGCAGCGGTCCTGGGACGTCAACGTGATGGCGCACGTCCGGGCCGCCCGGCTCCTGATCCCGGAATGGCTGATCGCCGGGCGCGGACATTTCGTCGCCACGGTCTCCGCCGCCGGGCTCCTGACGATGCCCGGTTCGGCGCCGTACGCGGTGACCAAGCACGCCGCCCTGGCCTTCGCCGAGTGGCTGGCGGTGACCTACGGCCAGCGCGGTATCACCGTTCAGGCGCTCTGCCCGCAGGGCGTGCGGACGCCGATGTTGGAGGCCTCGGGCCCGGTCGGTGACCTGGTTCTGCGCGCGGATGCGATTGATGCCGAGCAACTCGCCGACGTGGTCGCCGAGGCGGTGGACGGCGGGTCGTTCCTGATCCTGCCGCACCCGGAGGTGGCCAAGTACTACGCCGGCCGGGCCGCGGATCCGGATGCCTGGCTCGCCGGCATGCAACGCAGCCAGGCCAAGATCGACGCTTTCCTGGAGCAGTGAGCTCGCTGCCGCTGCCGCTGCCGCTGCCGCTGCCGCTCCCGCTGCCTCGCGTCGAGCGGGAAGGAGGCTGGGGATGTGCTGATTGGGGAGTATTGGGCTCAGGCCATGAGCCGGGTCTTCCCCAATCCTGCTGCCGTGTCCGGCCCAGCCTCCGCGATCAGGCTTGCCGGGTCCGACGTCCGACCTGGCTCAAGACGCCCACGGGACGGCGAACCGGGTAGCCGCTATTTCCGACTGAACGCCGATCATCGTGCCGATCACTCCGATGGATGAAAATGCGGTGCGAGCTGCCCTGCCCAACCGTCTGCGGTGATCATGCACGGTTGCCCGCTTTGCGGTGGGCAACCCTGCATGATCGCCGGCCGTAGGTGGGCAACCGTGCATGATCGCGGGCCGTAGGTGGGCAACCGTGCATGATCGCGGGCCGTAGGTGGGCAACCGTGCATGATCGCGGGCCGTAGGTGGGCAACCGTGCATGATCACGGAATGGGGTGGGGGGCTATTTTTGACTGATCTCGGTTAGCCGAGCTTTCCGCTGGTCAGGACCTCGAGGCCGGCGCTGACCAGGGCGGGAACACCGGCGCCGATGTTGGCGAAGTCGTCGCCGACGGTCTGGCCCAGCTGATGCCGGTAGTGGATGCCCTCCAGGATCACCGCCAGTTTGAACAGCCCGAACGCCTCGTACCAGGGCAGTTCGGAGAGGTCTAGGTCGCCGCCACGCCGGGTCCGGTACCAGTCGGCCAGCGTCGCACCGCCGGGGAAACCCTGCGCCACCCCGACGTTCTGCACCGCCCGGCTATCCATCGAGCTGAGCACGTCCCAGTACGCCAGCAACAGTCCGAGGTCGGCCAGCGGGTCACCGAGAGTGGCCATCTCCCAGTCCAGGACGGCGCGAACGCTCAAGCCGTCGTCCGCCGACGGTGGTGCGACCACCAGGTTGTCCAGCCGATAGTCACCGTGCACGATGCCGCCGCCGCTGCTCTGCGGCACCCGCGCGCCGAGTTCGTCTCGCAACCGATCGATGTCGGCGAGTTCCCGGCTCCGCGAGGCGTCCAGTTGCTTGGCCCAACGGGACAGCTGGCGGCCCATGAACCCGGCCGGTCGACCGAAGTCGCTCAACCCGACCGCCGCGACGTCCACCTCGTGCAGGTCGGCCAGCACCGTCATCATCGACGCCGCCAATCCCTGCCGATCCGAGGCGGTGAGCCCCGCCGTCACGACCGTATCGGCGCGCACCACCAGTCCGTCGATGTACGACATCGCGTAGAACGGTGCGCCGTTGACCGAGGTGTCCGTGCACAGCCCGAGCGCTGCCGGGACCGGCACCGCCGTGCTGGCCAGAGCATTGATGACCCGATACTCGCGGCTCATGTCATGGGCGGTGGCCAGGACATGGCCGAGCGGCGGCCGCCGGAGAACGACCTGACGGTGGCCGTCGTCCAGCAGGTAGGTGAGATTTGAGCGGCCACCGGCGATCAGCCGGGCGGTGGCTGTCTGGTCGATCACATCGTCGGTGTTCGTGGCCAACCAGCGCAGCACCGCCGGAAGGTCGAGTCCGGGCAGGGAAGGGGTGGATTCGGACATGCCGACACGGTACTGGTCGGTTCGCTCCAGATACCGCTGAAGCTTCTGGGCGCGCCTGGCGAGGGGGCCGGCAACGCGTCCGGTCTCGATGCGGAACTATGGGGTCATGCCTCGCCATCGCCTTCTGATTCCGCTGCGCTGGTCGGACACAGACGCTTATGGACATATCAATAACGTTCTGTTCCTCCGGCTTCTCGAAGAGGCCCGGGTGCAGGCCCTGGACGACTACCTGGCGGACGGCGCCGGCGGGCCTCGTACCGCGCTGCTGGTGGCCCGATCGGAGATCGAGCACCTGGAGCCGTTGCTGTACCGGGTGGCGCCGGTGACTGTCGATCTGTGGGTCACCCGGATCGGCGCCGCCGACTTCGACATGTCCTACCAAGTGCTGGATCCGGCCAAGGACGAGACAGCCGAGATGATCTATGCGCAGGCGGAGACCATGCTGGTGGTGTTCGACCCGGCCTCCGGTCGGCCGAGGCGGATCACCGCACCGGAGAAAGCCCGGCTGGAAGGCTGGCGAGACGAGCCGGTCCGCTGGCGGCGACGTCGGCCGAGTCCTCGGTGACTGGCGGCACCGCGATGACGGCTGACCTGTTGCTGCCCGACGTTGCCGCGCTCACCGATCTGCAGACCTTCGTCGGTAGGGCCAAGCAGATCGACCCGGGTGGCGCCGTCCGACTGGCGGCGCACGGCCTGGTTCTGGCGATCTATGCGGGGGCGCTGCATGGTGCCGGAGCGCCCACCGTGCTGGCGATGCGGGTGCTGGCGCTGGACGAGCCGAGCGATGTGGACGTCACCGTGCCGGTGGCGGCGATGACCGATCGGTTCGCGCTCACCGAGCGCAGCTTGGCGTCCCAGCGGCTGACCCCGCAGAACGCCGGGCCGATCCGGCTTTCCCTGCCGTCGATGACCGCCACGGGTGCCACCTGGGCGGGAATGGTTCCGCCACGTACCGGGTGGTCGGTGGAGGGTGTGTTGCGGATCTCCGACCTGCGGCGAGCCGCGCGAGCCGGGATCGATGAGGTCGCCGCCGGCACTCCGCAGATCGTCGGCGCTGCCGCGGTGGCGAAGCTGCGCGCGCTGGTCTGGGGTCGCCCGCTTCCCGGGCACACCGAGCTGCCGGCCGGGACGGCGTTCGCGGCCGAAGTGTTCGGATTCCTCGGGACGTCGCGCTCCAGCGGTGGGGTGGACGCCGATGAGGTCTTCGATCAGGAGGCGAACCAGGACGCCGTCAGCCTGCACCGGGCCGGACGCTGGTGGCGATTGAGCACCACTCGCGGCCATGTCCTCGCCCGCCCGACCGTCACCCTCACCTAGGCCCGCTGAGTACGGCTAGATGTGCTGACGTGCGGCCGAGGTGCAGCCATCTTCGACCCCTGGATGATCGGCAGCTGTGCCCGCTTTCGTGCCGCGAGAGGCACTACTTGCGGGCACAGCTGGCGATCTTCGGGGGAGGGCGGTTATTCCGGCTGACGGGTATCGCCGGTCAGGTTCACTGCCCGACGATCAGCGGTGATCCGTCAGGGGTTGGCAGGCACGTACGGGGTAGCGGGGATGAAGCCGTAGGCGAGCTGGCGCTGGAAGTAGCTGTTGCTACCGTCCACCGTGAGCTGCGTGGTGCGCGACAGCGTGCCGCCGTAGCGGACTCCGCCGGCCGCTGTCGGAACGGTGTCGATGAAGCTCTGCACCATGAAGTTGGGCAGCACCTCGTGCGAATACTGTTGCAGCGGTGCCTCGGGCGGGTTCCCGAGTACCAGAGAGCTGCCGTTCATCGGCTTGTAGTCGCTTCGCAGCGACGGGCCGACGAAGCCGTAGACCCCGTCCGGTCCGGTCAGACCGGGCGCGTAGGTGAACATGTGGCTGATCGTGAACAGGTACACCATCCCGTCATGGAAGACCAGGTGCGGCCGTTCCGTCTGCTGGTTGACGCAGTTGGCCGACAGCAGCGGCGGCAGCAGCCGCCACGTCGTCATCGCGGCGTTGGTGGCCTCCATCAGCCCGATGTTGCCGGTGAAGTTCCTCGCGTCGTCCGGCACCGTGACGCCTTCCGGGATCGTGCCCAGATCCCGCTCGGTGCAACGGTAATCACCAGACACGCCGCCGGTGTTGCCCTCGAACAGGGCATACACCTTGTTGTCGGCCGGGTTGCGGAAGATGAACGGATCCCGGAAGGCATAGATGATCCCGCCGGACGATGACTGCTCGAGGGTCTGGTAGTTCACCCCGTCGGGCTCGGCGATGATCCGGTGGTTGCGGAACCCGGTGAACCAGACGCCATTTGCGTCGGCGTGAATCTTTCCCTTGGACATCGCCAGGCGCTGCTCGGAGTCCGTGTTGTTGATCCCGCCGTTGTCCTTGCCGGACGCCGTATAGAAGGAGCTGACGTCATTGGCCCCGGTAATGATCGTCGTCCCGGCCCATTCCCGGCTGCCGCGGCTGTAACCGTCCGGGAACAGATGGCCGCCGTACTGCCAGGTTCCGGTGGTACCCGTCTTCGAATAGAAGAAACCGATCCTGGCCTGCCAATGCCGATCACCGAAGAAGATGTCCCGCGGTGCGACAAGGGAGAAGATGACCTTCCAGCCCTTGTAGGTGATCGGCTCAGTGTTGATGTTGGTCAGCGGCCAGGTGTCCCAGATCCACACCTTGTCGGTCATGATCGGGAAATTCTCGTCGACCTTTGGCGTGGTGTTCGTGACGTCCTGGCGGACCTTCAGGGCGTCGGCGTATTTCCAGGTGGCGGTGAAATTAGCGGACGGCGGATATTGCGCCGCGGCGGCAACGGCCGCTTCGGAGACGCCGTAGGTCTGTTTCTTGATCGCCACCCCAGTCGGGGTTTTCGGCTGGTTGAGGGCAACGGCCTGCGGAGCGAGCAGGCCGGTGACAGTGGCGGCGATCGTGGTCAGGAGGAGACCGAATTGGACGCGACGTCGTTGTGCGCGTTTGATCATCATTGCTCCCGGAGGGGGTGGGCGCTGGATGAGGGCACACCAAAGGGGTGTGTGTTGCCCGCTGTATGCGGGCGGATGTTGGGAAGAAAACCACCGACCGATCTAGATCGACTTCGTCAATCTAGATCGACTTCGTCAAGCGCATTGCTTGAAGATTGTTAGAGCTTGGCCCCGCCTCTGATGAGGTGTCAATACAAAAGATATGAAATACCGAATTTTATCTGATGTTTCTGGAATTGCGACTCATCATCTATCCTGTTATGGAACATGTCTGACAACGTTGTCAACCGACAGGAGTCGAAATGATCATTACCTGGTTCGATGTAAAGGCTCCGATTCGGCCCGCATCACTTCAGCGGCACTTCCGCCGGCCGGCATTGCTGATCATGGCTTCGATGACTGTTGCGATGTCCGCCCTGGCAGCGTGCGCGCCTTCCCGCGCCCCCTCGACCGACTCCGCAACGTCAACCGTCCGTGACGCGGTGGTCGCAACCGATTACGACGAGCTGTACCGCCCGCAGTACCACTTTTCGCCGGCGAAGAACTGGATGAACGACCCCAACGGCCTGATCTACCTGGACGGCGAGTATCACTTGTTCTTCCAGTACAACCCCGATGGGGCGACCTGGGGGAACATGTCCTGGGGGCATGCCGTCAGCACCGACCTGGTGCACTGGAAGGAACTGCCAATCGCGATCGAGGGATCCGCAGCCGAGCGGATCTTCTCCGGCAGCGTGGTCGTCGACCGGAAGAACACCAGTGGCTTCGGTCAACCCGGCCGGCCGGCGATGGTTGCGGTCTACACCAGCTGGTACGAGTCCGGCAGCCGGCACCAGGCCCAATCGTTGGCCTACAGCCTCGACCGGGGTCGGACCTGGACCAAGTTCGCCGGCAACCCGGTACTGACCGCGGAGCAGGATGGCAAGAACCCGCTGGAGTTCCGCGATCCCAAGGTGTTCTGGTACGCCCCGCAAAAAAAGTGGGTGATGGTGTTGGCGCTGTCGGCAGACCACCGGATCGCTGTCTACAGCTCGACCAACCTGCGTAGCTGGCGACACCTGAGCGAGTTCGGCCCCGCCGGGGCGACTGGCGGCGTGTGGGAATGCCCCGACCTGTTCGAGTTGCCGGTCGACGGCGACCCGTCCCGGAAAAAGTGGGTGCTCAGCGTGAACCTGAGCCCGGGATCCATCGCCGGCGGATCGGGGGCGCAGTACTTCGTCGGCGACTTCAACGGCACCGCTTTCACCGCAGACGACACTGAGCCGTACGTTCCGCCGGCCGGCCGCTCGCTGGCCGACTTCGAGGGCGGCTCGTACGGTGCGGGCTGGACGACGACCGGTACGGCCTTCGATTCCAGGCCCGCGTCGGGGACCCTGGCCAGGCAGAACCCGGTCAGTGGGTTCGCTGGTCAGGGCCTGGTGAACAGCTTCAGCGACGGCGACGGCCCGACCGGGACGCTGACCTCGCCGCCTTTCACTATCGACGCCGACTACCTGAACTTCCTGGTCGGCGGTGGTGGTCACACCGACACGGTGGTGAACCTCCTCGTCGACGGCCAGGTGATGCGGCACACCAGCGGGGCGGACAGCGAGGCGATGGACTGGACCTCGTGGGACCTCGTCGACCTGCGCGGGCAGCAGGCTCAGTTGCAGCTCGTCGACGGCAACAGCGGCGGCTGGGGGCACATCCTGGCGGACCAGTTCACCCTGGCCGACGCCCCAGCCCGCTCCAGCACCGGGCGGGCTCGCTGGCAGGACTTCGGCGCGGACTACTACGCGGCTGTGACCTGGAACGACGCCCCTGGCGGGCGTCGGGTGGCGATCGGTTGGATGAACAACTGGCAGTACGCGAACGAGGTGCCGACCGCGCCCTGGCGCTCGATCAGTACCCTGCCCCGCGAGTTGACCCTGAAGACCATCGGCGGCCGGATCGATCTGGTCCAGCGACCGGTGCCCAAGGTGGACGCCCTGCAACCGGACGCGTCGTACGTTGCCGATGCCGTGCGCGTGCCGGCCGGCACCACCGGGCTGGACGACCCCGGCGCCCGCGGCCAGAGCCTGCGCCTTGACCTGCGACTGGACGTCGGGGACAGCTCGGCGGCGGGGGTGCGGGTGCGCACCGGGCCGGGCGAGCAGACGGTGATCGGGTACGACACCCGGCGCCAGGAGCTCTACCTCGACCGGCGCGGCTCCGGCCAGGACGGCTTCAGCCCGTCCTTCGCCAGAGTTGCTCGGGCACCCTTGGCGCTGCCGTCCGGCGGTCTGAAGCTGCAGATCTACGTCGACCGGTCCTCGGTCGAGGTCTTCGCGGACCAGGGGCAGGTCACCCTGACCGGCCAGATCTTCCCGGCCGCGGGTAGCACCGGCATCGAACTGTTCGCGCAGGGCGGCGCCGCCACGGTCAACGCCCTGCGGATCTTCCAGCTGCCGTCGACTTGGTGAGGG
>DATINJ010000029.1:0-19322 GCA_035474375.1 Kineosporiaceae bacterium | reverse complement strand
GCGCGGCTGCGAGGCCCTGCTGATGGTCGAGCAGGCTCCGGTCCTGTTGAGCACGCCGACCTACCAGGACGGCACCCTGGACTTCGACGACCTGCGGGCCCGGTTGGCCGGATGCCTCCAGGTCGTCGGTCCCCTGGACCTCGTGCAGGCGCTCTACCGGCTGCGCCCCACCGATCCGGCCCGAGCGGTCGAACTGGACCGGATGCAGGTGCCAGTGGTCGCACAGCTGTGCGCTCCGGACTCCCCAACCGGGGAGGTCGAGCCCGGGGACCCTGACGAAGGGTGGGACGCGCCGAACCTGGTACGGACCTGGGTGGGCGGCGGCGGACTGCCTCGACTGTCCGCCCGTCCCTCGCCGGACGGACAGTCCTGGAGCTTCGACGCCGAGGTGCCGGTGCCGTGGAGCCGATGCCTGGCGGCGCCGATCCGGGTGCCGGTGCTCGACGACTACCTCGGCCATGCCGGCGACAGTGCCGCAGTGGCAAGGGTTTTCCCGCTCTGGCCGGACCGCGTCCTGGATGCTCCCTACCTGAGCTCGACCTGGCAGGAACCCAGCGCCGCCGTGGCGCTCGCCTCGCGCAGTGGTGAGTTCGGGGTGGCCGCGCACGACTACTTCCTCGCCACGCTGGCCTCGCAAGGTTCTCAGCGCCGCCAGGAATTCATTGCGGTGTTCCTGACGCTGCTGCAGCACGACCGGCTCGACCCGCACCGAGCGGCCGAGGCGGCGCTAGGTCGAGCCTCGGCCGGCACCCTGGCTCTGTCCACCAGCATCCAGAGCTGGGAGGAGATCTTCCGGTCCGGCGGCTTGCGCGGAATGTGGCCGCTGGTCATGGAAATCGCCTCGGCATTGGCCGGAGTGTCGCCCAAGCCCGCCGGGCTGCCGGCCCTGTTGCGGCTGCTGACCAGCTACGTCCGCGAGGTACCGGCACCGGTGATCCCCGAGGGGATCCGGCAGTTGGCGGCCGCTCCCGGGACGACGCGCAGCCAGGTCGAGGCCCGAGCCCTGGTGGCCGCCGCAACCTCGATCACCACCTCGAACGAGACGGCGATGACCCGGTGAACTCCTACACCACAGCCTCGACCTTCACCCAGGACCGGGACGGCGGCCACCTCGATCTGGCCACCGCACTCGGCGTGACGCCCGCCGGCCCAGTCCAGAACCCTTTCTTCTTCAGCGGTTTCGTGGATCGACCCGACATCGCGGCGGCCGGCCTGCTCGCGGTCGCCGACATCGCCGCCAGCCGGTATGCCGACGCCGGACTGGCCGCCCGGCTGGCCAGCCTGGATCCGGTCGTCACCGCCGGCGGTGATCGGTTGCGCTTCGAGTCCTTCTCGGCCTGCAACAGCGTCTACGCGCGGTTCGACCTGACCCGGGAAGGCCTGGGCTCTGGTGACGTCGGATTCGGCACCACAAACATCGACATCAACCTGCCGCTGCGAACCGCCCTGGCACGGATCAACCGGTCCGAGGCGCTGCACCTTAGCGTCGGCAGCGAGGGATTGCGCGCCTCCTCGCTGTCGCAAACCCATGTCGAACGGCGTGTCTCGCTACCGGACCGATGGATCCGCGGACTGGCCGAGGTATCTACGTTATCGGCCACACTGACCCCGGCGACCAGTCTGAGCGGGCAGGCGATCACTCGCTTCCTGGGCGGACTGCCCCGGGTCGCTCCCCCCGGGCCCACCCTGCATCTGCTGCCGCGTGGCAACAGCGTGCAGACCTCCAGACTACCGATACCCGGAACCTTCGCCCTGCCCGGCACGACCCGGCTGCGCGGTTGCGACCGGATAGCCCGGCACGCGAGCGAACTGACCGTCCACACCGGTCGGCTCGGCAGCACCGCCTGGGTGTTCACGGTCCCCGGAGGTCGGTTCACGGTGCTGCTCAGCCCTGACCCGTTCCGCGGGTTCTCCGGCGAAGGCACCCTGCTGACCCTGCTCACCAACCCCGACGCGGCCCGGCTCGGCGGCCGACTGCTCACCGCGCTGGGCTGGACCCCGACCGTCGATCCCAGTGCTCTGGCCACCGCCACGAACTGCAGCCCTGCCGAGGTGGCGGCCGGACTGGCTTGGCTGGCCGCCTCGGGCCGTCTCGGTCACGACCTCGCCGAGAACTCCTACTTCCATCGTGAACTGCCCGTCGACAGCGAGAAGGTGCTGCGCCGCAACCCCCGACTGGTCGCCGCCCGCAAACTCGTGGATGACGGTGGCGTGGTCGAACAGGCCGGCGGGTGGTTGGTGTCCAGCAGCTATGGACGGTGGTATGCCGTCGCCGACGCCCAGCCGCTGCACTGCCAATGCGAGTGGGAACGCGAGCACGCGGGGACCCGTGGTCCGTGTAAACACCTGCTCGCCGTGATGATTCTCAGGGCGAGTGGCATCGATGGTCGGCCGCCGGTTGCTTCCGCTGGCCAGCCATAGGACGCTTCGCGCACATTCACTCGGCTCCGCTACGAACCCCGATCGATCAGGAATCGAGAAGCGCCCCGCGCTGTGGTCGGCTTAGCCTTTCGACGAAGGCCGACCAGACACCGAGGCCCCTGACCGTCGAGAAGGGAAGTCCGACAATGCCCACGAAGAGCGTAAAGACCGAGTCCGACAGCTTCAGCGCCGAAGAGCGCGCCGCGATGAAGGAGCGCGCCGCCGAGCTCCGCGCCGAGGGCAAGAAGGGCGCGAAGAAGGCCGACGGCCTGCAGGCTGTCCTCGACCGGATCGCGCAGATGGAACCGGAGGATCGGGTGCTCGCCGAACGCGTGCATGTGACGGTGACCTCGACCGCCCCCGAGTTGTCGCCGAAGACCTGGTACGGGATGCCCGCCTACGTGAACGCGGACGGCAAGATCGTCGTCTTCTTCCAGGACGCCGGCAAGTTCAATTACCGTTACTCGACGCTGGGCTTCCAGGACGCCGCGAACCTCGACGACGGCGGCATCTGGCCGACGTCGTACGCGCTCCAAGCGTGGAGCCCTGCCGTGGAAAAGAAGGTCGTAGAGCTGATCAAGGCCGCGATCTCCTGACCGTTATGGCAAGCCGCCAGTAGTATCGCGACATGTCAGAGGCTCGACCGGGCTCCGAGCCGGCAGTGGTGACGGACGACCCGAGGCTGCATGCCCTGCTCGATCCCGATGCCCGGGTGGAACGCCTTGGCGGTGACGCCATCTGGTCGGAAGGCCCGGTCTACCTACCAGCCGAAGACGCCGTCATCTGGTCGGACATCCCGAACAACCGGATCCTGCGCTGGAACGCTGCCACCGGCGTCGTGAGCGTGTCGGCCGAGTCGGTCGAATTCACCAACGGGCGCACCCTGGACCTGCAGGGGCGGGTGGTGAACTGTTCGCACGGCCGCCGGGCGATCGAGCGCACCGAACCGGACGGCGGCACCCATGTGCTGGTCGATCGCTGGAACGGCGTTAAGCTCAACTCTCCCAACGACGTCGTGGTCAAGTCGGACGGCTCGATCTGGTTCACCGATCCGGCGTACGGAATCATTCAGTCCCATGAAGGCCATCCCGGCGAACGAGAGTACGACGATCACTGGGTTTTCCGTTTCGACCCAGCCACGGGAACCTTGGATCCGGTGGTGATGGACGTCGAGGAGCCGAACGGGCTCGCGTTCTCCCCCGACGAATCTCTGCTCTATGTCTCGGACACCGCCTCCGCGCTGGGCCGCGATAGCCACAACGGCCATCACATCAGGGCGTACGACGTCTTCGGCGGTCGCCGGGTGAAGAACGGCCGGGTGTTCGCGGCGATCGAACCCGGCGTGGCCGACGGTTTCAGGATCGACGTCGCGGGCAATGTATGGACCTCCAGCGCCGATTCGGTGCAAATCTACGCCCCGGACGGCGTCCGGTTGGGTGCTGTACCGGTGCCGGAGGTCGTCGCCAACCTATGCTTCGGCGGCCCGGACGGATCCACCTTGTTCATCGCGGCCACCACCGGCCTCTACCGGCTACCGACCCGCACTCGCGGCGCCTCACCGCTGGACCTGCGGCCGGGCGACCCGGCCTGACCACCGCCGATGGCCTGCGGAGAACCTCAGCCGCGCCCGCCGAACGGCATCTTGGTCGCCATCACGACCATCGTGGGGACGTTGGCGGTCAGCGGCAGGCTCGCCATGTAGAGCACGGCTTGCGTGACGGCGGAGACATCCATCACCGGCTCGGCGCGAACACTGCCGTCGGGCTGCGGAACGCCGGCACTCATCTGCGCGGTCATGTCGGTAGCGGCGTTGCCGATGTCGATCTGCCCGCACGCGATGTCGTAGCGGCGCCCGTCCAGCGCAGTCGACTTGGTCAGACCGGTGATCGCGTGCTTGGTCGCCGTGTAGGCGATCGATCCAGGGCGCGGCACATGCGCGGAAATCGAGCCGTTGTTGATGATGCGCCCACCCTGCGGCCTCTGTTGCCGCATCACTCTGAAGGCTTCCCTAGTGCAGAGGAAAGAACCGGTCAGATTGACGTCGACCACGGCCTGCCACTCCGTCAACGACAAGTCGTCGACGTCCAACGCGAAGGCACCCCGGCCGGCATTGTTGAACAGCAGATCCACCCGTCCGTGCCGGTCGACGGCGGTGTCGAACAGTGCTCGCACTGACGACTCGTCGGTGACGTCCGTGGGCACCGGCTCCAGGCTGCCCTGGCCTGCGGCGGCCACGGCCACCAGCGATTCGACCCGCCGGGCCGCCATCAGTACAGTCCAGCCGGCCGCCGAGAGCGCCTGCGAGCAGGCCGCACCGATACCGCTGCTCGCGCCGGTAACGACGGCGACCTTGCTGGTAGTTGCGACCATCGCGCCAACCTATCCCTGAATCAAGCGGAAGCCGGATCTCAACCAAGCCGAACCGGCACCGGCGAGGTGGCCAGCACGTCTTGCGCCAGACGCACCGAGAGGCACCTGAGCACGGCGGCGGCGGGCGTTCCGTGGCAGCCTGGAGTGGATACGCCCAGCTCGAGGAGGAGCAATGTTGCGGAGATCGGATGACACGCCGGCACTGTGCCTGTATTTGAGCGAGCCTGGTCGTGCTCTGGCGGAGCTGGGGCTGTACTCGGCCGCACGTCCGTTCGCGCTTGCCCTTCCGTTCGGTGACGGGCACCCGGTCCTGGTACTTCCGGGGTTGCTGGGCGACGATGTGTCGACCCAGGCTCTTCGGTCGGTGTTACGGCGCCGGGGATATGCGGTGCACGGCTGGCAACTGGGACGCAACGTCGGGCCGACAGCCGAATGCCTGGAGGGTATGCGGGCTAGGCTGACTCACCTGCGCTGGCGATATGACCGGCCGGTGAGTTTGATCGGTTGGAGTCTGGGCGGCATCTACGCGCGGCTGCTGGCGCGTGAGGCCCCCGCGTCGGTCCGTCAGGTGATCACCCTGGCCAGCCCCTTCGGGATGGCTCGCCGCAGTCAGAGCCGCGCGCATGCGGCGTTCGAGCGGTATTCGCACCTGCACGTGCTGCCAGCGGAGTTGCCGGTGGAGCGGGGCAAGGCGGCTTTGCGGGTGCCGGCAACGGCGATCTATTCGCGGCTGGATGGGATCGTGGACTGGCGGGCATGCATCGAGCGCAGCGGTCCGCGGTCGGAGAACATCGCCGTCACTGCAAGCCACACAGGAATCGGCCACCACCCGGCAACCATCTACGCGGTGGCCGACCGGCTCGCACAGCCTGAAGGCACCTGGTCGCCCTTCCGTCCGCCGCCGCCGATGCGCTGGCTCTTTCCCCGTCCCGACGAACCCGACCAGCGCCCTCTGCCGAAAGCCGGCTGATCGCACCTGCCCGGCTGCCGGGGCGTTGCCGGCCTGATCAGTTTCGCCTGATCAGTTCGCCTGATCAGTTTCGCCCGTCCGGGGTCCGAGTCGGGTCGCCGTCGGTGGGCCGGACCGGCAGGACAGACCGGTCCAGCCAGCCCAGCGTCTCGGCCAGGAACAACTCGGGAACTTCAAGCTGCGGGGTGTGGCCGGCTCCGTCGAACACCGTGTAGCTCCAGTGTGGATTGTTGGCGGCGACCGCGTCGGCCGCGGCGCGGGCGACGAGCCGATCGTGGCTGCCGTGCACGAGCAGCACGGGCACCGTGATCCGTCGCATCAAGGCCTCGTAGCCGTTTCGGTCTTGCACCACCCTCAGCAGCGACCGGGCGGCCACGATGAACGCCGCTTCCTCATCGGGCAGTCTGGCCCGGTACTCCGCCAGCGCGACCCCCGCTTCGAACACTTCCGGGGGCATCCGCCCTGGATCGGCGAAGCACAGGTTGACCACCTGCTGCACCGCGACCCGGGCTGGGGTGCGATTGCGGATCCGCCGTGAGAGCCGTGCCCCGACGATCGGCAATGCCATGACGGCGAACCCGAGCGCCACCTGCCGATCCAGCATCCGCAGCGTCTGCGGCACCGAGGGGTCGACCAGGACCAGCCCGGCCACCGTGTCCGGCTGCGCGTCGGTCTGCAGCATCGAGATCATGCCGCCCATCGAGTTGCCCACGAGTACCGCCGGCCGAGCAACCACCCGCCGCAGGAACCGGTCCAGCAACTGGGTGTTCGCCTGGACCGACGCCGATCGGCCGGCGGTGGGGGTCAGTCCGAACCCGGCGAGGTCGATGGCGAAGACCCGGCTCTGACGAGCCAACGCCGGCGCGACGGTGACCCAGTTCAGGTGCGAGCCGCCGAGGCCGTGCACGAGGACCACCGGGGGCCGATCGATCTGGTCTGGACCACCGAAGTCGACCCAGTGCACCGGACCGCCGAGGTCGACCACATGGCCGGCGCCACCCCATCGGGCCGAGGGCACGAAGGCCGCCGCCGAACTGGCACCATCGCTCGAGGAGGTCCCGGCCGGCGGCTCGCGGCCGCTCAACTGGTGGCCTTGAGCAGGGCGAGCTCGTCGATCAGGTGGCCCGCGAGGTCGTCCAGGTCGGGGACAAGCTCGCGGCATGCCACCAGCCCGAAACCGAGGCCGTCGCCGTACCCGGTGACCGTGATGTTCAGCCCTATTCCGTCCGCAATCGCCGAGACCGGATACGTGGCAAGCATTCGCGCGCCGCCGAAGTACAGCGGATTGCGCGGACCGGGCACATTGGAGATCACCAGGTTCAGCGGAGTGGACCGCTCCGCGAGCCGCAGCTGGGCCGCGAGCCGCGAAGCACGTGCGGTCAGCGCGGGCATGCTGAACTGCGTGATGTCGCTCAGGACCCGGGCCGGGATGGCGGCGTGCTGCTCCTTGGCCACCCGCATCGCCTCCTGAACCGCGCGAAGCCGCGCAAACGGATCGGCGAGGTTCGTCGGAAGCAACGACATCAACATGTTGACCTCGTTGCCGAACGCGCCCTTCTTGTCCTCCGTCCGCACACTGATCGGCACCCCTGCCACCAGCGGGCCTTCCGGCAGCGCCTCGTGGTCGCTCAGCCAGCGCCGCACCGCCCCGGCGCACATCGCCATCACCACGTCGTTCACCGAGCCCCCGTGGGCGACTCGCACCTGCTTGACGTCATCGAGCAGCACCCATCGGAAGCTCCACCGCCGATGCGGGGTCACGTTCCGATTGAACGGGGTGCTGGGCGGGCGCACCGGAGTCCGGGAAAGCACAGCTCCGTCCATGGTCGTACCTGCGGGCGCGAGGGCGAAGGCACGCGCGATGCCCGGCAGGGCACCGGTGAGGTCGGCCATCACCCGTGCGGCCCGGATCGGCTGGAACGCCAGGTGCCCCACGCTGCGCCGCAGCAACGACAGTCCCGAAGGTGCCGATTCCACGACCCGCTCCGGCGCGGGCGCGATCGTGCGACCTTCCGGGTCGGGATCCATCAGCAACCCCAAAGCCTCGCCACCGGAGGCACCATCGATGGCCGCGTGGTGGACCTTCGTGTACAACGCTTGCCGCTCACCCTCCAGGCCGTAGATGAGATAGGCCTCCCACAGCGGGCGAGCCCGGTCCAACGGCCTGCTGTGCAAACGGCCAATCTGCTCGGCGAGCTGGCGGTCGTCACCCGGCGAAGGCAGGGCGATCTCCCGGACATGGAATTCAAGATCGAAGTCCGGATCCTCGATCCAGTAAGGCTGATCGATCCCGAGCGGCACCTGCACCAGTCGCCGGGTGAATAACGGCACAAGATGTAACCGCGAGCCGAAGGTCTCCGTCAACCGCTCCAAGGTGAGCCCGTCAGAGCCTTGGAGAATCGAAACCGAGCCGACATGACCATAATTCGAACCGCTGTCCATCGCGAGGAATGCGGCATCCAAGCCGCTCAGTTGCTGCAACACGAACTCCTGACATCGCACGGCGACGTTCTGCGGGGGTTCACCCCTGGGGCGGGACGGTCGCCGCCATCAGCCCGCCGGTCAAGCGGGGCGGTAAAGCCTCTCGAGGACACCGGTGTAGTTCTGCTCGACCACCCGCCGTTTCATCTTCAGTGTCGGAGTCAGCTCGCCGGTCTCCACGGTGAAGTCGCGCTCCAGGACGGCGAATCTTTTGATCTGCTCGACCCGGGCGTACCGGGCGTTCGCCTGGTCCACCATCCCCTGGATCAGCTCGCGCACTGATGGGTGCGCCTGCAGGCCGGCGATGTCGGCGGGCAGGCCCTGGGCCCGGGCCCAGGGGACGATCTGGTCGGGATCCAGCGTGATGAGCGCGACCAGGAACGGCCGGCGATCGCCGTACAGCAGCACCTGGGAGATCCACGGAGACTGGCGCAGATCGTTCTCGATGTTTGCCGGGGTGATGTTCTTGCCCCCAGCGGTGATGATGATGTCCTTCTTGCGCCCAGTGATCGTGACGAAGCCCGCTTCGTCGATCGCCCCGAGGTCACCGGTGCTCAGCCAGCCGTCTACCAGGACCTCCCTGGTGGCCTCGGGGTTGTCCCAGTAGCCGGCGAAGATGTGCGGGCCGCGCATCATGATCTCGCCGTCGTCGGCGATCCGGACCTCGCAACCGGGCACGGGCCGTCCGATGCTCCCGATCTTCAAGGCAGCCACCGTGTTGAGCGTGCCCACCGACGACGACTCACTCATGCCATACCCCTCGTAGACCGGCACACCGGCCGCGTGGAAGAACTCGAGGATCTCCTGCGCGATCGGCGCCGCCCCGGAGATCGCCACCCGCAGCCGCCCGCCAAAGACCGCACGGAGCTTGGCGGACACCCGCGGATCGGCCGGGCTCTGGTCGGAGAACATTCCGTGCACCTTCTCGAAGATGCGCGGTACCGACGGCATGCAGGTGGCCTGAACCTCGGCGCACTCGGAGACGATCGTGGCGGGATTGCCGGTGCCATAGGCCGCCACCCCACCGACGCTGAACGTGCTCAACTGCACGACCTGCGCGAACACGTGCGCGAGCGGCAGGAAGAGATAGGAGACGTCGCCCGGTCGGAGGACATCGAGCTCTCTGGTGACCCGGCAGCAGGCGGTCAGATTGCGGTGGGTCAGCAGGCAGCCTTTGGGCGGACCCGTCGTTCCCGATGTGTAAACGATCAGCGCAGGATCGTCCGGCTGCACCGCGTCGGTGCGCCGTTCGAGCTCCGGCGCTTCGCCCTCACCGCGCTGGCGCAGCTCCTCGAGGGTCAAAGCCTTCCCGCCGGTCGGTTCGATGGTCACGACGTGCCGCAACTCAGGCAGCCGGTCGCGGATCTGATCAACCTTGTCCAATTGCGCGGCGTCCTCGCAGATCACGACGACGGCACCGGAGTTGCCGATAACCCACTCGCATTCCTCCGGCGAGCTCGAGGGGTAAATCGGAACGACCAGGGCGCCGGCGGCGGAGATGCCGAACTGCACGTGGGTCCACTCCGGGCGGGTGTCGGACAGAACGCACACCCGCTCCCCCGGACGCACGCCGAGGGCGATGAGTCCCCGGCCCACCTCGGCGCTCACGTCGCGCAACTGCACGTAGCTGATGTCCAGCCAGCGGCCGTCGCGCTTGAACCGTTGCGCGGGACGGTCCCCGAATCGCTCGGCCAGCAAGAACGCGAACTCGGCGACAGTCCGCGGCAGCTCGGCTTGATCCATCGATCCGACCGCCCCTCAAAGATCGCAACGCCGCATGGTCTCCCCACTCTGCGCTTGATTCCTCTGGATTTCCACCGTTTGGACGAAGGCGAGCCCGAACAGTTGCGCGGGCATGGCGCGTCCCGACGCGACCTCGACGAGCAGGGCGAGCAGGGTCCGTCGGAACGCCCGCGTCATCAATTGCCCCCGCAAACAGAACCAAAGAACCCGATAGATCAGGCATTTCAACCACGGTAGGGTCAGAAGGGGATACCTCCGGACGCGAAGGGTCACGAACCATGTCAGAGGGAAACGGTTCCGGAGTGGCCGCGGAACTGTCCGACATCAACCGGCGGCTGCAACACAACGCCGATGCCCTGCAGTTGCTCTTCCGCGGCGCCGAGGCAGATCGGCGCCGGCCGCTGACCGACGCGATGGCCGCGGCCGAGGCCGCCATGACCCACGCGAACGACAGCGCGAGCCCGGACACGGTGTGGGCGGAGAGCGTCGAACCGTCGCCCGACGGTCCGGTGGTCTTCCTCGATCTGATCGGGACCCCCGAGCAGAACCGGTCCTGGCTCAGCGCCTTCACCGAGGAGCTGACGCGGGCCGGCTGGTCCGGAACGCTGGCTCCGGCCCCAATACCGCCGCCGTCCGAGTGGGTGTCCGGCCTCGACACCGCGATCAGACCGGCGGGTTACCTCGCCTTCCGGATGAACGAGGAGCCACCGCCTGGCACCGTCGGCCGCTGGGGACCGCCTCGGTGGACGGTGGACGCCGGGACCACCACCGCCCTCTGCCGATACCTGGTCGGGTGGGCAGCTCTCCCCGGCGCCACCGTTCAGCTCACGATGGGGCGGTCCCGGTCGGAATTCTCCGGTGACGACGTCGCGGAGCACCTGGTGTGGGCGGCCGAGCACAACCACACTGCGGGGGTCGCCTACACCGCACCGGCGGCGGCGAGGCTGGCCGACCTGGGCGCCTGGGGCCAGGTCACCTGCCAGGTCAGGGACGACGGCCCGGACTGGCGCGCGCGGGTGGAGCACCTGCGCGAACTACTCCTGGAGTTCGCGAACCAGCTCGACGTCGCCTTCCTCCGGACCGGCCGCTACCCGGTCACGTCCTGGACCGGCCTGGCCGGCGCCGTTCCGGCGCTGCCACACGTATCCGAGGCGAAGGTCAACCGCTACCGACGGCTGTGGGACCAGTACGTACCGGACGCCCATGGGATCCAGATACTGACCGCCGCCCACCTGTCCCGGCTCGGCCCCCTCCCCGACTGGGAGGTGCGGCCCCTGACCGGGGGCGGCCACCTGGTCCAGGCGCGCGACCTGGAGCCCTGGTTCGCCGCCGCCGAGCCCGACCCGGAGGTGGTGGCTGCCGCCCGCGCCGACTTCGCCGGTGCATTGCTCACCCCCGAGGTGATCAGCGCAGCTGGCGGATGATCCGCGCCGGGACCTGGGATCACCCTCATCTCCTAGACATCGTCCAGGAACCCCCTGCTGTGTGACTCGCGGACGACCGCGACACCTCCGGCCGGGACCGTGACGGCCCCGTGGACGGCATGGCCGGTGAGCAGTTCGATGCCGTCGGCGACGACCTTGGCGCCGGCTCCCGCGTGGTCGATCAGGAACAGGTAGTCCGCATCGGTGCCGGTGCGCCGGACGACCTCGAGGCCACTCGGCGCATCAACGAGCACCGGCTGGACGTCGGCCTCCTCGCAGATCCGGTCCATCAGTGCGGCGAGGGTCACGGGGTCCGGCCGGGTAGCCAGGTACCAGGCGATTCCGCTGCCCGGCGCGTGGCGGGTGACAGCTGGTCCTCCGGCCAGCGGCCCGTCGGCGAAGTACGCCACGGCTTCAGCGCCCGCGAGCTTGATCCGCTCGGACCACTGGGTGGCGGTGGCACCGGTGCGGACCTGCCCGGTGAGCTGAAGTGTCTGGCTGGGCAGCAATGGGAACAGCTCGTCGGCCCGGACGCCGAGGATGTCCCGGAAGGCAGCGGGGTACCCGCCGGGCCGGATGTGGCAGTTCTCGTCGACCGCGCCGCTGTGGAAGCCGACAGCCAGGGTGCCACCGCGCTCGGCGAAGGCTTCCAGGTTGGCCGCCCCGGCGTCGTTCACCAGATAGAGACTGGGTGCCAGAACCAGGCGGTAACGGTCAAGATCGGCGTCCGGACGGACGAAGTCCACGGCTATCCCGGCTCGCCACAGCGGGGTGTACCAATCCCGGACCAGGTCCTGAAAGCGCAGTTCGCCGCTGGGCTGGGAGGGTAGCTCCAGGGCCCAGCGGGCGTCCCAGTCCCAGACGATCGCGACCCGGGCGGCAACGGTGCTGCCGCGAACTTCGGCGAGGGCCTTCAGGTCCGCGCCGAGTTGCACGACGTCCTGCCAGATCGGGCTGTCGGTGCCGGCGTGCGGCAGCATCGCCGAGTGCCACTGCTCGGCCCCGGCAATGGCGGCTCGCCACTGGAAGAAGGAGATGCCGTCGGCTCCGCGGGCCACGTTCGCGAGGGCATTGCGGCGCATCTCGCCGGGATGCTTGGCGCGGTTGACGGGCTGCCAGTTGACCGCGCCGGTCGAGTGCTCCATCAGCAGCCAGGGGCCGCCGGCGAGAGAGCGCATGAGGTCGGCGCTGAGCGCGACGTCGACGTCCGATTCCGGGTCGTCGGACATCAGGTAGTGGTCGTTGGAGACGATGTCCAGCTCAGGCGCCCAGCGCCAGTAGTCCAGGGCGTCAAAAGTGCGCATCACCATGAAGTTGGTGGTGGCGGGGATGTGCGGGGCCGCCTGACGCAAGACGTCGCGTTCGGCGGTGCAGAGCGAGAGCAGTTCGTCGGAGCAGAAGCGGCGCCAGTCGAGTTGGTGGGTGGGGTTGGGTGGAGCTCCGGTGGCGCGCGGCGGCAGGATCTCCTCCCAGTCGTAGTACCACTGGCTCCAGAAGGTGGTGCCCCAGGCGTGGTTGAGCGCAGCCAAGTCGTCGCCGTAGCGGTCCCGCAGCCAGTGCCGGAAGGCACTGGCACTGGTGTCGCAATAGCAGGCGGCGTTGTGGCAGCCGTACTCGTTGTGGATGTGCCACATGGCCACGGCCGGGTGCTCGGCGTAACGCTCACCGAGCATTCTCGCGATGCTCAGGGCGGCCCGGCGGTAGGCGGGGCTGCTGGGGCAGAAGGTCTGGCGGCTGCCATACCAGAGGGAACGGCCGTCCTTGTCGACCGGCAGGGCCTCCGGGTGGGCGCGAAAGAACCAGGCGGGCGGGGCCGCAGTGGGGGTGGCCAGGTCAGCGGCGATGCCGTTGGCCTGCAGCAGGTCGAGGATGCGGTCCATCCGGGCGAAGTCGTAGACGCCTTCGGAGGGTTCGAGCAGGGCCCAGGCGAAGATCCCGAGGTTGACCATGGTCACCCCGGCTTCACGCATCAGGCGCATGTCCTCGGCCCAGACCTCTTCGGGCCATTGCTCGGGGTTGTAGTCGCCGCCGTAGGTGATGCCGGGGACGCGCAGCGGGCGTACTGAACTCATGGGAGTCAACTCCGGTGGAGGAAGTGCCGAGAGGTCGGCTTGTTGTTGCTGGGTGGAGCCCGGCGATGACGACGCGCGTCGGGGAGATGATCACGATCAAACATGATCGAACGACAATGAGCAGAACATAGATCTACCTCTGGGTCCCTTGTCAAGCTCCTTCCCTCGATGAGCGCTCGGGGTGCCACGTCGAGGGAGTTGCGTCGTCGGAAAACTTGACACTCGCATCTTGCGGGCCTTAGACATGACCGCGCGGTCAGGTAGTTGACCTCGCCCTATTCACGCATTCAGCAAGCAGGAGACGTCATGGCACACGTGGTGGGAGCGGGCGGAATCCCAGCTTCACCGCGCAGCGCGGACGTAGCCCGGGTGGCCGGGGTCTCGCGCAAGACGGTGTCAAGGGTGCTCAACGACGAGCCGTACGTCTCCGCCGAGGTGCGCCAACGCGTTCTCGAGGCCGCCGAAAAGCTCGGTTATCGGTTGAATAATGCCGCTCGGATGTTGGCTTCTGGTCGAACTCGTTCCATCGGTGTGGTGACCCTCGGGTCAGCCGGATACGGTGTCGCCTCGCTGCTCGTCGGTATCGAACGAGCCGTTCGGGACGCCGGCTATGCCTTGCGGGTGGTCAGCACGCAGGACGGTGACGCATCAGGCATCGCTGGCGCCGTGGAGTCACTACTCGAGCAGGGCGTCGACGGGATCGTCCTCTCTGAGCCGAGGGATCAGGGCGAGGTCGCCGTCCGCGTCGGTGTGCCGGTCCTCTTCCTCGGTGCACCACCGGTTTTCACCGCTTCCCGGGCCGTGGCCGTGGGGGTCGGTTCCTACCTCCTGGCCCAGGCTGCCACCGAGCATCTACTGGATCTGGGGCACGCGACGGTCCATCACGTCGCCGGACCGCAGCCGTGGTACGCCGCCAAGGACCGGCTCGAAGGATGGCGTGCCGCGCTGGAGGCCAGGGGCAGGGCTGCCCCGCCGGTCATCGAGGGCGACTGGTCGGCCGCTTCCGGATATGCCGCAGGCCGCGAATTGGTTTCTGACCCCACCGTGACTGCAGTATTCGCGGCGGGCGACGACATGGCCATCGGCGTGATCCACGCGCTACGGGAAGCCGGTCGTCGGGTTCCGGACGACGTCAGCGTCGTCGGGTTTGACGGCAACCCGGTCTACGCCTTCGTGACTCCACCCCTGACCACTGTGCGCCAGCCGTTCGACGCCGCGGCAAAGGAAGGGCTCAGGCTTCTCGTGCATGCCATCGAGAGGCCCGACGAAGACCTGCCACCGGCGAGCACCCCACCGGTCGAGGTCGTCGTCCGCTCCTCAACGGCACCCCCGCCGCTTCGCCAGGAGCCGGTGACGGACCGCATCGGCTGAGCGAAAACCTTAAGCCGATCAGGAGTCCACCGAGACCGATCTCAGCTGTAGGTTTCCAGCGAGCCGCGCGGGCGCACATCGAGAGTGACGCAATGGAAGCCACCGCCGAAGACCCGGGAGTGGGTCAGCGCGGGTCGTCGAGCGTCGTCAGCCGTTGGTTGTCAGACCGACGAGTGCGGTCCCGGTGCAGACCTCGACGATGGGACCGTCAACGAGTACGTGCACCGGCCCGGGAACGTCGGAGACCCTCGTCTGAGTTCCATTCGATGTGACGATCACCGTTCCCCGCTCGTACCGGACGTCGACGGCCAGGTGAGGGGGGCCGGTTGGTGTGAGGTGGGCGGCGTCTCCGTCGGCGAGAGTAATGTGCCGCACACCGGTTCTCGGATCGTCTGTGCCGGGTGGCGGAACGGTCGGATGCGGCGCGAGCCGAAGTGGGTCGGCGGCTGCACTGTCGAGGCTCAGCCGGTAGGGAAGGCTGAGCGCGCCGGTCCAGGCGCCGTCGGGGTCTGCGATCTCGCGGATCCAGAAGAGCAGGCAGGGTTGGCCGTCTGCATCGACGAACTGCACGAGGAGATGGGACGGCTGGCGATCGCGCAGCTTCTCAGTGACGAGGTCCCGATCGACTGGGAGGCCCACGGGGAAGGTGCGATCACGCGCATTGCCTGCCCGCTCATCCGCCGCGGTTCTGTCGCTCGACCTGCCCCGGCGTCTACCAAGCATGGCTCCAGTTGGCACTGACCGCCGCCGACCTGGGCGCAGGTGCTTGAGTGAGTCCTTCAGGCCGGCGACTTCGCCGAGCCAGACACGGTCTCGCGATCGCCTTCGGAGCCTCGCCCGTCAACCTCCCCGATGCCGGTCGCCGCCCTGGTCCGCGAGCTCGTCACGACCCGACAGGGCAAGGCGAAGATCGGCACCCCAGACGACATCCAAGTCGCCGTCCAGTGGCAGAAGCATCCGGTGGCGACTGGGCCGCCTAGGCCGCCGACGTCAGCCAACGAAAAACTACGAGGAGCGTTCCCTGTCGTGACTGCTCAGCCCTGTGATGCCGTTCTCTGCGACCTCGACGGCGTGATCCGCCACTACGACCTCGGCAAGGTTCACCGTCTGGAAGCAATCGCCGGCATCGACCTCGATACGACCATGGAGCTGGCGTTCGCACCAGAACGCGATCTTCCACTGCTCCTCGGGCAGATCAGCCGGATGCAGTGGACTGCCTCCATCGCCGAGGCGCTCACCGCACTGACGACCCGCGAACTGGCCGAGCAGTTGGCCAGGGAGTTCGCCTACGCCCCGTCCCGCACAGACCAAGAAGTCGTGGAACTGATCCGCGAGCTCCGGAAACGGGTACCCGTCGTCCTGGTCACGAACGCGACCGTCTGGCTCGACGACGACCTGGATGCCCTCGGTCTGGCTGACCTGGCCGACGACGTCGTCAACAGCTCCATCGTCCAGATCGCCAAGCCCGATCCTCGGATCTACGCGATCGCCGCTGACCGGGCAGGCGTGCCCGCCGAGCGTTGCTTGTTCGTCGACGACAGCAAGGACAACATCGACGCCGCTCGAGTGAGCGGGATGACAGCCGTCCACTACCGCCGCTTCGAGGACCTCCACGAGGCCGTCATGCCGCTGCTAACCGCAGTGGCACGGGGCTGATGCGACAGGCATTCGGAGACTTCCAATACCCGACTCCACCAATACAGGTAAGTGTCGTCGATCGGCATGGCTCTGCATGACCGTGCGTGCGATTGACGCACGGATTGTCGATATCGAACCCTGAGTCGACGTGCTCAGCTAGCTCGCGCCGTGAGCACGAAGGCGGGGGAAGACCAGTAGTTGTACAGCGGGCGAACCTCTACGTCGGCGTACCCGGCTACCTTCATTTGGTCCAGCCATTGCTCTTTGCTCTGTTCCCAGGTGACCCGGGTCGCTCCCGGTCGTAACTGCCCGACCAGCACTGGCATGAGAAAGCCCTGGGCCACCAGTTCCTGGTCGGCGTCGTACTCGGCCAGTCCTTGCTCGTACGTCTGGGCTAAGAAGCTCAAGTGATTGGTTGAACCGGTGGGATGGTTCGGGACGTCGAAGTCCACTACGACAAGGACGTCGAGGTGGGCACGCAGTCGTGCGAGAACGGCGGTTCGCTCTTCGTGCGGGATGGTGTGCATGGCGAAGGTGGACTGCACCATGGGCCAATGACTGCCTGCGGGCAAGGTCTCCAGGAATGCCTGAACGGTACCTGGCCAGGTCCGGAGGGCAGCCGACAGTGCAGTTTCGGCATGGCGCTTCACCGCGGCCGCCAGGAGAGCTTCCGAAGGCTCCACGAGGTCGAGTTGCTCGGGTTGGTGCTGTGCCACCTGCAGCGCAGGTATGAGGGCACGGCCGTTGCCGCAGCCGATGTCGAGCAGCGCTGCCGGCCGGAGTCGGTCGTACAAGTCGGCCAGAGCGTTGCTGACAGCCCGGTAGAGGGGGACGTTGCCGCCGCCCTCGATGAACGCCTCGAACCCAGCGGGTGAAGCGTAAACGGCTTCCTCCTGTATGGATTCGAGGTATTGGGCGAGTGACGCGCCGAGCGGACTGCCCTGGTTCGCCGCCTGTGCTGCCAAATTCGTTGCCGTCGAGTCGTCTCCGGACTTCACTGCGGCTAGCGCCTGTGTGATTGCTCTTCTACTGTCTCCGCTGGCCATGGTTGCATTATGTGCGATTGCGCTGCCTGATCACGCAGTGGATCTCGTCCAGCAGTCAGGCGGGCACCTCTCTGTAGACAGAGTCTTCGGAGGGGGGATGTCTCCGAAGACGTATGAACGAACTATGCCCTTACTGTTCCTCAGTGCTTCATCATAACTTTCCGGGAAATGCACAGGACACTTAAGGAGCTCATCCAGCCAACCTAAGCCGCCCTCAGATTTGCCCTGGTTGAACTTGACGAATTCGTCGTATCCTTCGTCGAGAAAGGCTACAATCGCCTGGATTCCTTTGACGATCGTGGTCTTGTCTTGTTGGAATAGGCTCTCGGTAGCGGACATATCCGCCTCTATGTCTTCCACCTCCGGCGTAAGTCGGATGAGCTCATGAAGTTGCTGCTTGTAGGTCTCACTTGACCGATCGACATACATGAGTTTCTGCATGATGGCACACCGGACATGGGCGGCTCTCAATCGATGGAGGAACTCCAAGCGCTTGACGCGGTTCTGCTCGACTTCAGCCCGTCGATCATTGATTCGCTTCGCCAGGAATTCAACGCCGAAGGCGGCAAATACGAGTAGCGCTCCAGGCAGGAGCAGGTGGTCGGCGATAGCATGGCCGAATCCTTGGCCAGGTGTCTTGGAATAGAGTAACCAAGCACCACCCGTTAGCGCGGCACCGATTCCCGCCGCAGCCATAGGACCGGCTTGGAGCAACCTGCTGCCGACAGACCGTTGTTCTCGCTGGTTCTTCTCTCGTACGGACACGGCGCTCCTCCCGAACACGTTGGCCAAGCGTGCTGCTCGTCTTGGCATCCTCGGGCACCACGACTGTCCCTTGGCGTCGGTCCGGCGACAGCACTGCTGGTTTGACGATATACGATGATCCAACGAGACTATCGAAAAATATGAGATGGTGACCATGTTTGATTGGTTAATCGAGATACCCGCAGCCTGGTTCCTTTCTGGTTTATTTGGACGACCCAAAAAAGGGGCGGCCGCGGCCGCCCAGCGACTGATCGATTACGAGAACCACAAGAACGTCATGGTGCCCTTCCGTATTCATGGAGCCGCCTTCGGGGAAAAAGTAGAATATTTCGAGATTCGAATCTTCAAAGGACATCCGAAAGTCTATTTCGGATGGTGGGATCGGAGCAAGGTTGGCGATTTCGACCAATTCTTGGGATCGATGCACGATGTCGGCGTCCAACCCGATGGAAGCGTTGACGGGACATGTCTCACAACCGGAGGAATCCCAGTTCGAGTGAATGCTCAGGAGGGCGATCTAGAAATTCTTTATCGCTACTATGGCATTTCTCATGACAGCGGTGATCAATAGCTTGACAGGGTGCCACGCTGGTTTGCCAAGCAGGGACAAAATTCTCCCTGCCACCGCAGTCACGGTCCTGGCAGGCTCCTGCGGGTACCCACCCGCCGCAGTTCATCGCACGCCAGGCCTGAGCGGAACTCCTACCCATCACGGCCGAGACCCTGCTGCGAATCGCATACTCCAGCGCCTGGCGACGAGCCAGCACTGAGTACCCCCATACGTGCGGCAGCTGGCCCCCCACCGACTGCCGCACCTTGAGGGCCGCTGCCGCGCCAGACGCTCCCCCCAGCGTCGCGGCGGCGGCCCGATCACCCGTTCTCAGCTGGGCGAGGGAGAGGCCGGCAGGTTCTGATCGGCGGCCCAGGAGGCCAGGATGCGCAACCGCTCATGGGTGGCAGAGCCTGGAGCGGCGGTCCAGACGGTCAAGTGCTGGTCGGGATCGGTATTTGCGGTCAGCGT
>DATINJ010000028.1:0-19298 GCA_035474375.1 Kineosporiaceae bacterium | reverse complement strand
CATCAACCCCGGTGCCCCGAGCCGTCCGCCCGCCAGTCCGCCGGGGGCCAGATTAGTTGCGGCAGCGTCCCTTCGGGAACGCTGAGCGGAGGTGGTGGGTGGACTGTCGGGGAGATCGGGCAGAGTCATCGGTGGTCCTCCAGGTCGCCGACCGGGATCACGGGTGGTACAAGGCTGCGTGATCAATGCCGAATTTGGTAGACATGATCTCATATCGCAGCAAAAGGTGCGTCCTGGCTGAGGGAGCGCGTGCGCGGCGGTGGCCCGGGAGTGGGCTATGTCGCATGATCACAATTAATCGAATCGGCTAATGAACGCGAGCGATTGGCTTATAGGCTCATGATTCGAATCCCGCCCCGTTATCGGCAGGCCACTCGGCGTATCACGATCTTGCAATATTCCCAATTCAGAATCATTCGTAACGCTCGGTAGTTGTATCGCGATAAATGAATATTGGCTAGTTGCTGCACGGATGTTCCAGATGCTGTTTAATCGCACATCCGTGAACATCAGATATCAGGAGTCCCACGTGCGTAGGTTGCCCACCGTCCTGCTCGGCGCGTTCATCTTGCCGATCGGGCTCCTGCCCATGGCCGCGCATGCGGACTCCACCCCCACCCCGGCGGCGTCCGCCACTGTCGCGCCGGAGCCGACGCCCACTGTTGTGCCGGAACCGACGTCCACCGTCGGTCCGGAACCGACCGACGTCCCTGAGCCGACGGACGTCCCCACCTCTGAGCCGGACCCGACCGCAACCTCGAGCGGCGATCCCGGTGATCCGGGAGACCCAGGTGACCCTGGCGAAGAGCTCCTCACCGGTAAATTCGGGATGAAGCCGGCCCATGGACCGGCCGGAACCGTGGTCAAGGTGAAGTCGAAGACGAAGTGCGTGGACGGCGGCGGCGCAGTCGGACCGAAGGTGGAAATCCTGATGGGCGACGGGGAGTCGCTGGAGAGCGATGACGGCGAGTTGATCATCGACAAGGTCCTTTCCACTGATGCCGACGGATCCTGGGCGACGAAGGTGAAGATCCCGTCCAGCGCCAAGCCTGGGGACCTCTACGGCCTGATCGCGGCCTGCTTCGACGCCGACACCGAGCCCGGCCAGGACTCCACACCGTTCCTGGTCTACGACCTGCAGATCTTCAAGGTCACGGCAGCGGACAAGGCGCCCGTCGCCGACCCCGTGCCCGGTGACCCGAACTACACCGGCTGAGCAGGGGTGTCTACACGGATTAGCAGCTCGGCCCACCGGCCCAGCACTCGTCGCGTTGCCTTCGTGGCGGCCTTGGCCCTGGCCGGGTTGTTGACGGCGGGCTGTAGCGGCGACAAGGACGTCGCGGCACAGAGCGCCGTCCCTGGCCAGGCCGGTGCAACCGGCAACGTGCCCAATGCCGGGCAGCCCACGTCGGGCGGTAAGCAGGGCGCTGGGTCGGCCAAGACCCAGTGGGGCAAGGCGGTGGGTGCCTCCGGGGCGGTTCGGGTCGATGACGTCAACCTGGTTGCGCGCAGCCTGGTCAAGAAGATCAAGATCTACAGCAGTGCGACCGGGTCGGCCAGCGCCCAGACGATGGCTAACCCGGTGGCCTCCGGAGGGCCGCTGGTGTTCCTGGTCCAGGAGCGAAAGTCCGACCGGTTGCGGGTGCTGCTGCCGATCCGTCCGAACGAGTCCCAGGGCTGGGTGCGGGCGGCCGACGTCAAGTTGTCACAGCTCAACTACCGGATCACGGTGTCCACCAAGAAGCACGAGCTGAGCCTGTATCGCGCCGGCAAGGTCGTGATGCAGGAGCCGGTCGGGCTGGGCAAGGGGACGACGCCGACTCCCGGTGGCGTCTTCTACCTGAAGGAGCTGCTTCGCCCCAGCAATCCCCGTGGCTCCTACGGCCCGTACGCCTACGGCCTCTCCGGGTACTCGAACGTCCTGGACGAGTTCCTCGGTGGAGACGGCCAGATCGGTATCCACGGGACGAACGACCCGAGCAGCGTCGGCAAGGACGTGAGCCACGGGTGTATCCGAATGCGCAACGCGGCGATTACCAAGCTGGCGAAGATGCTCCCGCTGGGAGTCCCCGTCCAGATGATCGCCTGACCGGTTCGAGCCAGAGCTTGACGGGTTCGAACCAGGGCCTGACGGGTTCGAAACCAGAGCCTGAACAGTTCGAGCCAGAGCCTGACCGTTAGAAACCAGAGCCTGCCCGGTGGATCTTCATCCACCGGGCAGGCTCTTGTCAGTCGGAGGACCGGATGAGCTGGAAGTCGACCACCAGGACTGTCGGCGCTGCCATGAGTTGGTAGCGATCCGGCAGGCCAGGTCCGCACGACCCACTGCCGATGCCGGTGTGTCCGGCGTCGATGTTCAGGTAGGTGTGGCCGTCCGGGGCGAGGTCGATGGTGTGCTTGGCGGCATCGAGCGCTTCTGAGGTCCACGGCCGGGCGGCGAAGTCGAACACCGGGTGACCGGTGACTCGCAGCCCGGCGCCGGCCGCATCGGTAAGCGCCACCCAGCGGACATCTACCCGATTGCCATTCTCCTGCGGAAACGCGTACTGGGTCTGGAGATCGTCAAGCGTCGAGGTGTATCGACCGATCCGGACCGCCTGGCGGGAATCGATGTACGCCTCCCCAGGCCCACCGCCGAACCACTCCACGTTCGTCAAGGCGCCCGGTAGCGCGAGTCGAACCCCTAGCCGGGGCAAGGGAACCGAGAACTCGCCGTCCGGGGTGACGGTCAGCCGCAGCCTCAAGCGGTCCGGTCCGGCCGTCCAGTGGTATTCCGTCAGCAGACCTTCGCGCTGGTTCGCCGCCGCGACCCGGGTCACGATCGCGATCGACGTCTCGTCGGCGGTCAGCGAGATCAGCGTATGAGTCATCCGGTGCAAGCCGACCTCGCGCCAGTTGCGAGCCAGGTACTGGCCCCGCCCTTCGCCGAGGTCGTTGTCGGTGGGTGCCCGCCAGACATCCAGCCGAGGGCCGTCAATCACGAGATCACCCAGCTGCTTCAGCGTTCCGCGTACCGGGTCGAAGGTGGCCGGACCGAGCCGCAAGGCCGCAACTGAACCGGGGTCACCGGCGGCGGGAGCAAATTCCTGCTCGTACTCCGGGGTCGGCCGGACGCACAGTTGCCCACTGGTGATCACGTGCCCGGCCGGTGCCCAGGCGGTGTCCCGAGCCGTGCGAGCCGAGACCGTCAGCCAGCTCTCGGCGGTGGTGCCGGGGAGCTTGGGTAGTTCCAGATCCGTTTGTTCACCCGGCAGCAGGCGGGCAACTCGCAGCTCGCCGTCCGCGATCTGGTGGCCGTTCTCTTCCAAGACCCAGCCGAAGGCGATCTCGTCGAGGGTGGCGTAGTCGTTCAGGTTCGTGATCCGCAACCGGTCGAGCCCGTCGAACTCGATCTTGATCGGTGCGAATACCGCGGCCAGTTCTACCAACCCCGGGGAAGGCGTGCGGTCGGCCGAGACCAGGCCGTCGATGACGAAATTACCGTCGTGCAACGGCTCGCCGAAGTCTCCGCCGTAGGCAAAGTACTCCCGCCCGTCCGGCGTCCGGCGGCGGATTCCGTGATCGAGCCACTCCCAGATGAACCCGCCCTGGCACCGCGGATACCGTTCGAAAAGGTCCTGGTAGTCGCGCAGGCCGCCGGGGCCATTGCCCATCGCGTGGGCGTATTCGCAAAGAATGAACGGCATCCGCCGACGCCGTGCGTCCAACTCGTCGGACGCGCCCGGAAAGCGCTCCTCGGCGAGCCGGCCAATGGCGTCCACCTCATCCGGTGAGGCGTACATGTGGCTGAAGACGTCGACGTAACGGCAGGCGGTGTCGCCTTCGTAGTGGATCGGTCGGCTCGGGTCACGGAAACGCGTCCACTCGGCGATCGTCTCGTGGTTGCGGCCGATCCCGCTCTCGTTCCCGAGCGACCACATGATCACCGACGGGTGGTTCTTGTCCCGCTCCACGGTGCGCCGCATGCGATCGACGTACGCATCTTCCCAGCGCGGGTCGTCACTCGGATTGCCCGCCCAGCCATTGTTTCTTTCGAATCCGTGGGTCTCGATATCGCATTCGTCCATCAACCAGAACCCGAGTTCGTCACAGAGGTCGAGGACCATCGGATGTGGCGGATAATGGCTGGTACGAATGGCATTGATGTTGTGCCGCTTCATCAGCAGCAGTTCGGAGCGAACCACCTCGGCCGGTATGACCCGGCCGAGATCGGGATGGAACTCGTGCCGGTTCACCCCTCGGAGCAGGATGCGCTTGCCGTTCACGGTTAGGAGCCCATCCGCCACCCGCACGGTGCGGAACCCCAGCCGGACCTGGACCTCTTCGGTGCCGGTGGACAGGAGTGCGTCGTACAGTCGCGGGATCTCGGCAGACCAGGGCTCGACGTCCACCACATGATCGGCATTGACCGCAACGTCGACCAGACCCAGTTCCGGCACGCTGATCCTGGCCGGTGCCTCGGTGTCGATCCGTAGCGTGCCGGTACCGGTGAGGTGGTCGTAGTCGGCGTGGACGAAGAAATCCTCGATCCCCTCGGCAGGGCGGGACAACAGCGTGACATCCCGGAAGATGCCGGACAGCCACCACATGTCCTGTGCCTCGAGATAGCTGCCCGAGGACCACTGATGTACCCGTACCGCCAGCAGATTCGCTGCCCCGGGCCGCAATTCATCGGTGACGTCGAACTCGGTCGCCAGCATGCTGCCGCGAGTCACGCCGAGTTCGATGCCGTTCAGCCACACCTTGGCGCAGGAGTCGATGCCGTCGAATCGAAGGACGGCGCGCTGGCCGGTCCAGGTGGCCGGAACCTCGAACCAGCAACGGTGATCGCCGGTCGGGTTGTCGGTAGCCACTCGTGGCGGATCGATCGGGAACGGGTACGCCATGTTCGTGTACGCGGGCCGCCCGTGACCGTGCATCTGCCAACTGGACGGCACCGGCAACAGCGACCAGGCGGAGTCGTCGAACTCGGGATCGGCCATCCCGGTCGGCGCCTCGGCCACCGTCGGGGAGAGCAGAAACCGCCACTGCCCGGCGAGATCGATACCGGCGGCATTCGACCGGAATGCCGCGCGTGGCGGTAGCGACCCGGTGCCGGGATCGAAGCTCTCGTAATAGGACAGGCCCATGAACTCTCCTCAGCCGGGACGGCGACTTCAGGCCCGTCGCAGACGGACGGTCAGGATCTGGAAGGGCAGGAGCGTGACGGTAGCCCGGCCGCTCTCGCACAGCAACCGTAGCGGCATCTGGCTGATCGTCAGCATTCCAGCAATTGCAGTACGTCGTCCCAGTTCGCAGCGGGCAGATCGCCCTGGGCGAGCCCTTGTCGGACGGCGCCGGCCACCTCGTCCCGGGCTGGCGCCGAGCTCGCTCCACCGAGGCGAGCCACCGACAGCGACGCGCTGACCACGGCGAACGCGACCGTCGTGCGAAGGTCGAGGCCCGCGATCCGACCGGCCGCGAACGCCGCCACGAAGCAGTCGCCGGCCCCGGTGGGGTCGAGCACGGTGGCTTCGGGAGCCGAAACCTCCACCCGCTCACCGGTACCCGCGTCGACGGCGAGCGCCCCGGCGGCACCCCGGGTAGTGCAGACCAGGCCGACGCGCTCGGCGAGCAGCGTGGTCGCCGACCGGACGTCGTCCGCGCGGGTATAACGCAGGGCCTCATCCTCATTGGGCACGAAAGCGTCGATGTCGGTGAGCCGATCGAGGACGGCGGGCAACCACTGGCCGGTCTCGTCCCAGCCAACGCCACCCACCACAAAGGTGCCCGCGCCGCGCAGCGCCCGCATCCAGTCGGGAACCCCCTCGACGAGCCCGACATGGCAGGCGCGCACGGCTGGAAGGAGTGGGGTGACCTCGATGGCGGCGATACGCGGGTCCTCGTAGGTCACGAAGCTGCGATCGTGCCCGTCGGTCAGGGCAACGGTGACCGCCGTCCTGACTTGGTCGTGGCGCTGCAGCCAGCCGGTCTCCAGGTGTGGCTCGGCCGCGAGCAACTCGACCAGGTGGTCGCCGAAGCGATCTTGACCGACGACGGCGACGAGCGCGGTCCGCAGGCCCAGTCGGGCGGCGGCGACCGCCCGGGTCGCGGCACCACCGGCCGAAACAGCAAGGTGGTCTGCGAAGACCTCGCCGCCGGGTTCCGGTGGGCGCACGCCGGACATGACAAGGTCGTAGAACGCGCGTCCGGCCACGACCAGGTCCAGGGTCCCGGCCGCGACCGGCACAGAGTTGAGCATGCCGCTCCTTCCGCCGTCCAGCCATTGATTGATCAAGCGATCAGCCTGCGAGCGCCAAGACTAGCCAAATTTGATCGAACAGTCATAGTCTGACTGCGTGAGTGCTCAAACCATCGGTCCTTGTCCCGACGACTGTGACCTGCCCCGGCGCTCGGCGGTGCGGGTGTGAAGCTGGCCATCCTCGGTGGCGGCGGCTTCCGCACCCCATTTGTCTGGCAGGCCCTGCTGCGCGATCAAGGGGTTCCGCGAGTCGATCACGTGACCCTTTACGACACGTCGACCGTGCGTCTGGAGGGGATGCGCACGATCCTCACCGAGCTTGCCGCAGCCTTTCCGGACGCCCCGAAGCTCGAGATCGTCACGGATCTGGACGCGGCGATCGACGGCAGCGACTTCATCTTCGCGGCGGTGCGCGTCGGCGGGCTGGAAGGCCGCTGCCACGACGAGCGGGTCGCCTTGGACCTCGACGTCCTCGGTCAGGAGACGACCGGGCCGGGCGGCCTGGCGTACGCGCTACGGACCGTCCCGTTCATGGTCGACGTCGCTGAGCGAGTGCGCCGCCTGGCGCCGACCGGATGGGTGCTCAACTTCACCAATCCCGCCGGCATCATCACCGAGGCGATGCAGTCGATCCTTGGCGAGCGAGTGCTCGGGATCTGCGACACGCCGTCCGGGCTCGCCCAGCGCGCGAGCGAACTGCTCGGATACAACCCGACCACAGTGCAGTTCGACTACATCGGCCTCAACCACCTCGGCTGGGTGCGCCGACTGCTGGTCGACGGGACGGACGTGCTGCCCGACCTGCTCGCCGATCCAGAACGGGTCGCACAACTGGAAGAGGCACAGCTTTTCGGCGTCGACTGGCTCCAGACCCTCGGCAGCCTGCCCAACGAGTATCTGTACTACTACTACTGCAATCGGGACGCGGTGCGGCGGATCAAGGAGTCCGCGATGACTCGCGGCGAGTTCGTCGCCCGCAGCCAGCACAAGTTCTTCGCTGAGCTCGGGTCGGACGGCGCGACCGCCGTCGAGCGGTGGCGGCACACGGTCGACGACCGCAACGCCAGCTACATGGCAGAGGCACTTGGCGGGGTGCAAGGCGCCCCGACCTACGCCCGGCTGCCCGAGACCGACCCGGCTCAGCAGGGCTACGCCGGTGTCGCGCTCACCGTGATGGCCGCCATTGCCCGGGACCAGCGCTCGTCGATGATCCTCAACGTCCGAAACGGCGAGACCATCGCGGCGTTGCCGCCGGACGCCGTCGTCGAGGTACCGGTCACCGTCGATGCCACCGGTGTTCACCCGTTGCCCACCGCGCCCCCGGACCTGCACCAGGCCGGCCTGATGCAGCAGGTCAAGGCGGTCGAGCGGCATGTGATCGCGGCGGCCGTGCACGGTGACCGTACTGAGGCCCTGCGCGCCTTCGCGCTGCATCCCCTGGTCCCGTCCGTGAGCGTCGCCCGCGAACTGCTCACCGGATACATCAGCCGAATTCCCGAGGTTGCCGCGGTGTTCGAGCGTGGCGGCCGAGCCTGACCCGTCCAGCCGCCAGACTGGATGACCTGCGGGCTGTAGACCAACCCGACGAAACCAACCGGAGAATCTCGTGCACGACGACCGATCGCTCGTGGAAGGGCGCGTCCGCCGCGCGCTGACGCACAAGATCCGGCCCGCGGTCCATGCCCTCCGTGTGCCCCTGCAGCTGCAGGCCTGGCACGTGCCCGGCGAACCGGTATCGGTTGACGAGGCGCTCGCCGCCGCCTATGAGCCGTTCGGCGTCGGCACTGCGTGGGGCGCTCCGTGGTCGACCACGTGGGTACGCGCCACCGGCCAGGTGCCCGCTGAGTGGGCCGGACGGCGAGTCGAGGCGCGGTTCGACCTCGGCTTCGTCGGCGACTGGCCCGGCAACCAGGCTGAGGCGCTCGTCCACACCGCAGACGGGACGCCGATCAAGGGCGTCGCACCGGACAACCAGACGGTGCCGCTGTACCGCCCGGCGAGCGGTGGGGAGCAGATCTCGCTGCTCCTGGAGATGGCCGCCAACCCCGACATCCTGAGCGACGATTTCCGCCCGACGCTGCTCGGCGACGTGCTGACGGCGCCGAAGACGCCGCTCTACCGGATGCGGGCCGCCGATCTCGTCGTCCTGGACGAAGAGGTCTGGCAGTTGGCGGTCGACCTCGAGGTTCTCGAGGAGGTCATGCTGCAGCTGTCGGTGCGCGAGCCGCGTCGCTACGAGCTCGCCCGGGCGATCGACCGGGCCCTCGACGCGCTGGATCTGGACGACATCAGCGGGACGGCGGCCCTTGCCCGCGCTGAACTCGTGCAGGTCCTCGCGGCACCGGCGGCGGCCAGCGCCCACACCCTCTGGGCGGTCGGGCATGCCCACATCGACTCGGCGTGGCTGTGGCCGCTGCGGGAGACCGTCCGGAAAACCAGCCGGACCTTCGCCAACGTCACGCACCTGGCGACCGAGTACCCCGAGTTCGTCTTCGCCTGCTCCCAGGCCCAGCAGTACGCCTGGGTCAAGGACCGCTTCCCGCAGATCTTCCAGCGGATGCAGGCAGCGGCCAAGGCCGGGCAGTGGGTGCCGGTCGGTGGCATGTGGGTGGAGGCCGACGGCAACCTTCCCGGCGGTGAGGCGCTGGTGCGGCAGTTCGTCACCGGTAAGAGGTTCATCGAGGACGAGTTCGGCATCGAGTGCCGGGGAGTCTGGCTGCCGGACTCGTTCGGCTACTCGGGGGCCTACCCGCAGATCGCCCGGCTGGCCGGGATGGACTGGTTCCTCACCCAGAAGATCTCCTGGAACCAGACGAACCCGTTCCCGCACCACACCTTCCGTTGGGAAGGCATCGACGGCACGCAGATCTTCACCCATTTCCCGCCGGTGGACACCTATAACGCCGTCTTCTCCGGGGAAGAGCTCACTACGGCGGTCACGAACTACCGCGAAAAGGGCCGCGGCACGATGTCTCTGGTGCCGTTCGGGCACGGTGACGGCGGCGGCGGGCCGACCCGGGAGATGCTTGAACGGGCCCGCCGGCTGGGCGACCTGGAAGGCGCACCCAAGGTCGTCGTCCGCGACCCCAACGAGTTCTTCGCGGCGGCGCGCGAGGAGTACCCCGAGCCGCCGGTGTGGAGCGGCGAGCTGTATCTCGAACTGCACCGCGCGACGTACACCAGCCAGGCTCGGACGAAGGCCGGCAACCGGCGCAGCGAGCACCTGCTGCGCGAGGCCGAATTGTGGGCCACGATGGCGGCCGTGCTCGCACCGCAGGCGTATGCGTACCCGTACGAGGACCTCGACCGGATCTGGAAAGTGGTTCTGCTGCAGCAATTCCATGACATTCTCCCGGGCAGCTCGATCGCCTGGGTGCATCGGGAGGCGGAGCAGACGTACGGCCGGATCGCCACGGAGCTGGCGGAGCTGATCGAGTCCGCCCTTGCGGTGCTGGGGGATTCGGGCGGGTTCGGCCCGGCCGGGCTGGTGGCCAACGCGGCCCCGCACCCGCGGGCGGAGGTCGTGGAGTTGCCGCCCTCGGACAATGCGGAGCCCGGGACGCAGCGGCTCGCGAACGGCGGTCTGGCTCGGTTCGTGAGCGTCCCCGCCTCGGGGCTGACCTCGCTCGACACTGATCCGGCGGAAGGCATCCCGGCGGCCGGGACTGTCCAGATCAGCACCCGCGAGGCCAATATTGTTCTGTCGAACGGCTTGCTCACGGTCATCGTCGATGCGGACGGCCTGCTCGCGTCGGTGATCGATGAACAGAACGGTCGCGAGGCCGTCGCCCCCGGGCAACGGGCCAATCTCCTGCAGCTGCACCAGGACTTCCCGAACTACTGGGACGCCTGGGATGTCGATCAGCACTACCGCAACCGGGTCGTCGACCTCACCGACGCCGACGAGGTGACCGTGGTCGATGCCGGCCCGCTGGTGGCCCGGGTCCGGGTGGCCAGGTCTTTCAAGTCCTCCCGGGTGACCCAGTACTACGAGCTCCGGGCCGGCAGCGGTCGGCTCGACATCCGCACCGAGATCGACTGGCACGAGGCGGAGAAGTTCCTGAAGGCGTCCTTCCCGCTCGACGTCCACGCCGACCGCTGCGCGTCGGAGATCCAGTTCGGACACATCTTCCGACCCACCCACGTGAACACCAGCTGGGAGGCGGCTCGCTTCGAGACGGTGATGCACCGCTGGGTGCACGTCGCCGAGCCCGGCTACGGGATCGCCGTCGCCAACGACTCGACCTACGGTCACGACACGACGCGTAGCGCCCGGCCGGACGGCGGCACAACGACGACGGTCCGGCTCAGCCTGGTGCGCGCCCCGAGGGTGCCCGATCCCGGTGCGGACCAGGGCCGGCACACGTTGACGTATGCGCTGGTGCCGGGCGCGGAGATCGCGGACGCCGTCCGGGCCGGGTACGACCTCAACCTGCCGTTGCGGGTCGTCCCGGGCCGAGGCGCCCCCGAACTCGGGGCCCGGCCCGAGCCGATCGTTGCGGTCAGCGGGGACGGCGCCACGCTGGAGGCGGTCAAGCTGCGCGAGTCGATCGTCGCGGTCAGCGGGGACGGCGTCACGCTGGAGGCAGTCAAGCTGGCGGAGGACCGCTCGGGCGACGTCGTCCTGCGGCTCTACGAGGCCTGCGGCGCTCGCACCCGGGCGCGGGTCACGGCCGGGTTCGAGGTCGCGTCGGCGACCATCTCGGACCTGCTCGAGCGGCCCCTCGGCGAGGCTCCGGTGCTGGTCCCGGACGGCACCGGTGGGTTCGAGATCACCCTGCGCCCGTTCCAGATCCTCACGATCCGGCTGGCCCGCCGGTGAGGTCATCAGGGTGTCCAGCTCCTCGATCCGCTGGGTGAGACTCTTGGGTCGATCGTCGTCCGGCTCCCTGCCGGGATTCCGGACGACGGAGCCCGCCGGGCATCCGGCTCAGACGACGACGATCTCCACCGCGTGATCGCGCAGGACGGCGACCGTTTCGGCGTCCGGCATCACGTCCGTGATCAGTCGGTCGAGGGCCTCCGGACCGCAGACCGTCGCCGTCCCCGTGCCCGGCACCTTCGAGGAGTCCGCGAGCAGCACGACCTGATCGGCGGCGGCGATCATGGCGCGCTTGATCGGAACCTCGTCGTGCACCGTGTCGACCGAGTGGCCGCTCTTGCGCAGCCCACTCGTCCCGAGGATCAGCACATCGGCTCGGACCTGGCGGAGGTTCTCCTCGGTCATGAAGCCGATCAGCGAGCGGTGCTGCGGCCGGACCGTGCCGCCGAGCAGGACGAGGTCGATCTGGGCGTCGTTGGCGAGCTCGGAGTACACCGCGAGGTTTCGGGTGATCACGGTGACTGGTCGCGCATGCAGGTGCTTGGCCACCCGGGCGACGGTGGTACCGATGTCGAGGAGCACGGATTGCCCGTCCTGGATCCGCTCGGCGGCCGCGCGGGCGATCGCTTCCTTGGGCCCGGCCTGCTGGTCGACCAGGTCCGCGTAGACGTCGTCCCGGGCCTCGACGGGTCGCGCGCCGCCGTGTACGCGCTTGAGCAGGCCGCGATCGTCCAACTTGAGCAGGTCGCGGCGAACGGTCGCCTCGCTGATCCCGAGACGATCGACGAGTTCCGCGACGGTGGCCGGTCCCTGGGACCGGATGACATGGAGGATCGCATCCCTGCGCTCATCTGATTGCACGTTCGCGATGATACCTTGCGCGTTCGATCATTTCTCCACTAGCGTTCAGGCAACAAACGACACCTCAAGCTCCCTCAATTGATCGATCAGTCACGAGACGGTTTCGGTGAGAGGTTCCCCGGTCAGTCTCGCCAAGAAAGGGGTCACCATGCAGGTCTCCCGTCGCGACGTCCTCCGTGGTGGGGGTTTGGCGGCTCTCCTCGGCCTTGGGGTGATGACGCTGCCCGGTTGTTCGTCCAGCTCCGGCGGCAGCGGGGCCGCCCCCGGCATCCAGGACATGTCGCTCTGGTACTGGGAGGGCGGGCTCAGTGAGACCGTCGTCAAATCGGCTGTGCCGCAGTTCGCGTCGTCCGTGAAGCTGACTGCCACCAAGGTCGGCGGAGACTTCAAGCAGAAGCTCCAGACGACGCTCGCAGCCGGTGCGGGCCTCCCGTCGATCACCGGCGTCAAGGGCGAGGACATGCCCTACTTCCGGTCCGCGGCTGCGAAGTTCGTCGATCTGAACACCCTCGGCGCGGCCGACATCGCCAAGACCGGCCTGGCCTGGAAGTGGAAAGAGGGCCAGGACCTCACCGGCAAGCAGCTCGGATACCCGATCGACATCGGCCCCACGGCGATGTTCTACCGTTCCGACATCTTCGAGAAGGCCGGTCTGGCGTCCGACCCGACCGCGGTGAGCGAGGCGGTGAAGACCTGGGACGACTACTACGCCCTGGGCACAGAACTGCACGGCAAGGTGCCCAAGAGCTACCCGATCGACCAGCTCTCGACGATCTGGAACATCGCCATCGGTCAGACCAGCGGGCGGTTCGTCAGCCAGGACAACAAGTTCATCGGCGACAGCGACGAACTGCATCAGGCCTGGCTGATCACGACGAAAGCCCAGACGCTCGGCCTGAACGCCAAGAGTGGGCAGACCCGAAGCAATGATGAGCAGAGCGGCAAGATCGCCGCGACCTTTGGCGCCGCCTGGGCCGCCCTCGACCTGCAGAGCGAAGCCCCGAAGACGGCCGGCAAGTGGCGGGTGGCGAGCAACCCGGTCAAGCCGACGAATTACGGCGGGTCGTTCCTCACGATCCCCGCAGCGACGAAGGACCCGCAGGCGGCGTTCGACATCATCAAGTGGATCCTCTCCGCCGACAACGAGGCCAAGGGTTTCGAAGATGCCAAGATCTTCCCAGCCGACCCGGCCGCGTGGGTCCTACCCGAGCTGACCGGCGGCTCGGAGTTCTTCGGCGGCCAGAAGACCATCGAGATCTTCGGCCCGGCAGGACAACTCGTGCCCTCCCAGTACGTCGCCCCCTCGGACGGCGCGGTCGGCAGCCCGTACAACGACGAGCTCACCAAGGTCGAGAACGGTAAGGACCCGGAGAAGGCCTGGACCGACGCGGTCGCCGCGGCCAAGCAGGTGGCCGCTCGCCAGGGCGTCGCGTGAGCGCGACGTGAGCCCAGCATCCTCGAAACTCCTGCGTCGCGCCCGGGCCGAACGCCCGGGGGCACGCCGGGGGGCCGTCCTGCGCGCCTGGCCGCAGTACCTCGCGGTCAGCCCGTTCTACCTGCTCTTCGCCGTCTTCGGGCTGCTCCCAGTGCTGTTCTCGGCCTGGCTGGCCTTCCATTTCTGGAACGGGCTCACCCCGGTAACCCCAGCCGGCCTGCAGCAGTTCAAGTTCCTCGCGGACGACTTGGTGTTCCGCCGCGCCGTGGTCAACACTCTGATCATCTGGGTGCTGGCAACCGTGCCGATGCTGCTGATCAGCCTCGGGCTCGCGGCCGCCCTCAATGCCGTCAGGCGATTTCGGCTGTTCTACCAGATCGTCCTGTTCCTGCCGAGTGTCACCTCGATCGTCGCGATCGCGATCTTCTTCAAGGCCGCCTTCAACGACCAGATCGGGCTGGTCAATGTGACCCTGCGGGCGATCGGGCTGCATGGCATCGGCTGGATGACGGAGTACTGGCCGATCAAGATCCTGATTGCGGCCCTGATGACGTGGCAGTGGGTCGGCTACAACGCGATCATCTACTTCGCCGGGATGCAGGCGATCCCGAGCGACATCTACGAGGCCGCGAAGATCGACGGCGCGGGTGCGTTCCGCACATTCTGGTCGGTCACCGTGCCGATGTTGCGGCCGGTGCTCATTTTCACCGTCGTCATCTCCACCATCACCGGGCTGCAGAGTTTCACCGAGCCGCAGGTGATCTTCTCGTCCAACGCCGCGATCAACCCCAACAGCGGCGGCCCAGGGCAGGCTGGGCTGACCATGGTGCTGTACTTCTACCAACAGGCCTTCACGAACAACAACTTTGGCTACGGCGCGGCGATCGCCTACGGTGTCTTCGCGATCGTGGCCCTGTTCGCCCTCATCAACTGGCGCATCGTCGCCCGACGGGAGTCGTGACCCGCCATGACCGCAACGGCTGACCCGGCAGCCCGCATCGCCACGCCGCCGCTGCCCACCAAGGTGGCGCGCCGCCAGCGGGTTCGCAACCGCAACGGCTGGGCCCACGCGATCCTCATTCTCGCGAGCCTGACCATGATCTTCCCGTTCTACTTCACCTTCGTCCTGGCTTCCAGGACCAACGAGGACTTCTTCGCATCACCCCCGAAACTCATTCCCGGGACGCACTTCCTGGACAATGTCAGGCAAGTCTTCAGCAGCATCGACTTCTTCGGGTCGATGCTCAACACGGTCATCGTCGCGCTGTCGGTGACGGCGCTGGTGCTCTTCTTCGACTCGCTCGCGGCCTTTGCCTTCGCGAAGTACGATTTTCCGGCGAAGCGAGCACTTTTCGGGCTGCTGCTGCTGTTTTTCATGCTTCCGGCTCAGCTGTCCGCCGTCCCCCAGTTCATCACGATGATCCATATCGGGTGGGCCGGCAGCCTGAAGGCGCTCATCGTCCCGGCGGCCGCGAACGCTTTCGGGATCTTCTGGATGCGCCAGTACATCTCCGGAGCAGTCCCGGACGAACTGCTCGACGCCGCGACGATCGACGGCTGTGGATTCTTTCGTCAGTACGCGTACATCGCGCTGCCCATCATCCGGCCGGGCCTGGGCTTTCTCGGGATCTACACGTTCGTCGGCGCCTGGAACGACTTCGTCTGGCCCCTGATCGTGCTCACCAACCCCGGCCACCTGACTCTCCAGGTGGCCCTGGCCCAGCTGAACAGCGTGCACAGCACCGACCACAACATCGTGATGGCCGGGTCGTTCCTGGCCATCATCCCGCTGTTGATCGCCTTCCTGATCTTCGCCCGACAGTTCGTCGCCGACGCCGTCGCCGGTGCCGTCCGTGGCTGACCCGTCTGTGGCTGACCCGTCTGTGGCTGACCTGCCTGTGGTTGTTCCGTCTGTGGCTGACCCGTCTGTGGCTGACCCGTCTGTGGCTGACCCGTCTGTGGCTGACCCGCCTGTGGTTGTTCCGCCGCTCGTGACTGATCCACCTGTGGTTGATCCGTTCGTGACTGATCCGCTCGTGACTGATCCGCCCGTGGTCGATCCGCTCTTGATTGATCCGTTCGTAGTTGTTTCGCCGTTCGTGGCTGATTCGTCCGTGGCTGATTCGTCTGTGGTTGATCCAGCCGTCGCGGTCACGCTCGTGCGGCCCACCCGGCTCCGGGTCGCGACGCTGAACATCTGGGGTCGCAGTGGCAACTGGCCGGCCCGGCGCGAGGTTCTCCGGCAGCGAGTCGCCGAGCTCGACGTCGACGTGCTGGGCCTGCAGGAGGTCGAGGAGCTCGTCCAGCCGGACGGCACCGCGTCGAACCAGGCCGAGGAGCTGGCTCACGCCCTGGGATTCCATGTCGCCTATGGCATCTCGTTCAGCCGACCGCACCCGGGCGGCGTCACCCGGCACTTCGGCAATGCCGTCCTCAGTCGGTTCCCGATCGCCCGCAGCGAGTGCCGCCCGCTCCCGCAGGCCGAGCGGGACGAGCCGCGATCGGTGCTCTTCGCGGTGGTGGACGCGCCGTTCGCGCAGGTACCGTTCGCCGCGACCCACCTGGCCTGGCGGCTCGACAACAGCGCGGGTCGGGTCAAGCAGGTCGTCGAGCTCGCCCAGGTCTGCGAGCAGCTCTGGCCGGAGCGTTCCGAAGACGACGAGGACGACCCGACGTACTTCCCGGTCGTCATCCTCGCGGACCTGAACGCCGAGCCCGGGTCCGACGAGCTGCGCTACCTCACCGGCCTGACCAGTCTGGGGACGCGAGGCGTGCGCTTCGCGGACGTGTGGCGCTACGGCGGCCCCGGCCCGGGCTACACCTACGACCCGTGCAACGCCTACGCCGCCGAGGCACACGAGCATCCCCGGCGGATCGACTACGTGCTGATCCGTGGTCCGGGGGACGGTGGTACCGGCCGGCCGCATGCGCCACGGCTCGCCTTCACCGAACCCCTGGACGGCGTGTACGCCAGCGACCACTTCGGCGTCGTCGTCGACCTCGCGGCGCCGCCCTACCTGGCCCAGTAAAGGCCTCCACGGCAGACGGGAGCAACACCATGAGCGGACCTGACGACAGACGGGAGTAACACCATGAGCGGACCTGACGGCAGCGGGATACCTGCGGATCCGGCGGCAGGCAGCGCGGCTGGGCCTGCGGAGGTGCTGCGGGAACGCCGGTTCGGGCTCTTCGTGCACTGGGGGTTGTACTCGATCGCTGCCCGCACCGAATGGATGTGGCATCGGGAGCGTCAATCGATCGCTGAATATGAGCGGTACTTAAAATTTTTCGATCCTGACCTGTTCGACCCGGACCAGTGGGTGGAGCGGGCGGATGCGGCTGGCATGCGCTATCTAGTGATCACAACCAAGCATCACGACGGGTTCTGCCTCTGGGACAGCGCGCTCACCGACTACTCGGTGACGGCTACGCCGTGGGGGCGCGATCTGATCGGTCCGATTATCCAGGCTGCCCGCCGCCGAGGGATGCAGATCGGCTTGTATCACTCGCTGATTGATTGGCATCACCCGGATTTCCCGATCGACGGGTTGCATCCGCTACGGGACGACGCCGAGGCCGTCGGCGCAAACCATCATCGGGATATCACCCGGTATCGCACGTACCTGCATGGGCAGGTGCGAGAATTGCTGACTCGCTACGGCGCGATCGACGAGTTGTGGTTCGATTTCTCCTATCAGGGCCATGTTCACGAAGGCACCCCGGTCTGGGGCGGGAAAGGCCCCGAGGATTGGGGTTCGGCTGAGTTGGTGGCCATGGTCCGAGCGCTGCAGCCCGGGATCCTGATCAACGATCGCACCGGTCTGGCCGGTGACTTCGTCACCCCGGAGCAGTATCAGCCGAGCGAGCCGCCGACCCGAGACGGTCGGCCGGTGCACTGGGAGGCGTGCCAAACCCTCAACGGGAGTTGGGGCTACGACCGAGACAACCATGACGACAAGTCGCTCGGGATGCTTATTCGGATGCTCATCGACACCGTCTCCAAGGACGGCAATCTGCTGCTCAATGTCGGACCGACTGCGCGCGGCGAGTTCGACGCCCGGTCGACGGCGGCTCTCGATGGCATTGGACAGTGGATGCGGGTGCATCAGCGTTCCATCCACGGTGCCGGCCGCAGCGACTTCCAGCCGCCGCCGGACTGCCGATATACCCAACGCGGCGACCGGCTGTACCTGCACCTGTTCGCCTGGCCGTTCGAGACCGTCCATCTGCCTGGGCTGGCCGGCAAGGTGGAGCACGCGCAGTTCCTCAATGACGCCTCCGAAGTCCGGTGGGAGGACGCCGATCCGGACCGGGAGGCCTACGCGACCACAGCCGGTGGTCAGCCGATCGGCACGCTGACCCTGGAATTGCCGGTACGCCAGCCGGAGGTCGCCGTCCCGGTGATAGAACTGTTCCTCCGAAGCTAACCTCTGCGGTCGCCGGCACAGAGGCGATCTCCGCCGTTGTGCCAGTCGAGGCCCGGCAAGGACGCGTAGCCCCACCTCAGACAAAAGATCATCTATCCGGGGGTGTCCGGGGTCCGGGGTTCAGGGCCAGACCAGGGCCAGGGCCCGTGGTCCGTCGTCGGGGCCTGTGCTTGGTACTGGTGCGGTTGCGGGGTAATGGGTTTGGGTCTCCGGGTAAGGAGGGCGGGGTAAGGCTACAGGTTACGAGTAAGGATTTCGGGGTAGGGCTACGGGTTACGGGGTAAGGATTTCGGGGTTGGGTAAGAGACAGGGGACAGGGGACAGGGGACAGGGGACAGGGGACAGGGCAGGCTCCGTGCCGTCATGGGTCTGGTCGGCTAAGTGATGAGCTGGACCTTGCTTGGTGAGATTAGCTTGCTAAGAATACAGTTCAGCGCATGCATTGTGCGACGTCAGCTTCGGCTCCGATGTTCATGGCAGGGCTGTCCATCAGAAGGGTGGTGGGTCGCCGAATCTGGGTGCGGGCAGGGCGGGAAAGAGATCGTGGATGTAGGAAGGTCGGAGTCGGCTGCTAAAGCCATCGGCTTCGTCGTCAGGCTTTTCGTATTCGAAGGCGTCGTCGTTGGGATCGTCTGCGCGAGGGTGTCGGCTCGGTGTCGTGCTGGTCATCGGGGTCGGACTGGCGTTGGCGGTAGTGGGGTTGGAGTAGAGCTGGCTTTCAGCGGTAATGGTGGTGTCGGCCTCGCCGCAGGCACGGCATTCGTCGGCATGGAGTTCGGTAGGTAGGACGCCAGGAGCGCGGAGAACCGGGGTTGAACTGGCCTCGCTGGTTGTGCCTGTCTCACGTGTTGATCCGGTCGTGCTGGTCCGGTCGGTCGTGCTAGTGGTGCCTGTCTCGCCTATTGTTCCGGTCGTGCTGGTCCGGTCTGTGGTGGCAGGGGTGCCTGCCTCGCCTGTTGATCCGGCCTCGCCTGTTGATCCGGTCGTGCTGGTCCAGTTCGTCGCGCTGACCAATGGTGGAGTCGGTGAGGTACTTGGTGAGGTGGGTGTGCCTGGTCCGTCGGCGATGTTGGTCGGTGGATCCTGCAGAACGCTGGGATAGCAGGGATATTGGTGTCCGACAGGAGTGGTCCAGATCAGGGTGCCGGGTGGATCATGCGGATTAGTGCTCGGAGTAAGGGTGAACCCAGTTTCATGCTTCATCCGATGGTGATTTCCGCACAAGCACTCCGTACTGCACTCACAGGTGGCACCTCCGGGCCACGGGGTGCAATGATCAATGTCGCAGAGCTCGGCGGGAGCGTTGCAGCCAGGGATGCGACAGACCCGGTCTCTAGCGAACAGGTGACGGCGTAGCCGTTCGGTAGGTTTGTAGTTCGGGGTGTACGTACTGATTCCTAGGCCCAGCAGAGTCCCATGGGTGTCATCGACAACCGCGCACCGCCAGGTTCCGGTGGCCGCGACCCGCCGGGCCATGCTGGCCACGATCGGACCGTGGCCTTGGAGATACCC
>DATINJ010000027.1:0-20147 GCA_035474375.1 Kineosporiaceae bacterium | reverse complement strand
TCGCTGGTGACGATGACGGGATCGTGCTGCCGGTCGGCGAAGGCGGCGACGATGGCATCGGTGGCACTGATCGTGCCTGCCCGACCAGTGAGCGTTCGCAGTCGAGCGGCGTCCCTGGCCAGCACCTGATCCACGCTACGGATCTCGCACAGCCGCAGAAGGCGATTGGTGGCGTGGTCGCGACGATGATCCCCGGTCAGCGCTTCGACCAAGACAACCACTGGCACCAAGGGCGGCCGATCCAGCCGCTGCCTCAGCGCGACCAGTCTCTCCAGATCACCAGCGAACGCGCTGATCCCGCCGGCATCAAGAACGAGAGTCACGCCGACCGCTTCGCCGCGTCGCCGCCCTTGGTGATCTTCGGGCCGATGACCCGATCGGCCCACTCTTCAGCTTCAGCCATCTTCTGCGGATCCACCGGACCGAGCTCGGCCTCCATCTCTGCCAGGTAGGCGTCGAACTCAGCCAGCTTGGAGCGCCGGTTCAGCTCGTCGGTGATCGCCCGGGCGGCCAGCTGGGAGATGTTCAGCCCGGCACCCTTGGCGTGATTCACCAACTGGTCGGGGAGCGAGATGTTTACCCTTGCCATGCGCATAGAATACACACTCTTGCTCGCCGACGTCAGCTCACGGACGCGCTCAGCCCTCTGCGCGCAAGATCGGGGTGAGCCGATCCAGCACCCCGGCGTCCTCGATCGTGCCCGGCACCACCGGGGTCAGGCCGTCCGCGATCTCCCGCATGGTCTTGCGCAAGATCTTCCCCGAGCGGGTCTTCGGCAGCGCCGGGACGACATCCACCCGCTGCAACGACGCCACCGCACCGATCTCGGCACGGACGGCGGCCACGAGTTCGGCCGACAGTTGCTTCGGGTCGGTGTCGACTCCGGCCTTGAGGACGACGAAACCTCGCGGCAGCTGGCCCTTCAGCGAATCGGCGACCCCGACCACGGCACACTCGGCCACTGCCGGGTGCGCGGCCAGCACTGCCTCCATCGATCCGGTGGACAGCCGATGCCCGGCCACGTTGATCACATCATCGGTGCGGCCCATCACCCAGACGTAGCCGTCCTCGTCGATATACCCGCCGTCCCCGCTGAGGTACCAGCCCGGGTACGCGGACAGGTACGACGCGACGTACCGCTCGTCGTCCTGCCACAGCGTCGGCAGTGTGCCCGGCGGCATCGGCAACCGCAGACAGATCGCCCCCTCCTGCCCGGCCGGGACCGGCTTCCCGTCCGGACTCAGCACCTGGACGTCGTATCCGGGCATCGGCACGGACGGCGACCCGGGCTTGATCGGCAGTTCGCTGTCGTTCGACACCAGCCCGCGCGGGTTGGCACAGATCGGCCAACCGGTCTCGGTCTGCCACCAGTTGTCCACCACCGGAACGCCGAGCTTCTCCGCCGCCCAGGCGTAGGTGTCCGGGTCCAACCGCTCGCCGGCCAGGAACAGCGTGCGCAGCGACGAAATGTCGTGCTGTTTCAGGTGTTCGGCGTCCGGGTCCTGCCTGCGGATCGCCCGGAACGCGGTCGGGGCGGTGAACAGCACGTTCACCTGGTACTCGGCGATCACCCGCCAGAAGGCACCCGGATCCGGCGTACCCACCGGCTTGCCCTCGTACAGCACGGTGGTGGCGCCGGCCAGCAGCGGGCCGTAGACGATGTAGGAATGCCCGACCACCCAGCCGACATCGCTGGCGGTGAACATCACGTCTCCCGGGCCGATCCCGTAGACGGCGTTCATCGTCCAGTTCAGCGCGACCGCGTGGCCGCCGTTGTCCCGGACGATGCCCTTCGGTCGGCCGGTGGTGCCCGAGGTGTAGAGCACGTACAGCGGATCAGTGGCGGCGACCGGGACGCAGCCGGCCGCCGGCACCGTCCCGGCCCGCATCAGCGTGGCCCAGTCCAGGTCGAGCTCGCCCATCTCGGCGACCGCCTCCGGACGCTGCACGATGATGCACTGATCGGGTTTGTGGTCGGCCCGCCGGATCGCTTCCTCCAGCATCGGCTTGTACTCGACGATCCGGGTCGGCTCGATCCCGCAGGACGCCGAGACGATCACCTTCGGTCGGGCGTCGTCGATCCGGACAGCGAGCTCGGCCGGTGCGAACCCGCCGAAGACCACGGAATGGACGGCGCCGATCCGGGCACAGCCGAGCATCGCGATCACCGCCTCCGGGATCATCGGCAGATAGAGCAGCACCCGGTCGCCCTTGCCGACACCGCACGCCTGCAGCACGCCGGCGAACCGAGCGACCAGATCGAGCAAGTGCGCGTAGCTGTAGCTGCGCTTCGTCCCGGTCACTGGAGAGTCGTAGATCAGCGCAGTCCGGTCCGCGTGACCGGCGATGACGTGCCGGTCAAGGGCGTTGTAGCAGGTGTTCAGCCGGGCGTCCGGGAACCAGCGGTAGAACGGCGGGCTGCTGTCGTCGATCACAGTCTTCGGCCGGCGGATCCAGCTGATCCCCTCGGCTGCCTCCGCCCAGAACCCCGCAGGGTCTTCCAAGCTGCGCCGATACTCTGCCGCGTACGTCATTCCGGGCTCCGCCTCGTTGCCGACCGGGCTGTCATCGGCCCATCCTGGCTCATCGTGGCAGGGTGGGACAGTGACCTTCGACCCGGCTCTGCTGCCACCTGCTGCCAGCGCGTTCCTGAGCGCTCGGCATTTGGCTACCTTGACGACGTTGCGCGCCGACGGAACGCCGCATGTGGTCCCGGTCGGGTTCACCTGGGATGCCGACCAGCGGCTGGCGCGGGTGATTACCAGCGGGCCCAGTCTGAAATCCCGCAATGCCCAGCTGACCGGTGCCCGAGCCGCGCTCTGCCAGTTGGACGGCCGATACTGGCTCACCCTGGAAGGACCGGTTCGGGTACTCACCGACCCGGATTCGGTGCAGGACGCCGAAGCCCGGTACACGGTGCGCTACCGCCCACCCCGGGTGAACCCGTTGCGTGTGGTTCTGGAGATCGCCGTCGACAAGGTGCTCGGTTCCCTTCCGCCCCCGGACGGTGCCGCGTGACCGGTGCCGCCTGACCGGTGCCTCTGACCGGTGCCTCTGACCGGTGCCGTTATTGCCGCTGACTACGGGAGAATGCAGCGATGGAACCGACGCTCGACGACCTGACCAAGCGGGTGGCCGACCTGCTGGCCGATGCCCCGGCCGGGACACGCGTGATCATCGGGATCGCCGGCACCCCGGCGGCGGGTAAGACCACTCTGGCCGAGCTTCTGGTGGCCGACCTGGGCGCCGAACTCGGTGTCGACCAGGTCTCGCACGTGCCGATGGACGGCTACCACTTGGCGGATGTGGCGCTGGAGCGCCTCGGCCTGCGCGATCGCAAGGGCGCCCCGGCGACCTTCGACGTGTACGGGTACCTCGCACTGCTGCGCCGGTTGCGGGACAACTCCGACCCGGTGATCTATGCGCCGGGTTTCGACCGGGAGATCGAGCAACCAATTGCCGGGAGCATCGCGGTCCCGCAGCACGTCCGGGTGATCATCACCGAAGGCAACTATCTGCTCCTGGACGGCCCTTGGACCGCCGCCCGCGACCTGCTGGACGAGATCTGGTACTGCCGTCCGACCGAAGCCCTGCGCCTGGAGCGGCTGCTGTCCCGGCACGTGCGATTCGGCAAGACCCCGGAGGCCGCTCTCGCCTGGATCGCCCAGAGCGACGCGCCCAACGCCGACGTCATCGCGAGCACGGCCGAACGTGCCGACCTGGAGATCCTCATCGACTAGATCGCGGCGTTCCGGCCTGGAGATCTCCGGCGCCCGGCCGGTTCGACCAGTTTCAAGCGGGTTTCAGCCAACTCAGCGAATTCAGCCAGCTCAGCGAATTCGGCTGGCTCGCCGAATTCGGCTAGCTCAGGCGGATTTGGCCGGTTCAGGCGGTCTGGACGACCAGCAGTTCGACTACCCGGTCGAGGAAGGCGTCGACCGAAGCCTCGCGGTACCCCCGGGATCCGCGACGGCTCTTGAAGACCGCGAGCCGCACGGCGTCCGGTGCCATCGGCTGGCCTATCCCGAAGGAATCCTCGATCTGCTGGCAGAGCTCGTCCACCGCTTCGATGTCGTAGGTGAGCTCCATCCCGCTGCCGCGCGGGAACCGCTCGCCGTCGGCCCGGGCAAGTTGCGCCCGCAGCGATTGCTCCTGGGTGCGCAACTGGGTCTGCCAGGCCTGGCTGCCGCTGCGTTCCTCACCGCGCTGCTTCTCCCGGCGGGCGAAGGCATCTTCGATCCGGTCCAATGCGGCGTCAACAGCGTCCACGTCATACCCACCCCGGACAAGATCGAAGCCGACCGTCCGGACGTGCCACGAAGTCATCGCCGGCCCGCGGCCGTTCTCTTCATAAGCAACCCGGGCACGACCGAGGAACGACTCGACCTGCTCGACGTCGTAGCCCTTGGAGATCCGGCCGGCTCGCGGAAAGGTGTCACTCACGACCGATATTCTGCCTGAAGGATTGGCTCCGTAGGTGCACCCTGGTCACTCGGAATGCCGTTGATTCGGGCGGACATCCGTGGTCCTGCCGCCCAGATCGGTGATCGGCATACTTTGACGCGGATTCGTTATCGGACCGTGACAGATCTAGGTCATGTTTCATCAGGCCCCGCCTACTGCGACGACCTAGGTCGCAGCAGCGAGCTGACCGCAGGCGCCGTCGATCTCCTGGCCCCTGGTATCGCGGACTGTCGTGGGGACGCCGTGCGCGCGAAGCCGCTCGACGAAGGCGTTCTGCACCCGGGGGTCGCTGGCTGTCCACTTTGAGCCCGGTGTCGGATTCAACGGGATCGGGTTGACGTGCACCCAGCCTCGCCCGCGCGCGGTCAACAACTTGCCGAGAAGGTCGGCGCGCCACTCCTGATCGTTGATGTCGCGAATCAGCGCATATTCGATGCTGACCCGACGGCCGGTGGCGTCGAAGTATCGGCGGGCAGCGTCCAGTGCCTCGCCGACCTTCCAGCGAGTATTCACCGGCACCAGTTCGTCCCGCAGTTCGTCGTCCGGCGCATGCAGGCTGAGCGCCAGGGTCACCGGGATGCCCTCGGCAGCCAGCTTGTCGATGGCCGGCACCAAACCGACCGTTGACATCGTGATCCCGCGAGCCGATAAGCCAAGCCCTTCGGGAGCTGGGTCGGTGAGCCGGCGGATCGCGCCGATCGCGGCCTTGTAGTTGGCCAGCGCCTCGCCCATCCCCATGAACACCACGTTGCTGACTCGGCCACCACGCTGGCCGCCGCCCTGCCCGTTCTGGCCGCCGCCTCGCTGGCCGCCACTTCGCTGGCCATCGCCGCGCTGGCCGTCGATCGCTGCGTCCGGGTTGGCCGCATCCTCGCCGTCCGTGCTTTCACCAAGCGGTTCACCCGCACTCGCGACCGGCGCGCCGACGCCGTCTACCGTCGATTGCGCCATCATTCGTGCCGCCGAACGGACTTGCTCGACGATCTCTGCGGTCGACAGGTTCCGCGTCAATCCGGCTTGCCCGGTCGCACAGAACGGGCAGTTCATGCCACACCCGGCCTGGCTGGAGACACAGACCGTGGCCCGGTCCGGGTACTTCATCAGCACGCTCTCGACCAGGGCGCCGTCGAACAGCCGCCAGACGGTCTTGATCGTGGCACCGCCGTCGCAGACCAGCTCCCGAATCGGGTCGATCAACCGAGGCAGCAACGCATCCAGCAAGGGTTGCCGGGATGCCGCAGGCAAGTCGGTGAGCTGCTGCGCCGAGGCCTGGTTGAGGTGGTCAAGGTCGGCGAGCCGCTCGAAGTAGTGCACCGAGAGCTGCCGACCGCGGAACGGCTTCTCGCCCAGCTCTGCCACCGCTGCCATCCGCTCGGCCAGCGTGAGGTCGGCTAGGTGGCGTGGCGGCTTGCCTCGGCGCGGCGCGGCCATGAGCAACTGGCCACGAGCCGGCGCGACCGGGATCGGCTGCGCCGGCGGCGTGACCGGAGTAGCGATCGAAGCCTCGGCTGGTGTCTGGGCGGGTACTTCGGTCGGAGCGGGAACGGCAGCAGGTTGCGTTGTCACGAGGAAGACACCAGAAGATGTAGGAGGAGGAACGCCACGGGCGCGTTGGGCAAGAGCGAGTCGAGCCGATCCATTATCCCACCGTGGCCGGGCAGCAGGCTCCCCATGTCCTTGACGCCGAGATCGCGCTTGATCAGCGACTCGGACAGATCACCGAGAGTCGCGCAGACCGCGGCGGCGGCACCGAGCAGGAGACCCACCCACCACCGGCCATCGAGTAGCAAAACGACACAGGCCACTCCGGCGATCAGGCAGAACAGCACCGAACCGGCAAAGCCTTCCCAGGACTTCTTCGGGCTGATCGTGGGGGCCATCGGATGCCGACCCGCCAGCACGCCGGCGATATAGCCGCCGATATCACTGGCGACGGTGACGACGATGAACGTGACCACTCGCTTCGGCCCGTCGTCATCGGCCAGCAGCAGGATCGCGAACCCGGCCAAAAGCGGCACATAGGCCGCTGTGAACAGGCCCGCCGTGACGTCCCGGAGCGCGCCCTCCAGTCCATCGATGATCCGCCACAACAGAACACCGAAACCGGTCAACGTGAACGAGACCAGCAGGCCCTCTTCGCCGGCGATATACGCACTCACCAGCATCCCGATCGAACCCACCGCGAGTGGGATCACCGGGACGACGATCTGCTTCGCCGCCATCGCACCGGCCAACTCCCAGACCGCCAGCACGACGACCAGCGAAGCCAGCGCAACAAACGCCTCAGGGCGGGTGAACAAGGAGGCGAGTGTGAGCCCACCGAGCAATACCCCGACGCCGATCGCCGCAGGCAGGTTCCGCCCGGCCCGGCCATGGTCGGCGACCGGTGCGACCTCGGACGCCCGGGACGCCCTCTCGGACATCGGCGGCCCCAGGCTCGGGAAGCCTTGCCCGCCTGAGGCACCTTGTTGACCTATCGGCCCACCGGGTCGACGACTACGGCTTTCGGTTCCCGGCATTGCGGTGATGCCCTCACGATCGGGTGGCAGGGTGGCTCCAGGCGGAAGTGGGCCGACTGGCGATACTGCCGCCATTCGCTCGCGCCCTGGCGACTCTCGACCCTGCCGGTATTGCAGATCCCGGTCGGGCGGCCCTGGATTGCGCTGACCTTGATTTCGGGGACCTTGATTTCGGGGACCCTGACTGCGGGGACCCTGACTGCGGGGATCCCGCTTTCGTGCGCCAAGGTTGCGCGGCGGCGTGTTCCGTCCGTCCAGATTCAGCCCGTCCGGGTTCTCCGGATCCCAGAGCAGCGGATCCCGGTTCTGCGGGTCGGGATCGGGCTCGGGCAGGACAACCCGGCCGCCTGTTCCCCGATCGGTGTCATACAACTCCCGAAGCTCATCCGGGACCTTGCCGCGCGGGCTCACCGGGAGACCAGCGGCCGGGGTGGGGAACCCGCTGAAACGCGTGTTCGAGGGCGGCTCGGATACCGGCGGCGACTTCGGCGAACCGATGATCGGCAGCGGACCGGTCGGCGCGGACGCCGAGCCAGGACGCCGGTTCTTGGCAGCAGGCTGCTGCGGCGGTTCACCGCCGGACGGGTCGATCACGGCGCGGCCAGACCGACCCGTGTTTTCTTCCCCCTGCCAGGGTGCAGGCGCCGACGGCTTGTTCGGATCGCGCCGCCCACGCCGAGGCTGCGTGGTTCCCCGGGGCGGGGTCTCCATCGTCTTCCGGTTCGGCACTGCGGGCAGGCCCGGGGGCACGGCCGGCGGCAACCCGACGACCGGCGTGGGTGGTGCCGGAACCGGTGGCAGCAAGGACGTCGGGACCGGGGGCGCAACCGGCAGCACCGGCGGCATTGGAGCCGGTGGCGGCGGCGTTGGCCGCGCGGGGAGCGGCGGGATGGCGAGCGGAGGCTCGGGGAAGGGCGTTTCCCTGAACGGTTCGGGAAAGGACGGTTCAGGCGTGGAGATGCGCGCCGGCGGCGTTTCCACCGGCTGCGCGAATGAGGGCACGGGCGGCAGCGAAGGGCCGGGGGGCGGTGGAAGCGTCGGGCCCGGTGGCGGCGGAAGCGATGGCGCGGGGGCCGGCGGTTGGTACTGCATCGGCTGGCTCGAGTACGGCGACTGCCGCCGGCTGGGATCGAAGGCCTGCGGAGCCGGAGCAACCTCAGACCAGGGGCCGACGGCTGACTCGGATTCCGGGCCAGGAGCGCCCAACGGACCGGGAATGGACGACGGACTGGGAGCGGACGACAGGCCACGGTCGGGCGCAGAGGTCGGGTTGAAGTAGGAGGGACCAGAATCGGGAAGCGGCGGCGATGGCTGCTGCGCTGCGATCGGTCGGTACGGCTCGCCGACCTGATCTGGTCGGACCAGCCCACGCGGCGGCGTCAGTTCGGTCAGCCCGGCAGACTGGCCAGGGCGAGACTCCCAATCAGGCGTTCCCGTTGCGGTTGCGGTCGGCGGGATACCGGCTGCCCGGCGGGGGCCCGCCCCACGCCTGCCACGCTGGCCGAAGAAGTCCGTCGATCTCGGACGCGCGGCGATCGGCATCGGTGGGATCGGCATCTCTGGTGCCGGTGCCGTCAGGGCCTGGCCCGATGAGCCCATCCCGGGTGGACGGCCGAACATGTCTACCTGACCGTCGTCCGAACTGCGAAAGACATCTCCGGCCGGAGCGCTGGGACGGGAAAAGACATCATCGTTGGAGGAGGTCTGCCAGAGCGGGCTGGCTCCAGGCCCGCCGGGAAATGCTTCACCAGGCAGGGAGAATGGTGGAATCCGATCCGGAAAGGCACTCGTCGGTGAGCCGTCCGGGGCCCGGTGCCGACGACGGACCGGCAGTTTGGCAGCCCCGTCGTAAGCGCTGGTCGGCTGCGGAAAGGCGGATTCTGACGCCGCCTCGCGAGCTGCGGCCCACCAAGGCCGGGTCGGATCAACAGCCGAGGGTGAATTCACTCGCTGCTCACCGGTCGTGGGCGATTCATCGGTGCTGTTCCGCCGACCTGCCCGGTCCCGCCGGGAGGGTGAACCTTGGCCACCGTCGGGCACGGACGCAGAGGAGCGCTGCACCACAGGAGCGCTGCCGGTATCGAAGATCGACGATCCGCCCGACGTCCAGACATCGGACGCCGGACGTGCCCCGCTTGAACTCAGCCCATTCGAACTCGGCTCGCCCGAACCTGACCCGCCGTCCGAGGCATCGTCATCCCACTCGCTGTTCGCCCCGCCCCGATTCGCCCAGGCGTCAGGGGACTCGGGTTCACCTACGGCCCGGCGTCGCGCCGACCCGCGGGGCCGTCGAGACAGCCCCGCGGGGTCGTCAGATTCCGGCGGCACGGTCATACCTCGAGAAGCTCGATCTCCTTGTGTCGGAGCAGCTCGTCGATGACATCGACATGACGACGGGTCAACTGCTCCAACTCCTTCTCCGCTCTTGAACCTTCGTCCTCGCCGGCTTCGCCGTCCTTGACAATCCGGTCGAGCTCTTCCTTTGCCCGCCGACGCACGCTACGCACCGAGACCCGCGCGTCCTCCGCCTTGGTCCGAGCGATCTTGATGTACTCCTTGCGCCGTTCCTGGGTGAGCTGCGGCAGCGCGATCCGGATGATCACGCCATCGTTGGACGGGTTCACCCCCAGGTCGGAGGCTCGAAGCGACTTCTCGATCTCTTGCAGCGAACCACGGTCGTACGGACTGATGATCACGGTGCGGGCCTCAGGGACCTGGAACGACGCCAGCTGCTGGAGCGGCGTCGGCGCACCGTAGTAATCGACCATGACCTTGTTGAACAAGGCGGGGGTGGCACGCCCGGTGCGGATGGCGGAGAAATCCTCCTTGGCGACCTCGACCGCCTTGTCCATCTTCTCCTCGGCTTCGAGGAGGGTCTCGTCGATCACTGTCACTCCTTCATCGATATGTGAGGACAACGTTTCAGGGTCTGCCGCCGGCGCTCACCCGAGGGTGATTGGAGCTTCTAGCTTCGCTCGGAGGTGACTAACGTTCCGATTCTCTCACCTCGGACGGCTCGGGTGACGTTCCCCTCCTCCTCCATTCCGAAGACGATCATCGGCAGCTTGTTGTCCATGCAGAGGCTGAACGCCGTCGCGTCGACCACCTTGAGCTGCCGGGACAGGGCCTCGGCGTAGGTCACCTCGTCCAGCTTCAGCGCCGTCGGATCCTTGCGCGGGTCGGCGGTGTAGACGCCGTCGACGCCGTTCTTGCTCATCAGCACTACCTGCGCCTTTACCTCCAGCGCTCGCTGAGCGGCAGCGGTATCAGTGGAGAAGTACGGCGCCCCAAGACCCGCGCCGAAGATCACCGCCCGGCCCTTCTCCAGGTGCCGGATCGCCCGCCGTGGAATGTACGGCTCAGCCACCTGACCCATCGTGATGGCCGTCTGCACGCGAGTGTCGATTCCCTGCTGCTCCAGAAAGTCTTGCAGAGCCAGGGCATTCAGCACCGTGCCGAGCATGCCCATGTAGTCGGCGCGGCCACGATCCATGCCGCGCTGCGACAGTTCCGCGCCGCGCAAGAAGTTGCCGCCACCGACGACGATGGCCACCTGCGCACCCTCGCGAACCACCTCGGCGATCTGCGCGGCGAGTCGGGCCACGACATCCGGGTCGATGCCCAGTTGACCGTTACCGAAGACCTCCCCCGACAGTTTCAGCAGCACCCGGCGGTAGGGCGGTCCAGAGTCCGGCACAGGCACCTCCAACTCCTGGGGCAGTTCGCCGGAGAAATTCCTGGCCAACTCCTCAGTCAGTTCGTCGGTAAGTTCGTCGGTCAGTTCGTCGGTCCGAGCTGATTTCACCCGCTGCTCCTCCTCCGTCGAGGCCGTGCCGTTGAGGTCCTCTGCAGTCTGCCGTACTCCCGCGCCGGCGTGCCGCAGTTATCCACAGGCGGGGCCCTGCTCGCACGCCGTGCACAGGTCAGAGCTGGGAAGCTGAGATCCGTGACCACGTCCGTCAGTACGGTACCCGGGCAGCAAACCGGCCGGTGAGGTGTCTGTGACGACGCCCCACCGGCCGACTGTGCGGTCAGCGACCGCTTGAAGATCCGCGCTCAGGAACCTACTCGGAACCGGGCGAAGGCCTTGGCCTTGACCCCGGCCTCGTCCAGCACCTTGGACACGGTCTTGCTCTGGTCCTTGGCGAACTTCTGGTCCAGAAGCACGTTCTCCTTGTAGTACCCGGTGACTCGACCCTCGACGATGCGCGGCAGAGCCTGCTCAGGCTTGCCCTCCTCGCGCGCCGTCGCCTCGGCGACCCGACGCTCGCTCGCGAGAACGTCCTCGGGCACCTCGTCCCGAACCAAGTACTTCGGGGGCAAGGCGGCGATGTGCATCGCGACGTCGCGAGCGACGTCGGTCGGGCCGTCGGTGGCGAACAGCACACCGACCTGCGGGGGCAGGTCCGCTGCCGTGCGGTGCAGGTAGCTGGCGACGTGCGGAGCCTCGATCCGCACCACCCGGCGAACCTCGATCTTCTCCCCGATCGCCGCGTTGCCGTCGTCGAGGAACGCCCGCACGGTGCGCCCGTCCGGAAGTTCGCTCGTCAGCAGGCTGTCGACGTCCGTGGCCTTGACCCGAACTGCCTGATCAAGCACCTCCTGCGCGAGCGCCTGGAACTTCTCGCCCTTGGCGACGAAGTCGGTCTCGCAGTTGATCTCCACGAGGGTGCCGAACCCGTCTTCGACGTGCGCGGCGACCAGACCGTTGGAGGCGGTGCGGCCTTCCCGCTTCGCCACCCCCTTCTGCCCCTTCACCCGCAGGTACTCGACGGCCTTGTCGAAGTTGCCGTCGCTCTCTACCAGTGCGTTCTTGCAGTCAAGCATTCCGGCGCCGGTCTGCTCGCGCAGCTTCTTGACGTCAGCGGCGGTGTAGTTCGCCATCTCAGATGACTCCTGTCATGAATAGTTTGTCGCAGCGCCGCTGGCTCAGGCCTTGACCTCGGTGGACTCCGCGGCGGGGGCCTCGTCCGGGGTGGCGGCATCGGTCGACTCGGCAACGGTCTCGGCCGGCTCGCTCGGAGCGGTCGGGGCGGCTGCGGTCTCGGTCTCGGCGACGTCAGCGGCCGGTGCGGCAGCCTCAGCGGCGGACGTCTCGGCGGCGGTGCCCTCGGTCGCGACGGCCTCGACAACCGGAGCGGTCGCGGTCTGGCCCTCGAGGAGCTCGCGCTCCCACTCGGCCAGCGGCTCCGCGGCGGCGGTGCCGTTCGTGTCGGCGCTCGCCTCGTTGCCGCGGTGGCGGGAAAGCAGGCCTTCGGCGACGGCGTCGGCGACGACCCGGGTCAGCAGCGTGACCGAACGGATCGCGTCGTCGTTGCCGGGGATCTTGTAGTCGACCTCGTCCGGGTCACAGTTGGTGTCCAGGATCGCGACGATCGGGATACCGAGCTTGCGGGCTTCGTCGACGGCGAGGTGTTCCTTCTTGGTGTCGACAATCCACACCGCGCTGGGCACCCGAGCCATGTCCCGGATCCCGCCGAGGGTCTTCTCCAGCTTGTCCTTCTCGCGACGCAGGACCAGGAGTTCCTTCTTGGTCATGCCGCTCTTCGCGACGTCCTCGAAGTCGATCACTTCGAGTTCCTTGAGCCGCTGAAGACGCTTGTGCACGGTCTGGAAGTTGGTGAGCATGCCGCCCAGCCAACGCTGGTTGACGTAGGGCATACCAACCCGACCGGCCTGCTCGGCGATCGGCTCCTGGGCCTGCTTCTTCGTTCCGATGAACATCACGGTGCCGCCGTGGGCAACCGTTTCCTTCACGAAGTCGTAGGCGTTGTCGATGAACGACAGCGACTGCTGCAGGTCGATGATGTAGATGCCATTGCGCTCGGTCAGAATGAAGCGCTTCATCTTCGGGTTCCAGCGTCGGGTCTGGTGTCCGAAGTGGACACCGCTTCCGAGCAGCTGGCGCATCGTGACGACGGCCATGATGGATTGCCTCCTGGGCAGTGCGTCTCACCGGCTCAATGGTGAAAGACGCTCTCGGTTTGTTCACGTCTCCGGTTGGAGTCGTGCCTGGTGCCCGCGGTGCGCCAACTCCGGATCCGACAGGTTCGTCGGCACCGGACCGAGTGGCGCCCCCACCGCCTGATGATCGATTGCTCGATCACCTGGCAGCTGCGTGCAGGCACGCGAAGTCGACCGGCGTGAGCCGGTCGCGTCCAGAAGTCTACCTGCCGCACGCGGCAGCTTCCGCCACCTATGGTGGAGGCGTGGTGAAGGGCTCCTGGCAGAACGTGGCAGCCGCAGCAGGGCTGCTCGGAGCGGATGGACGCCCGGCTCCGACCGTCTTCGCCCGGATGAGTGCTTTGGCCACGGCCAGTGGAGCAATAAATCTTGGCCAGGGATTCCCGGACACCGATGGCCCAGCCGAATTACTGGAAGCGGCCGTCAGTGCGATCCGGAACGGCGCCAATCAGTACCCGCCGGTGCGGGGAATCCCGGCCCTGCGGACGTCGATCGCCGAGCATCAGCGCCGGCACTACGGGCTCCATCCGGATCCGGACACCGAAGTATTGGTGACGGCGGGTGCCACCGAGGCGCTGACCGCCACCGTGATCGCTCTGTGCTCGCCGGGCGACGAAGTGATCGTCTTGGAACCGTTCTACGACTCGTACGCCGCGGCGATCGCGATGGCGGGTGCCGTCCGGCGGGTGGTGCCGCTGCGCTGGCCGGAGTACCGACTGGACGCCGACCTGCTCGCCGAGGCGATCACCGACCGGACTCGGCTGATTCTGATCAACACCCCGCACAATCCGACCGGCCGGGTGTTCGACGCCGCTGAGCTGGCCGGCGTCGCTCGAGTCGCGCGGGCCGCCGATCTGCTCGTCATCACCGACGAGGTGTACGAGCACCTGGCCTTCGCCCCGCATACCCATGTCCCGCTCGCCAGCTTGGAAGGGATGGCGGAGCGCACGATCACGATCTCCTCGGCGGGCAAGACCTTCTCGGTGACCGGCTGGAAGATCGGCTGGATTCACGCCCGACCCGACCTCATCGATGCCATCGCCGCCGTCAAACAGTTCCTTACCTTCGTCAACGGCAGCCCCTTCCAGCCTGCCGTGGCGGAGGCACTGCTGCTGCCGGAGGTCCGATTCCGCGACATTGCGGCCGATCTCCAGGCTCGCAGTCGACTACTGACTGAAGGTCTGGTCGCCGCCGGGTTCGAGGTCCGGCCCAGCGACGGCACCTACTTTGTGATCGCCGACGCCGCGCCGCTGGGCTACTCAGACGGGCTGGCTCTGTGCCTCGACCTGCCGTCTCTCGTCGGCGTGGTCGCCGTCCCGGTCCAGGCCTTTCACGACGACCCGACCGCACCCAGCTCTCTGGTCCGATTCGCCGCCTGCAAACGCCCAGAGGTGATCGCGGACGCCGCCGACCGGCTTTCCGGCCTGAGCGCACGTCGCGTCCGAACCTGAGGCCGTTGCGCGAGCGGCCGAACTGAGCCTCAGCCTTTTCCTCCACAGTCCGCAAGACGACCTAGTTGTCCACCGATGTGGGCCGACCCGGCCATCGCCACGCCCCGGCGCCGAGTCTTGGCTCATGACGCTTCCTACCGCCCTTGCCGCCGGAGCCCTGTTGCTGCCGGTAGTTGCCCTCGGTGCCACGCTGGCGCCTTCGGACAACCCCGTTCCGGCGGCGATCGCCGCGCCGGTCTCATCGCCGACCACGCCGGCGTTGAACAACAGTGCGGCACAGGTCGTCACGCGATCCGACCCCGAGTTGGAGCAGACGCCCCTCGGCCATTGGGCCTGGCCGCTGACCCCACATCCGCAGGTAGTGCGCCGCTTCGCGGTCGGCCCGGAACGGTGGTCAGCCGGGCATCGGGGCGTCGACTTGCTGCCGAGCAACGCCACGGCCGGGGTCCATGCCCCGGCGAATGGAGTGGTGCATTTCGCCGGGGTACTCGCCGGCCGACCGGTATTGAGCATCGACCATGGCGGCGGCCTGATCAGCAGCTTCGAACCGGTGGTCAGCACGTTTCACCGCGGTCAGCCGGTACAACGGGACGACGCCGTCGGGCGACTCACTGATACCCGAAGTCATTGTGGCAGCACGATGTGCCTGCATTGGGGAGTCCGAAAGGACGGGCGTTACATCGATCCGTTGCTGCTCCTTTCGAGACGGCGAGGCCCAGCGGTGCTACTGCCTGTGATCCCGCCCTGATCCGCCACATCAATCGGCATTTCTGCTCATCTAGCCGGGCAGCTGGCTAACACCTCGCGTCATTTAGATAACCCGGAGTCATTCAGGAGACCCGAGGCACCGTAAGCCGATCGTGTGACCACAAACCTCCGAATACTTAGAGTGAGATATCATAACTGTAAGTGGGCAGCCGTTAGTCAATCTGGTGAAATTCTCACGGCATCCTCGGTGTCGAGTTGGCCCGCAGGAACACCATCGACCAGGGAGACTGCGTGGGCGAAAAACCCGGTTCCAGGCGCGCAATCGTTAGCGCAGTCATTCTGGGCCTTCTGGTTGCGGCCGCCACGGTAGCTCTGAGCGCGGGGCCCGCCCAGGCCGTGACCACGACGTCGGCAATTCGCGGTTCGGGCTCAAATCGCTGCCTTGACACCGGGACCCCGACGGACGGGGTTCAGGAGCGGATCCAGGACTGCGCGGTCGGCAACGCCAATCAGCAGCACGCGTACACCAGCACCCAAGAACTGCGGGTCGGCGGCAAGTGCCTGGTGGCCAGAGCCAACGGCACGACTGCCGGCACCCATGTCGACACCAATGTCTGTGACGGCACCGCAGGCCAGCATTGGACGTTTGCGGTGAACGGGAGCATTACCAATCAACTCTCTGGTTTATGCCTGGACGTCTCCGGTGCGGCCACCGCCGCCGGATCAGTGATACAGCTGTGGACCTGCCACGGCGGCGCTGGCCAGATCTGGATTCGGGGAACGCCGGTGAAGGTCGTGGGGCAGAGTTCCGCTCGCTGCCTCGACGACCGAGGCAACCCCAGTAACGGTATTCAACAGAAGATCTTCGACTGTTCGGTCAATGTGAACCAGATCTACATGTACACGTATGGCCAGGAACTTCGGATCAGTTCTAAATGCCTGATGGCCAACGGCAGTGGCACGGCGGTCGGAACATTGGTAGTGACTTATGACTGTGACGGTAGTTCGGCTCAACGCTGGGCTTTCAATGCAAATGGAACCATCACCAATGAATTATCCGGTCTGTGCGTACAATCCGCCGGCGGATCCAACGCGAACAATACGCTGCTGCTGCTGAGCACCTGCAATGGCGCCGCTTACCAGAACTGGGACCGGACGGGGAGGGCAACCCAGACCATCACTTTCGCTCCCCCGACGACCGCGACGCTCGGGGCGGGCACGGTTGCCCTGAGCGGAACGTCAACATCAGATCTGACGGTCACGTTCGCAACCAGTACGACATCGGTATGCACGCTCTCAGGTTCGACGCTGACCCTCGTGTCCAGCGGCACCTGCACAGTTAGCGCCGTGCAGGCCGGGGACGCCATGTGGTCACCCGCCACGGCCAGCGCCTCGATTACGGTGAAAGCAACCCAAGCCATCACTTTCACCCTGCCAACCACCATCTCCCTGACCGCTGGAACGCTCACCCTGGACGGCACAACCGACTCCGGCCTCACCATCGCTTACACCAGCAGCACTACCGGAGTCTGCACCGTCAGCGGCACCACCCTCACCCTGCTCAGCACCGGAACCTGCACCATCAACGCCAACCAAACCGGCGACACCAACTACCTCAACGCCACCACCGTAACCGCCTCCACCACGGTAAAAACCACCCAAGCCATCACTTTCACCCTGCCAACCACCACCACCCTGACCACCGCAACACTCACCCTGAACGGCACAACCGACTCCGGCTTGCCGGCGGAATACACGAGTGCCACGACGCAGGTGTGCACCGTGTCAGGGTCCACGCTGACCATTCTGGCGGACGGAACCTGCACTGTGGAGGCCGATCAGGCCGGCGACGCAACCCACCTGCCGGCCGCCACCGTTAGCGCTTCGACCCAGATCATTTCCCCGACCGTCGTGCCGCCAGGGCCAGCCCTGGAGAACGTGCACAGCCAGGGGGTAGGTACTTCCCCTCAGCAGGTCACGGTCCCCCTCAGCGCGGACCTGACGATTACCTTGTTGGCGGGCCAGGAGCCGGTCAGCACGGTGACGGTCGACGGTGAGGGCCGATACGTCCTCGCTGCCAGTACCGGCGTAATCACGTTCACTCCGGTGCTCGGCTACACCGGTACCGGAAGTGGTGCGACGTACCAGGTCATGGACAGCTACGGCCAGAGCGGCACAGCACGATACCGCCCCACCGTCACCGCTCCCCCAGCCCCGATGCCGCACTCACTCACCAGCTCCGGGCCCAGAGTCACGCAGGTCACGATCCCCCTGCGGGAGGCCGAGCGGGTCACGCTACTCGACGCCGCGAGTAATCCCGTCCTGCGGCTCAACGTCCCGGGTCAGGGCCGCTACGTTCTCGCCCCGAAGACCGGAGTACTCACCTTCACCCCGGCGCCCGGTTTCATCGGGGTCGCAACCGGAGTCCGGTTTCGGGTGAGCGACGCCTACTCTCAGGTCGGCGAGGCCAGATTCAGGCCTACGGTAACGGCCACCACGACACCACCCGCGCTACCGAAGCCGCCAGTCTCAACGCTCCCGAAGATCGATCGCGACCGGTACGTACCGGTGCCGACCGATCCTAAGCTGGTGTCCGGCACGAAGGTGAAGACCAAAGCCTTCAATTCCTCGTTCACCGGGATCGATGCCTACCCGATCCCCGCGCTCGGCACTCGCCTGCTGACCCAGGGCAGCGCAACCTCCCTTTCTGGGGCATTTGCTTTCGACAGCGCGGTTCTTCGGGCCAATGGCCAGGCCAAGCTGAGATCGGTGATCGCGAATCTTGCCGGAGCGAAGGCAGTCACCTGCGAGGGCTACGCCGACTACGGGATGAGCCGCGCCCACGAGATCGCACTGTCTGCGCAGCGCGCCACGGTGGTATGCCAGGCGCTGAAGGCTTTCGGTGCCAACGTCACGGTCAAGGCGCACGGCTACGGACCACGCCGCCCCGCAGTGGTCGGTGGCACCCAAAAGTCGCGCCGGGAGAACCGACGCGTAGTCATCCTCGTCACCCGCTGACGCGCACGCCTGACCGCGCAAACCCTCGCCACGTAAGTTCGTCGAGGACTCGTGGAAGAGCGGTCTGGCCGCGCTGTCCGTGCCGGGCACCCATTGCCAGCGCCCAGATGAGCCGGTCGCCCTCCCGTGATCATCCAATACCCACCTGATCGCCGAGGATGGGGAGTAGAACGCGCATGATCACCGCAGCGCGTTAGATCGGGCGATCTAGAGCCACCGGTCTCACCACGTTCACCAACCGCGCCCTCACCCAGGTTCGCGAGTGGCACTTTGTGGACGTTCCGAGGCTCGACGCGTGGTCGCAGGCGTCAACCGCGTGGTCGCAAGCGTCAACAAATGCCACTCGCGAAACCCGACGAGACGCCACCGTCAACGTTCCGTCAACTGACTTCCGACAGCTTTCCCCGCAGCTGAAGGACAGCCTTGGTGTGCATCTGGCAGATCCGGGATTCAGTGACGCCAAGTACTCGGCCGATCTCGGCCAGGGTCAACCCCTCGTAGTAGTACAAGGTGACGACGATCTTCTCGCGCTCAGGCAGCTGGTTGATCGCCCGGGACAGCATGAACTTGGTTTCTTCGCTCTCGAACGCCGCGACGGGATCCTCGGCCTTGGTGTCCTCGAGGGTGTCGACAAGCGAGAGCTTGTCGCCCTTTTCGCCACCCACCGTCAGTAGTTCGTCGAGCGCGACCACATTGACGTAGGAGACCTGGGAGAAGACGGCGTGCAATTCATCGAGAGTCATGCCAAGCCGCACGGCCACCTCGGGCTCGGTGGGCGATCGATGCAGCTCTCCTTCGAGCGCCGCATAGGCTCTCTCTACCTCACGAGCCTTGTAACGCACGGACCGCGGAATCCAGTCGATCGCCCGGAGCTCATCGATGATCGCGCCGCGAATTCGCGAGATCGCATACGTCTCGAACTTGATCGCCCGACTGATGTCAAACTTCTCGATTGCGTCGATCAGCCCAAAGATGCCGTATGAGACCAGGTCTGCTTGCTCAATATTCGGCGGAAGGCCCACCCCGACCCGGCCGGCCACATACTTCACCAACGGCGAGTAGTGGAGAATCAAACGCTCACGCGTGCCTTGGTCGGCTGTCGACTTGAACTTCTCCCACAGCGCACGCAGAGCAGCCTCATTGGCCGCAACGGCGTCCTCCGCAGTCACGGTGTCGACGAGCTCACCGCTGTCGGCAGTCACCCGGGTCCCTCCCTGCATCACGCCTGGATCGCGCTCAGGCCCGCGGATGGGCCTGGCGATAGCTGGCACGCAGACGATCCACGGAGACATGCGTGTAAAGCTGCGTAGTCGTGAGCGTAGCGTGACCAAGCAACTCCTGTACGCTACGGAGGTCCGCGCCGCCGTCCAGAAGATGAGTTGCCGCACTGTGCCGAAGGCCGTGCGGCCCCAAGGACGGAACTCCCTCGATTCGCTCGAGCGCCAGATGCACCACCTGTCTGACTTGTCGCTGATCAATTCGGCCTCCACGGCGGCCGAAAAACGCTGCAGGCGGCGAATCTTCCCGAAACAGGTGTGGCCTACCTCGCACGAACCAGGCCTCAAGTGCCGCAGCCGCAGGGAGTCCATAAGGGACGACTCGTTCTTTTCCGCCCTTCCCGAGCACCCTGACGGTGCGCCGGCCGTCATCAACGTCATCGACATCCAGACCGCAAAGTTCACCCACTCGGATGCCTGTGGCGTAGAGCAATTCGAGCATGGCTGCGTCCCTGAGAGCCATCGGGTCGACGCCGACCACCTGCGCTCGGGCACCCGCCTCAGCAAGCGCCTCCCTCGCCTGACTCGCCTTCAGGACCTCCGGCAAGGGCCGGCCCCGCTTCGGCGCCTGGAGCCGAAGACCGACATCGGTACTCATTCGGCCGGTGCGGTAGAGCCACGCGGTGAACGAACGCGCGCTGGCTGCCCGGCGCGCCAAGGTTGAACGCGACTGCTTCATCCCGGCCATGCCGGCCAGCCAGGAACGCAGGGCTGCCAGATCAAGCCCGGCCTCAAGCTCTGCACAG
>DATINJ010000026.1:0-10204 GCA_035474375.1 Kineosporiaceae bacterium | reverse complement strand
CCGAAGTTCAAGCAGTCGGTGACGGCGAGCGGCTTGCCACCGGCCACGCCGACGTTGCGGTACGACTCGGCGAGCGCCAACTGAGCACCGGTGTACGGGTCGAGGGCGGCGAACCGGGCGTTGCAGTCGGTGGAGATCGCGACCCCGAGACCGCTCTCTTCGTCCACCCGGATCACGCCTGCGTCGTCCGGCATCGCCAGCGTGGTGTTGCCCTGCACGTAGCGGTCGTACTGGTCGGTGACCCAGGCCCGGCTGCTGAGGTTCGGCGAGCCGGTCATCCGCAGCAGCAGGGCCGCGAGCTCGTCGTTCGTGCTCGGCCGGGGCAACCGGTCCGGGCTGTCGGCCTGCCGCTGGTCGAGGGTCGCCGGGCGGGCCATCGGGCGGTTGTAGACCGGGCCGTCGTGAGCCACGCTCCGCGGCGGGACATCGACGATGGTCTCGCCGTGCCAGAGCACGATCAGCCGGCCGCCTTCGGTGACCTCACCGAGCACGGTGGCCTCGACGTCCCACCTGGACGTGATGGCGAGGAAGGCAGGCAGGTCGTCCGGGCGGACGACGGCCATCATCCGTTCCTGAGATTCGCTCATCAGGATCTCTTCGGGCCGCAGGGTGGAGTCGCGCAGCGGCGCCCGGTCCAGGTGGACCAGCATCCCGCCGTCCCCGGCACTGGCCAGTTCCGAGGTGGCGCAGGACAATCCGGCTCCGCCGAGGTCCTGGATACCGGCCACCACCTGCGCCTTGAACAGGTCAAGGCAGCACTCGATCAGTACCTTCTCGGCGAACGGGTCGCCGACCTGGACGGCCGGGCGCTTGGCCGGCCCGCTGCTGCCGTCGGAGTTGTCGTCGAAGGTCTCGCTGGCCAGAACGCTGACGCCACCGATGCCGTCGCCGCCGGTACGGGCGCCGAACAGGACGACCAGGTTGCCTTCGCCGGAGGCGTTCGCGAGATGGATGTCCTCGTGCTTCATGGTGCCTACGCAGAGCGCGTTCACCAGCGGGTTGCCCTGATAGCAGGGGTCGAAGACGACCTCGCCGCCGATGTTGGGTAGCCCCAGGCAGTTGCCGTACCCGCCCACGCCGGCCACGATCCCGGGCAGCACCCGCAGGGTGTCCGGGTGGTCAAGGGCACCGAAGCGCAGCGGATCCATGATGGCGACCGGCCGGGCACCCATCGACATGATGTCCCGGACGATGCCACCGACACCGGTCGCGGCGCCCTGATAGGGCTCGACGTAACTCGGGTGGTTGTGGCTCTCGATCTTGAACGTGACCGCCCAGCCCTGGCCGATGTCGACCACGCCGGCGTTCTCGCCGATCCCGACCAGCAAGTGCTCGCGCATCTCGTCGGTGGTCTTCTCACCGAACTGGCGCAGGTGCACCTTGCTGGACTTGTAGGAGCAGTGCTCGCTCCACATCACCGAATACATCGCCAGCTCGGACGACGTCGGCCGGCGACCAAGGATCTCGTGGATCCGGGCGTACTCGTCGGCCTTCAGGCCGAGCTCGGACCAGGGCTGGGCGACGTCCGGCGTCTCCTTGGCCCGATCCACAGTGTCCAGGGCGGCCCGCTGGTCGACGGTCAGGCTCGACCCGCCGTCCAGGGCGGCGTCCAGGTCTGTTCCGTAAGAGCTGATCGAATCGCTGCTCGTGGTCACGCTGAAAGTACTCCCTGCAGGGCGGAGGTGAAGAAGCGCAGGCCATCGGTGCCCGGGCCGTAGCCGTCCTCGACCGCGTGCTCCGGGTGCGGCATCAGGCCGACGACGGTGCCGGTGGCGTTGCTGACCCCGGCGATGTCGCGGTAGGAACCGTTCGGGTTGACCTCGAGGTATCGGGCCACAACCTGCCCTTCCCCCTCAAGCCGATCGAGGGTGGCATCGTCCGCGACGTATCCGCCCTCGCCGTTCTTCAGCGGGACGACGATCTCCTCCCCGGCCAGGTAACCGTTGGTCCAGGTGGTGTTCGTCGCCTCGATCCGCAGTCTCTGGTCTCGGCAGATGAAGTGCCGGTGATCATTGCGGACCAGGGCGCCGGGCAGCAGGTGCGACTCGCAGAGCACCTGGAAGCCGTTGCAGATGCCGAGCACGGGCAGGCCGGGGTTGGTGGCGTCCGGCGGACCGGCCAACCGGCTGATCTCGCGCATCACCGGCGCGAACCGAGCGATCGCCCCGCAGCGCAGGTAGTCGCCGTAGGAGAAGCCGCCCGGCAGCACGACGGCGTCGACCTTGTGCAGTTCGGCGTCACCGTGCCAGAGGGGTACCGGAACACCGCCGGCGATCCGGACCGCGCGCAGTGCGTCGCGGTCGTCGAGGCTGCCAGGGAAGGTGACGACACCGATCCTCATTGCTGTATCTCATCTCTCGCAAGCATTTTCGCTACCGGGTCGAGGGCTGGCTAGGGCTGGTCCGCGACCCGAACTGCGACGACGTCCTCGATGACGGGATTGGACAGCAGCGTCCGGGCAGCCTCTGCGGCACGCTCCAGAACCTCGGCATCCACCTCGCCGTCGACCACCAGCTCGAACCGCTTGCCTTGGCGAACATCGGCGAACTCTTTGAAGCCAAGCCGGGCGAGGGCACCAACAACGGCCTTGCCCTGCGGATCGAGGATCTCCGGCTTCGGCATGACGTCGATCACGACGCGTCCCATGGAGTGAGCTCCTTGTGTGCCGGTACTCAGCGGTCACCGGCTGAGAAACATCGCTGCGGTTCGCGCAGCACGGTGGTCGGAGTCCTGACGCTACCGGACGAGCGTGTCCTTCCAAGACTCGCCCAGCTCGGACCACCAGCCCCGGCCGGACCCGATCGACCCGGCCCACGTTTCGCTTCGTAAATTTTGATCGATCTAGCTACCTTCCGTCACGACTTGGCGTTCTACTGGACGAATTGTCCCGTTCAGGCCGCCCGTCGGCGGCGCGACGACGAATGAAGGGCTCACATGGCCACGCCAGTCATCTTCATCCACGGTCTTTGGCTGCATGCCACCAGTTGGCAGCCCTGGATCGAGCTGTTCCGGACGGCCGGATACGACCCGATCGCTCCGGAGTGGCCGGGCGGTCCGGGCACTGTTGCCGAAGCCCGCGCCAACCCGGAGGCCGTCGCCGGATTCGGTGTCACCCAGGTCGCCGATCACTTCGCTGAGATCATCGCGGGCCTGCCGGAGAAGCCCGTGGTGATCGGCCACTCGTTCGGCGGGCTGCTGGCGCAGAACCTTCTCGGCCGAGGAATCGCGGCGGCCGGGGTGGCCCTCAACCCGGCTCCGATCAAGGGCGTCCTCGCGCTGCCGACCTCGGCACTGCGGGTGGCCTCGATCGCGTTGCGCAATCCGGCCAACCGATCCAGGTCGGTCTCGCTCACCGCCGAACAGTTCCGGTACGGCTTCGGCAATGCCCTGAGCATTGAGGAATCCGCCGAGCTGTACGAGAAGTGGGCGATTCCGTCGCCGGGCAAGCCGCTGTTCGAAGCCGCGCTCGCCAACTTCAGCCCGAACTCCCCGACGAAGATCGACACCGCCAACCGCACCCGAGGGCCGCTGCTGCTGACCAGCGGCGGTCACGATCACACCGTCCCGCCGGCGATCGTCAACGCGACCTACAAGCTGTACGCGAAGTCGTCGGCCACTACCGAGCTGAAGGAGTTCCCCGACCGCGGGCACTCACTGACCGTCGACCACGGCTGGCAAGACGTCGCCCAGGCCACCCTGGATTGGCTGAAGCAGCACTCGATCACCTAGCCCGCCCGGTTAGCCCGTGATCATGCACTTGGGAGGCGCGTCAGCGCCGGCGTGCCCGCTGGTAGCGGGCTTGAGGCGAGGAACCGGGCATGATCACCGCAAGAGGGGGCAACCGTGCATGATCACGGCCAAGGCGTGGTCAGTACTCGACGCGATCGGCGCGGGCGGTCCAGTGCTTGAACGGCAGGGTCGAACCCTCCCCAACCACCTGCTCCAGGGTCAACGGCCAGGTCTGCGGCGGGGAGGTGAAGACGTCGTAGAAGGCCCGGTCGTCGAAGCCCGCCTCGGCCGCGTCGTACCGGTCGGCAGCGAAGATCACCCGGTCCATCCGGGCCCAGAGCGCGGCAGAGAAGCACAGCGGGCAGGGCTCGCACGAGGCGACCAGCAGGCAGCCGGTCAGCTTGAACGTCTGCAGTCGCTGGCAGGCGGCGCGGATCGCGACCACCTCAGCGTGTGCGGTCGGGTCCAGCGTCGTGGTCACCTGATTGACGCCGGTCGCGATCAGCTCGCCGTCCTTGACCACCAGCGCGCCGAAAGGGCCGCCGCCGGCCAGCACGTTGTCGGCGGCGGCAGCGACCGCCCGGTCCAGCCATTCACGCTCTGAAATTGGTTGCGAACTCATAGTTGCTCCTGATGGACGTTGCTCGAGTCGGGGTTGAGGGCGACCCAGACTCGGTCCCGGCTGAGCGGGAGTTCGGTGAAACGGACGCCGGTGGCCGCTCGAAGGGCATTGGCCAGGGCCGGAGCCACTGGGTTGAACGGGCTCTCGCTCATCGACTTGGCCCCCATCGGCCCGAGCCGATCCGTGGTCGGTGCGAAGATCACTTCAGTCTCCGGAACATCGGCGAAAGTCGGCAGGTGATACTCGCGGAAGCTGGTGGTCAGGACGCGACCCGCGGTTGCGCTCTCGGGCCGGGTATCGACGTCCACATGCTCGAACAGGGCCGCACCGAGGGCTTGCGCGACCCCACCTTCGACCTGCCCCCGGCACTGCATCGGATTGATCACCGTTCCGGCGTCCACCGCTTGCACGCTGCGCAGGAACCGGATCTCACCGCTGTCCGGATCCACTGCGACTCGGAAACCGTGCACGTTGAAGGCGACCGAACGCGGTGAGCCCCCGGAACTGCCCTCGCCAACCAGCTCCCCCGCAGGTAGATCTTCGCCTACGGAAGCCAACTCGGCCAGCGGCAGGAGGACACCATCGCAGTCAACGGCGTCCGGGACCAACCGGCAGCGCTGTTCCGGGACGCCGCTGATCCGGCTCGCGGCGGCCACAATCTCCGCTCGCAGCGCCTCGGCGGCGCGGACCGTCGCGGCACCGGACACCACGATTCCGGTGGAACCGAAGGCGCCGGTGTCGTACTCGACCAGATCGGTGTCGGACTGCCGCAGGACGATCGCGGTCGGGTCGGCGTTCAGCACGGTGGCCGCCAGCTGACCATGCACCGTGCTGGTCCCGTTCCCGAACTCTGCAGTGCCGACGTTGAGCAGATACCCGCCGTCCGAGGTCAGGCTGATCTTGGCCCGGCTGTGGTGGCCGCGCGGAGGAATGGTGTCGATCATCGACAGCGCCATCCCCTCGCCGACCAGCCAGCCGTCCGGAACCGACGGCTCGGCACCGCGATCGGCGAGCGCCTTCCGGACCGCGGTCAGGCAGTAGTCCAGGCCATAACTGCCGTACTCGACGTCGTGATCGTCCTCGCTGGTCGAAACCATCGGATCGCCCGGCCGGACGACGTTCAGCTCGCGAAAGTCGATCGGATCCAGGCTCAGCTCGCGGGCCAGGTCGTCCATCACCGATTCCACCGCAAAGATCAGCTGACTCAGCCCGTAGCCGCGAAATGCGCCGGAGGGCAAGGTGTTCGTGTAGACGGCGTATCCGTCCACTCGCTTGCTCGGGCAACGGTAAACCGAGATCGACTCGTTGCAGCCATGAAAGAGCACTCCTGGAGCGTGGTTTCCGTAGGCGCCGGTATCCGAGACGACGTGCAACTGGATGCCCACCAGGGTGCCGTCGGCGCGGGCTCCGACCTTCACTGTGATCGTCATCGGATGCCGAGTGGTGGCGCCGGTGAACTGCTCCTCGCGAGTCAGCTCGATCTGCACCGGCCGCCCGGTGCGTAGTGCGGCCAGCGCCGCGACGTCCTCGATCAGCATCTCCTGCTTGCCGCCGAACCCGCCGCCGACCCGCTCGCACAGTACTCGGACCTGGTCCCGCGGCAGATCGAGGACCGTGCACAGGGCATCCCTGGTGAGGAACGGCGTCTGGGTGCTGGTCCGGACGGTAAGCCGACCCGCGCCTTCCGGGCTGTCGTCCACCCAGGCGAGACAACCGTGCGTCTCCAGATGGGCGTGCTGGACCCGCTGCGTCCGGTACGTCTGCTCCAGGACGACGACCCCCGGCTCGGCGAAACCGGCATCCACATCGCCGAGGTCGCCGTGCACTTCGGCCACCACGTTGTCGGCGGCCCGGGCCACACCGTCTGCCACGGTCCGATCCGGGTGCAGGGTCGGCGCACCCGCCTGCATCGCCTGGTGCGGATCGAAGACCGCCGGCAGCAACTCGTACTCGACCGCGAGCAGCCGAGCGCCCAGCTGCGCCGCCGCGACGGTCTCCGCCACCACGGCCGCCACCCGTTGCCCACTGAAGCGGACTACGTCATCGAATACCAGTGTGTCGTGCGGATCATCGGTGAAGCTCTCGTGGCGCGCGGTGGAGAATCGCTGCTTCGGTGAATCCTCTTGGGAAAGAACAAGCTTCACACCAGGGACGGCGAGAGTTGCGGCACTGTCGATACCGATCACCCGGGCATGCGGATGCGGTGAGCGGACCAGGACGCAGTGCAACAGGCCCGGCGGGGCGGCGTCCAGGGTGAAGCGGGCCCTCCCCGTGACGACGCCGCGCGCCGCCGGAGCAGGCAGGTTGCGGCCGACGGCAGGACCACCCGTTGCCAGCTCGACACGATCCTCTCCAGTGCCCCGGACGGCGTCCTTGATCGCTCGATAACCCGTGCAGCGACAGAGGTTTCCCTTCATCGAGCGAGGCAGATCAGCGAGTTGATCGGCGTCCAGAGCGGCCACCGTCATCACCATGCCGGCGGTGCAGAAGCCGCACTGGAAACCCTGGGCATCGAGGAACCGCTGCTGCACCGGATGCAGGGTGTCGCCGTCGGCCAACCCCTCGATCGTCGTCACCTCGTGCCCGGTCGCCCGCCGCGCCGGGTAGAGGCAGCTGTGTATCGGGACGCCGTCGACGTGCACCGTGCAGGCACCGCAATCACCCGCGTCGCAACCCTTCTTCACCCCGAACCAGCCCTGGCCGCGCAAATACGTGCGCAGGCACTGCCCGGCTCCCGGCGGCCCGTCACCCCTGTGCTCCTGTTCCCCCGACGGCGACGGCGTCCCCGCCCGAACGTTGACGCTCACCGCCAACCCCCCGCGATCATGCACGGTTGCCCGTTCTGAGCAGGGCAACCGTGCATGATCACCGGGAAGCGAGGGGGGCAACCGTGCATGATCACCGGGGAGTATGGGGGAATCAGCGCTGAGGGGGGCGTCCACGACGGTGGTCGCTTGGGGGGCAGGCAGAGCGAGTTCCTGGCGGATCTCCTCGGCAAGGCGGAAGGTCAGATGCCGCCGCCAGACCGGCTTTCCATGGACGTCGTCGTGATAAAGGTCGGCCGGGATGCTGGTTTCGATCGCTGCTCGCAGCTCGTCCGCGCCGGGAAGATCCGGGAAGCGCAGTTGTACCGGGCGGACGGTGGCGGCAGTGACGGTCACCGTGCAGCTGCCGTCCAGATCACGGCGACCGATCAGCAGGGCGGCGGACCGGCCGAGCGTGGTCAATGACTGCTGGCGGAACGCCGTCCGGCTGCGCAACGCCGTCCCGGGGATGGCGATCGAGCGGATCAGCTCCCCCGGCTGCAGCGCATGCCGGTTGTCGCCAACGATCAGGTCGACGACGTCGATCCGGCGAATCTCCCCGGACGGCGACCAGATCTCGCAGTTGCCGTCGAGCGCGGCGGTCAGCGAGATCATCGGCCCGGCGGGCAACGCGTTGCCCAGGTTGCCGCCGACGGTCGCGACGTTCCAAATTTTGAACGAGGCCAGGAACGCCTGGCAGCACTGCCGAATCAGCCCTCCGACCCGCCAGTCCGCCGGGGTTCGTTCGGCGAAGGCAGACAGCTCGGCGATCGTGCAAGTCGCGGCGATCACCAGCTGATCCGGATGAACCTCCAGCGGCGCCCAGCCCAGCGTGGCGAGATCCAGCAACCGGCGCAGCTGCGGCTGCGGTTGCGAGAACAGCCAGGTGCCACCGGCCAGCCAGGCGTCGCCCGGGCGCCAGTCCGCCGGCAGCGCCCCGCCAACCTGCTCCTCAATCGTCCCTAGGTCCATGCTCAGTTCCACAATCGCTGGGAGCGGCGGGCCAACTCGGCCCGGGCAACCTGCAAGTCCAGGTTAACCAGTTGGCCGTCGGTGACCACCGGGACGCCGTCGACGAGCAGGTGCCGGACCCGGCGGTCCGGGCCGAGCGCCAGCGCGGCCACCGGATCGGGGATGTCGGCGACGTCGTCCCCCGGCCAGATCGCGAGATCCGCTCGCTTGCCCGGAGCCAGCTCGCCGATGTCGTCGCGGCCCAGACAGCGGGCGCCGCCGATGGTCGCCAACTCCAGCGCCGTGGCCACCCCCATGCTCTCCGGCCGGCCGGTGCGCTGCCGGGCAGTGAACAGCGCCTGCCGGATCTCGGTGAACAACCCACCCGCCTCGTTGCTGGCCACGCCGTCCACCCCGAGGCCGACCGGCGCTCCCGCCGCGATCAGGTCGCTGACCCGGCACATCCCGGCCCCGAGCCGAGCATTGCTGGACGGGCAGTGCGCCACCCCGGTACCGGCCGCGCCAAGCAGCGCGACCTCGGCGTCGTTGAAGTGGATACCGTGCGCAACCCAGACATCATCGCCAATCCAGCCGAAGCGTTGCATCAGTTCCACCGGGCGGACACCGTACCGGGCGAGCGCATCCTGCTCCTCGTCCAGGGTCTCGGCCAGATGGGTGTGCAAGCGCAGGCCAAGCCGCCGGGCCAAGGCGGCGGACTCGGTCATCAGCCGGGGCGTCACGGTGAACGGCGAGCAGGGCGCCACCGTGACGACGATCCGAACACCGTCATGCAGCCGGGCGTGCACCGCCTCCGTGCTGGTCAGGATGGCGTCGGTCTTCTCCACCACGCTGTCCGGCGGCAGGCCGCCGTCCGATTCGCCGAGGTCCATCGAGCCGCGAGCCAGGTGCAGGCGGGTGCCGACGGTGCGGGCGGCGTCCGCCAGTCGGTCGAAGACGCTGTCGTCACCGTGCGGGACCAGGTAGTGGTGATCGGCAGCGGTGGTGCACCCGCTGAGGGCAAGCTCGGCGAGGCCGACGACGGCCGCGGCGTGCACGTCCGCCGGGTCGAGCCGAGCCCAGACCGGGTACAGCTCCTTCAGCCACCCGAACAGGTTGCAGTCCACCGCGCGGCCCCGGGTCGCCCACTGGTAGAGGTGGTGATGGGTATTGATCAACCCGGCCGTGACGATGTCGCCGTCCACCCGAAGGACGTCGTCGGCCGGCTCGGGATCAATGGTGCCGATCGCCTCGATCACGCCGGCCCGGACGGCGATATCTCCGGGATACCGGGCGCCACGGATCACTAACCGGCGGGGGCGGCCGGAGGCGACTGGGGTGTTCATAGCCAGGACGCTAACTCCCGCCTGTTGCGCCGACGTATCCAGGCACCTCTCGGCTGAAGGCGTCCGCCCTCGCGCAGGTATCCCGAGCATGCCAGGCTGTCCGGTGTGAAGATCACTCATTTGGGCCACGCCTGCGTACTCGTTGAGGCCGGTGGAGCTCGCATCTTGATCGACCCCGGCGCCTTCACTCAGGGGTTCGAAGAACTGACCGAACTGGACGCCGTGCTGGTCACCCATCAGCACCTGGACCACCTCGACGTCGAGCGACTGCCCTTGCTGCTGGAAGCGAACGACGGGGCCCAGTTGCTGACCGAGGCGGAGGCCTCCGCCGAACTGGAGAAGGTCGGGATCGAGGCGCGGCCGCTGCACGTCGGTGCCGAGATTGCGATCGGCGAGATACGGATCACCGGCATCGGCGGCGTTCACGCCGAGATCGACCCGGGGATTCCGCGGATCGGCAATGTGGGCGTGCTGGTGAGCGGCGTCGGTGAGCCGACGTTCTTCCACCCCGGTGACGCCTATGAGGCCATTCCGGAGGGGGTCGATGTGCTGGGTATCCCGCTGAACGCGCCCTGGGCGAAGCTGAGCGAGACGGTCAAGTTCGCGCAGTCGATCGGTGCCGGGCGAATGTTCCCGATCCATGACGCCCTCCTGGTCCCAACCGGCCGCGGGGTTTACCTGAACAACCTGGTCAAACTGGTGCCGGGCACCGAACTGCAGGACCTGTCCGGCGCCGGAGCCGTAACTTTCTGACC
>DATINJ010000025.1:0-63142 GCA_035474375.1 Kineosporiaceae bacterium | reverse complement strand
CATCTTCGGCCGGTCCTTCTGCGCCCTCGGCGACGGGGCGACCGCACCGATCGTCAGTGGCGTCCAGCTCTTCCGCGACGAGTTCACCCAGCACCTGACCTCCGGCGGCTGCCCCTTCGACCCGGTGGCCTCAACCCTCTTCGCGGGAGCAAGCGCCTGATGACAGTGACCGAACCCAGCGTTGACCTCATCACTCTCTCGATTGATGACGTCGAAGTCAGCGTGCCGAAGGGCACCCTGGTGATCCGGGCCGCCGAGCTGCTCGGCGTCGCGATCCCTCGATTCTGTGATCACCCGCTGCTGGCTCCGGCCGGCGCCTGCCGGCAATGCCTCGTCGAGGTGGCCACCCCCGGCCCGGACGGGAACCTGCGGGCGATGCCGAAGCCGCAGGCCTCCTGCACGCTCGAGGTCAGCAAGGGCATGGTGGTCCGCACCCAGCTCACCTCGGCGGTGGCGGAGAAGGCGCAGCGCGGCGTGATGGAGCTGCTGCTGATCAACCACCCGCTGGACTGCCCGGTCTGCGACAAGGGCGGCGAGTGCCCGCTGCAGAACCAGGCGCTGGCCAACGGCCAGGCGTCCAGCCGGTTCACCGAGGTGAAGCGCACCTTCCCGAAGCCGATCCGGATCTCCACCCAGGTGTTGCTGGACCGCGAGCGCTGCATCCTCTGCCAGCGCTGCACCCGGTTCTCCAAGGAGATCGCCGGCGACCCGTTCATCGACCTGCAGATGCGCGGCGCGCACCAGCAGATCGGCACGTTCTCGCCGGGCATCCTCGGGTACCACGTGGACCTGCCGGACCCGGTGGTCCGGACGTCGGAGCGGCTGGAGCCGACCCCCGAAGCGCCGGTCCAGGGCACGACGACGAACGAGACCGACCAGTCCCGGGGAGCCACTGCCGACCCGGCCACCGCGCACCGCACCGGCACCTACGCCGCCGATGACCTGGCCAGTGGCCGGACCACCACCGGCGAGGCGATGCTGGACGAGTCCGGTCAGCCGTTCGCCAGTTACTTCTCCGGCAACACCGTGCAGATCTGCCCGGTCGGCGCGCTGACCGGTGCCGCCTACCGGTTCCGGGCCCGACCGTTCGACCTGGTCTCCACCCCGGGGGTCTGCGAGCACTGCTCGTCCGGCTGTGCGCTGCGCGTCGATCACCGGCGCGGCACCGTGGTTCGTCGGCTCGCCGCCGACGACCCGGCGGTGAACGAGGAGTGGAACTGCGACAAGGGCCGCTGGGCCTTCAAGTGGTCCACCGACGCGGACCGGCTCACCCACCCGCTGGTGCGCGATCCGGAAACCGGTGAACTGGAGCCGGTTTCCTGGCCAATGGCACTGGAGGTCGCAGCGGCCGGCTTGGCCGCCGCCCGCGACGCAAGCGGTGTCGGGGTGCTGCCGGGTGGTCGACTGACCGTTGAGGACGCCTACGGATACGCCAAGTTCGCCCGCGTCGTCCTGCGTACCAACGACATCGACTACCGCTCGCGGTCACACTCCGCCGAAGAGGAAGGGTTCCTCGGCAAGCTGGTCGCCGGTACCGGCCTCGGCGTCACCTACGCCGACCTGGAAGCGTCGCCGTCGGTGCTGCTGGTCGGCCTGGAAGCGGAAGAGGAAGCGGCCGGGGTGTTCCTTCGGCTGCGCAAGTCCGTGCTGGCCGGTCACAAGGTCGTGCACTCGATCGCGCCGTGGGCCAGCCGTGGGCTGATCAAGATGTCTGGCCGACTGATCGAGACCGTGCCCGGCCAGGAGGCCGCCGCGCTGGACTCGCCGGAGGCCACCGAGGCGCTCAGCGCTCCCGGATCGATCCTCCTGCTCGGAGCTCGGCTGGCGGAGTCGGCCGGTGCGTTCTCGGCCGCCGTCCGGCTGGCCGAGCGGACCGGGGCCCGGATCGCCTGGATTCCGCGTCGAGCCGGGGAGCGCGGTGCGGTCGAGGCCGGTGCGCTGCCCAGCCTGCTGCCCGGCGGACGTCCGGTCGCGGACGCCGCCGCTCGGGTCGATATCGCTGCCGCCTGGGACGTCGAGAGTCTGCCCAGCACGCCTGGCCGGGACCTTGCGGCGATCCTCGAGGCGGCTGGCGACGGCCGCCTCGGCGGGCTGCTGGTCGGTGGCCTCGATCTGGATGACCTACCCGACCCGGTGGCCGCGCGAGCCGCGCTGAGCGCTGTGCCGTTCGTCGTCAGCCTCGAGGTACGGGCCAGTTCGGTCACCGAATTCGCCGACGTCGTCTTCCCGGTGGCACCGCCCGCCGAGAAGGCCGGTACCTACCTGAACTGGGAAGGCCGCTGGCGGGACTTCCCGCGGGCACTGACCAGCAACGCGCTGACCGACGTCGACGTCCTGGACGCGATCGCCGGCGAGACGGACACCTGGCTCGGGATTCGTGGTCGGCAGGCCGCGTTCGACGAGCTGGTCGAGCTCGGGAGCTGGGAAGGCGCCCGAATCGACGTCCCCACCGCTGCGCCGGTAGCGCCGAGCCCGGCCGAAGGCCCGGCGACAGCGGTGCTATCAACATGGTCGCTGCTGCTGGACCGGGGTCGACTGCAGGACGGCGAGCCGTACCTGGCCGGGACGGCGCATCGCGCCGTTGTCCGGTTGTCGCCCGCGACGGCGGCGAAACTCGGGTTGACCCCCGGCGTCGGTGGCGCAGCCGTTACGGTGTCGACCGATCGTGGGGAGATCACCTTGCCGCTTGCAGTGACACCGATGCCGGATGGCGTCGTCTGGCTACCCAGTAACTCGAACGGCAGTGCCGTGCGAGCCACGCTCGGCGTCGGCAACGGTGACCTGGTTGAGATCGGAGCGTCAGCGTGAATCTCTTCCTGACCGAGGCACCGACGGCAGACTTCAGCCGGGACAACGGCTGGGTCGTGCTGTTGAAGGCGGTGCTGATCTTCGCCTTCTGCGTGGTCGCCACGCTGATGATGATCTGGGCCGAGCGCCGAGTGGTCGGCCGGATGCAGTCTCGGCCCGGACCGAACCGGACCGGACCGTTCGGCCTGCTGCAGAGCCTCGCGGACGGCGTGAAGTTGGCACTGAAGGAGGACATCATCCCGGCGGCGGCCGACAAGGTGGTGTTCATCGCGGCGCCGATTATCGCCTGTACCGCCTGCTTCATCTCGTTCTCGGTGATCCCGTTCGGGCCCGACGTCCGGATCCCGTTCACCGACATCATCACGCCGCTGCAGTTGACCGACCTGAACGTGGCTGTGCTGTTCATCCTCGCGGTGGCGGGGATCGGGGTGTACGGGATCGTGCTGGCCGGCTGGTCCTCGGGCTCGACGTACCCGCTGCTCGGCGCCCTGCGCTCGTCCGCGCAGGTGATCTCCTACGAGATCGCGATGGGGTTGGCTCTGGTCAGCGTGTTCCTCTACTCGGGATCGATGTCGACGTCCGCGATCGTGGATGCCCAGCAGTCGATCTGGTGGGTACTGCCGCTCTTCCCGTCGTTCGTGATCTACGTGATCGCGATGGTCGGAGAGACCAACCGGGCCCCGTTCGACCTGCCCGAGGCCGAGGGTGAGCTGGTCGGCGGTTTCCACACGGAGTACAGCTCGCTGAAGTTCGCGCTGTTCTTCCTCGCCGAGTACGTCAACGTGGTCACCGTCTCCGCGCTGGCGACCACGCTCTTCCTCGGTGGTTGGCGGGCGCCCTACCCGCTCTCGCTGTGGGACGGCGCGAACCAGGGTTACTGGCCGGTCTTGTGGTTCGTGATCAAGCTCTGCATGTTCCTGTTCTTCTTCATCTGGCTGCGCGGCACCCTGCCCCGACTGCGCTACGACCAGTTCATGCGGTTCGGCTGGAAGCGGCTGATTCCGTTCTCGCTGGTCTGGATCATGCTGGTCTCGCTGGTCCGGGCCATGCAGCAGTTCGGCGCCCTGGAACGGCGGGAGCGGATCCTGATCCTGGCCGGTACGGTCTTCGTGCTCGCGCTGATCTGGCTGGCGATCGACGTCGTCCGGACGCAGGAGCCAGAGGTGGAGGCGGTCGACCCGGATACCCCGGTCGATCCGTACGCCGGTGGCTTCCCGGTCCCGCCGATGCCGGGCCAGAAGATGATCCGCACCGGCGGCCCGACGGCAACGGACGATTCTGCACCGACGATCAGCTCGCCGGAAACACCCGAAATGGAGGAGGTGCTCGGTGGCTGACAGCGACAAGAACAGCGCCGACAAGGGTGGCGGCGGTTGGCTCTCCGACCTGTTCGCCCCGGTGGCCGGGTTCGGAGTCACCTTCGCGACGATGTTCACCAAGGTCGTGACCGAGGAGTACCCGGAGGTCAAGGTTCCGACCGCGCCCCGGTACCACGGTCGGCACCAGCTGAACCGGCACCCGGACGGGCTGGAGAAGTGCATCGGCTGCGAGCTGTGTGCGTGGGCCTGCCCGGCGGATGCGATCTTCGTCGAGGGCGCCGACAACACCGACGAGGATCGATTCTCGCCGGGTGAGCGGTACGGCCGGGTCTACCAGATCAACTACCTGCGGTGCATTTTCTGCGGGCTGTGCATCGAGGCCTGCCCGACCCGGGCGCTGACGATGACGAACGAATACGAACTGGCCGGGCCGACCCGGGCCGGGCTGATCTTCGAGAAGCAGGATCTGCTGGCGCCGATGCTCGGCGGCATGCTCGCGCCGCCGCACCCGATGGTGCCCGGCACCACGGACCTGGACTACTACCAGGGCAACGTCACCAAGGCCGTGCCCGAGCAGCAGGCCTGGGTAGACGCTCGATCGACGGATTCCGAGAACCTGACGGACTCTGCCGAACCTGAGGTAGGGGTGAAGCCATGACCGCCCTGCACATGCTGCATGAGGTGGTGTCGCTGACCGCCGCGCAGGTTCCGGTGGAGGCGGCCGAGCAGGTCGAGACCGGTACCTCCAAGCTCGGCGGTGGCGGCGAGCAGGTGCTGTTCTGGGTGATGTCGATCATCATGGTTCCGGCGGCGCTCGGCCTGCTGTTCGCCCGCAAGGCGGTGCACGCCGCGCTCTGCATGGCCCTGGTGATGGTCGGCCTGGGCATCGTCTACCTGGCCGAGCAGGCACCGTTCCTCGGCGTCGTGCAGATCTTCGTCTACGCCGGCGCCGTGATGATGCTGTTCCTCTTCCTGCTGATGCTGGTCGGGGTCGACTCGTCGGACTCCCTGGTGGAGACGATCAAGGGTCAGCGCTGGCTGGCGCTGGCCTTCGCCGGTGGGCTCGCGATCCTGCTGATCTCGGTGCTCGGTGACGTCACTTACGGCAGCCCCAAGGGTCTGAAGGACATCGACGCCAGCGGCAACATGACGGCGATGGCCAACCTGATCTTCGGCAATTACGTCTGGGCTTTCGAGATCACCAGCGCACTGCTGATCACCGCGGTGCTCGGGGCGATGATCCTGGCGCACCGCGAGCGCCTGGTGCCGAAACCGACCCAGCGCGAGCTGTCGATCAAGCGCATCCGGGAAGGCGCGGTGAAGGCGCCGCTGCCGGCTCCCGGCGTGTTCGCCCGGACGAATGCGGTCGACGTCCCGGCTCTGCTTCCGGACGGCTCGCCGTCCCTGCTTTCGCTGTCCCGGGTGCTCACCGCGCGCGGTCAGATGCGCCCGGTCGGGACCGTGCGGGAGGACGTCAAGATCATCGAGGCCGAGATCACCCCCGGCGACCGGCCGAAGTTCGACCGGCTCGCTGACGCTCCCACCGAGAACGCGGACGGTGCATCGTGAATCTGGTCAACTGGCTGTACCTCTCGGTGCTGCTGTTTTCGATCGGGGCAGCTACCGTGCTGGTCCGGCGGAACGCGATCATCGTGTTCATGGGCGTGGAGTTGATGCTCAACGCCACCAACCTCGCCTTCGTGACCTTCGCCCGGATCAACGGCAAGGTCGAGGGTCAGGTCATCGCGCTGTTCGTGATGCTGGTGGCGGCCGCCGAGGTCGTCGTCGGCCTGGCCATCATCTTTACGATCTTCCGTACCCGCAGGTCGGCATCCGTCGACGACGCGAACCTGCTGAAGTACTGAGAGGCACGTAGTGACGCTGTTGTCGTTGGGTTCCGGCGTGGTTCAGGCTTCTGATGAGCTCCACGTCGCCAGCCAGTACCAGAACGCCATGGGGCAGATCCAGAACAACGCCTGGTTGCTGGTGGCGTTGCCGCTGCTCGGCGCCGCGGTGCTGTTGCTGGGCGGGCGCCGTACCGACCGGTGGGGGCACTGGCTGGCGGTCGCGCTCAGCTGGGCGGCCTTCGTCTGGGGTGCGCTGCTGTTCTTCTCGCTGGTCGGCCTCGAGCCCGAGGACCGCTCCCGGGTGGTGCACCTGTTCGACTGGGTCAGCGCGGGTTCCTTCAAAGTGGACGCCGGGCTGCTGCTCGACCCGCTGTCGGTCGCCTTCGTCCTGCTGGTGACGTTCGTCGGCTCGCTGATCCACGTCTACTCCGTGGCCTACATGGAGCATGACCCGGACCGGCGGCGGTTCTTCGCCTACCTGAACCTGTTCGTCGCGGCGATGCTGCTGCTGGTTCTGGCCGACTCGTACCTGCTGCTCTACGTCGGCTGGGAGGGCGTCGGTCTGGCCTCGTACCTGCTGATCGGCTTCTGGAACCACAATCCGACCTACGCCGCCGCCGCGAAGAAGGCGTTCATCGCCAACCGGGTCGGGGACGTCGGGCTCTCACTGGCGATCATGGGCATGTTCGCCGCGTTCGGTTCGGTCTCGTTCTCCGACGTGCTGTCGAGCTCCGAGGGCGCGAGCGAGGGCAAGCTGACCTTCATCGGGCTGATGCTGCTGCTCGGCGCCTGCGGTAAGTCGGCCCAGTTCCCGCTGCAGTCCTGGCTCGGTGACGCGATGGCCGGTCCGACGCCGGTGTCCGCCCTGATCCACGCCGCGACGATGGTCACCGCCGGCGTCTACCTGGTGGTCCGCAGCGGCCCGATCTTCGAGGGTGCCCCGAACGCGCAGCTCTGTGTGGTCATCGTGGGTGCGATCACCCTGGTCTACGGGGCGATCGTGGGCTGCGCCAAGGACGACATCAAGAAGGCGCTGGCCGCCTCGACGATGTCGCAGATCGGCTACATGATGCTGGCCGCCGGGCTGGGCCCGGTCGGCGCCGCGTTCGCGATCTTCCACCTGCTGACCCACGGCTTCTTCAAGGCCGGGATGTTCCTCGGTGCGGGCTCGGTGATGCACGGGATGAACGACTCCGTGGACATGCGCCGGTACGGCCGGCTCTCCGGGGCCATGAAGATCACCTGGGCCACCTTCGGCCTCGGCTGGCTGGCGATCCTGGGCGTGCCGCCGTTCTCCGGCTTCTGGAGCAAGGACAAGATCATCGAGGCGGCGTTCATCGGGGAGGGTTGGCGGCCCTGGGTGTTCGGGTCCGCCGCGCTGCTCGGTGCCGGGGTGACGGCGTTCTACATGTCCCGGCTGTTCTTCATGACCTTCCAGGGCGGCTCGGACAACAAGCGCTGGCCCAAGGATGCGCACCCGCACGAATCGCCGCTACTGATGACGGCGCCAATGATGATCCTCGCGATCGGCTCCGCCGTCCTCGGATTGGCCCTTGGCGTCAGCGACGGCCTGGTGCACTGGCTGGAGCCGGTGGTCGGGGCGCACGGTGAAGAGGAGCCGGTGCTGCCGGTCGCGGTGCTGATGACCCTCACCCTGGCGCTGGTCGCGCTCGGGGTGGCGCTGGCCTGGCGGATGTACTGGCAGGCGAAGGTGCCCGCAGTGGCACCCCGCGGCAGCCTGCTGACCCGGGCCGCACGCCGGGACTTGTTCCAGGACGACCTGAACGAGGCTCTCTTCATGCGACCCGGGCAGTACCTCACCCGGTGGCTGGTTTATGTGGACAACCGTGGTGTCGACGGTGCCGTGGGCGGGTTGGCCGCCCTGGTCGGCGGGCTCGGTGGAAGACTGCGCCGGGTGCAGACCGGCCTGGTGCGTTCTTACGCGGCGTCGATGCTTGCTGGCGTTGTCATCCTTCTCGGCGGCGTCCTCGCCGTCAGAATCTGATTGAGGAGCCGATGGACTTCCCCTGGCTGACGACGATCGCAGCCGTGCCCCTGGTGGGCTCGGCAGCGGTGGCGGCACTGCCGTCCGCCTTCGCCCCCCGGGCGCGGCACGTCGCACTTGGTGTTTCGCTGATCACTTTCGTGCTCACCGTGGTCGCTGCGTTGCAGTTCGATGCGTCGGCCGGTCTGACCGGTACGGGCTTTCAGCTCACCGAGCAACATCAGTGGATCCCGCAGTTCGGCGTCAGTTACGCCCTCGGGGTGAACGGCATCGGCCTGGTGATGGTGGCGCTGTCCACCGTGCTGGTGCCGGTCTGTGTGCTGGCTGCCTGGAACGAGGTGCAGGCCGATCGGGCGAAGATCTTCTTCGGCCTGGTGCTGGTGCTGGAGACGATGATGATCGGCGTCTTCGTCGCTCGCGACGTCTTCCTGTTCTATGTGCTCTTCGAGGCCATGCTGATCCCGGTGTACTTCTTGATCGGGACCTTCGGCGGCGCCCAGCGCCGGTACGCGGCGGTGAAGTTCCTGATCTACTCGCTGGTCGGTGGGCTGGTCATGCTGGTCGCGGTGATCGGCCTGTACGCCGCCGGTCCCGGCGGTGAGCACGGCTTCCTGACCAGCAACCTGACCGGCCTGGAGTTCTCCGGGGTGGGCGTCGAGCGGTTGCTGTTCATCGGCTTCTTCTTCGCCTTCGCGGTGAAGGCGCCGATGTGGCCGGTGCACACCTGGCTGCCGGACGCCGCCGCCGAAGCCCCGGCCGGAGTCGCGGTGCTGCTGGTCGGGGTGCTGGACAAGGTCGGCACCTTCGGCATGCTGACGCTCTGCCTGCCGCTGTTCCCGGAAGCCAGCAAGTGGGCGGCGCCGGTGGTGCTGGCGCTGGCGGTGGTCTCGGTGCTCTACGGCGCGCTGTTGGCGATCGGCCAGAGCGACCTGAAGCGGTTGATCGCCTACACCTCGATCTCGCACTTCGGCTTCATCGTGCTGGGCATCTTCGCGATGACGTCGACCGGGCAGACCGGCTCCACGCTCTACATGGTCAACCACGGGTTCTCCACCGCCGCGTTGTTCCTGGTGGCCGGAATGCTGATTTCCCGGCGCGGATCGCAGCGGATCGACGACTACGGCGGGCTGCAGCGCAGTACGCCGCTGCTGGCGGCCGGGTTCCTGATGGCCGGTCTGTCCAGCCTGGCGCTACCCGGGCTGTCCAGCTTCATCAGCGAATTCCTGGTGCTGGTCGGCACGTTCACCCGGTACCCGGCGGTCGCCGTGCTGGCCACCCTCGGGATCGTGCTCGCCGCGCTGTACATCCTGCTCACGTACCAGAAGATGTTCACCGGACCGGCCAAGGAGTACGCGGCCGGCTGGAGCGACCTGAACGCCCGCGAGGCCTGGGTGATCGCCCCGCTGATCGCTGTGATCATCTTCCTCGGCTTCTACCCGAAGCCCGTGCTGGATGTGATCAACCCCGCGATCGAACGCACGATGCAGACGGTCGGGGTTACCGACCCGGCGCCGACCGTGGCCGGGATCGAAACTGATGGAGGCGGCAAGTGAAGGCACCTTCGATCGACTACGTCGCGACTGCGCCGATGCTGATCATTTTCGGCGTCGCGCTGCTCGCGGTGCTGGTGGAGGCCTTCGTCACCAGGTCGCAGCGGTTCATCGTTCAGGTGGTGCTGAGCACCGTCGGGATCGCCTCCGCGCTGATCTTCATCGTCTACCTCGGCACCCAGGGCAAGTCGGTGACCACCGCCAACGACGCGGTGGTGATCGATGGTCCGGCGCTGTTCTTGCAGGGCACGATTCTGGTCTTGGCCCTGCTGGCAGTGTTAACCATGGCCGACGAGACCAGCCCGGACTCCACCGCGTTCACCGCGCAGGCCTCCACCACCCCCGGCTCGCCGGAAGAGGCCAGCGCCTCCCGGCTCGGCCTGGTCCAGACCGAGGTCTACCCGCTGTTGCTGTTGTCGCTGGTCGGGATGCTGCTGTTCCCGGCGTCCAACGACCTGCTGACGATGTTCGTCGCGCTGGAGGTCTTCTCGCTGCCGCTGTACCTGCTCTGCGGGCTGGCCCGGCGTCGCCGGCTGCTCTCCCAGGAGGCGTCGCTCAAGTACTTCCTGCTGGGCGCCTTCTCCTCGGCGTTCTTCCTGTTCGGTACGGCCATGCTGTTCGGCTTCGCCGGGTCGGTGAAACTCAGCGCGATCGCCGCGGCGATCGAGTCCGGTAGCGGTGGCACACCGGCCAGCGCGGTGGTCGGCCGGGACGGTCTGCTGCTGATCGGCGTTGCGATGCTCGCCGTCGGCCTGCTGTTCAAGGTCAGTGCCGTGCCGTTCCAGTCGTGGACGCCGGACGTCTATCAGGGCGCGCCGACCCCGATCACCGGTTTCATGGCGGCCTGCACCAAGGTCGCCGCGTTCGGCGCGCTGCTGCGGATCGCCTACGTGGCGCTGCCCGGAGTGCGCTGGGACTGGCAGCCGGCGATCTGGATCGTGGCCGCGCTGACCATGCTCCTCGGTTCGGTAGTGGCGATCGTCCAGGCTGACATCAAGCGGATGCTCGCCTACTCGTCGATCGCGCACGCCGGCTTCCTGCTCACCGGCGTCCTGGCGATGGACCAGAAGGGTGTCAGCGGGGTGCTCTTCTACCTCGGCGCCTACGGCTTCACCACGATCGGTGCCTTCGCGCTGGTCACCCTGGTCCGCAGCTCTACCCCGGAAGGCGGGGTCGGCGGTGAGGCCACGCACCTGTCCCAGTGGGCCGGTCTGGGCAAGCAGTCGCCGCTGCTGGCCGGGGTCTTCACGCTGTTCCTGCTCGCCTTCGCCGGAATTCCGCTGACCAGCGGTTTCACCGGGAAGTACGCGGTCTTCTCGGCCGCGCTGGACACCGCTCCGTACGGTGCGGCCCTGGTCCTGGTCGGGGTGCTGGCCAGCGCGATCGCGGTGTTCTTCTACATCCGGGTGATCGTGCTGATGTACTTCAGCGAGGCCACCGGTGACGCGGTCACGGTGAGCCAACCCGGAGCGCTGACGATCGTGGCGGTCGCGGTAGGCGTCTTCGCCACCATCGCGCTGGGTGTGATGCCCAACCTGGCCCTTGAATTGGCGCAGAACTCGGCGGTGTTCCTCCCATGAGTGCCGTGACTGCCTCGCTCGACCTGCCGGTGGCGGACGCGGCTCTGGCCGAGTCCGTCCGGGTCGGGTTGGCGGCGGTCGAGGCGCGGCTACGAAAAGCCGTGGAGCAGAACGACAAGCTCGCGGACGACGCCTCCCGGCACCTGATCGAGGCCGGCGGCAAGCGGGTCCGCCCGATGCTCACCCTGCTGGCCGCTCACTTGGCCGACGGCGACCGTCCGGAGATCATCGAGGCCGCTGTTGTCGTCGAATTGACCCACCTGGCAACGCTTTACCACGATGACGTGATGGACTCGGCACCGGTTCGCCGGGGTGCACCGGCCGCCCATCAGGTGTGGGGCAACACGGTTGCGATCCTCACCGGTGACTTGCTGTTCGCCCGAGCCTCGGTGATCGTCGCCGATCTCGGCCCGGACGCCGTCCGCATCCAGGCCTCCACCTTCGAACGGCTCTGCCTCGGTCAGATGCACGAGACCGTCGGGCCCGCCGACGGCGAGGACCCGGTCGAGCACTACCTTCAGGTACTCAGCGACAAGACCGGTTCGCTGATCGCCACCGCCGGCCGGTTCGGTGCGATGTTCGCCGGTTGCTCGGACGACGTCATCGAGATCATGGTCAGTTACGGCGAGCGGGTCGGGGTCGCGTTCCAGCTTGCGGACGACGTGATCGACCTGGCCAGCGACACCGGGGAGTCCGGCAAGACGCCCGGTACCGACCTGCGTGAGGGCGTGCCGACACTGCCGGTGCTGCTGGTCCGCCGGGCCGCTGCGGAAGGCGACGCGGAAGCGCTCGACATCGTCGCGATGCTGGATTCCGACCTGAGTGAGGATGCCGCGCTGGCTTCGGCTGTCCAGGCTCTCGGTCGGCACCCGGCTACCGATGCCGCCCGCGACGAGGCCACTCGCTGGGCCCAGGAGGCGGTCGCCGTCCTCGCTCCGCTCCCCGAGGGCCCCGCCAAGCAGGCCCTGCGCACCTTCGCCGAAGCCGTCGTCGACCGCACCCGCTGAGCTCCCTGGCTCGGGGCAGGTCGGGACCAGGGCTTTTGCAAAGTCGCGCCGATGGGCGGCGACCCGACGTCAGGGCGAGTTGGCCGCCATCGTCAAAGTGCCCAGGCTCCATCCCAGGTGCGATGTTCCCGTCACCTACCCGTTAGCCACCGAAAACAAGATCCACAGAGGCAAATTCGGTAGCTAGCGGGCAGTTGACGGGAACAACGCTGATACCCACCTCCGCGCGGCACGCACCTGGTGGACCACCCGCACCTCCGCCCGACCAAGCGGCCTTGTTAAATATGTAGCCGAGGCTACCCGGCGGAAATTAACTCAGTTTTATCGTTTCTCGCCGTGAAGGCATTTCCATTTCAATGCCTTCGTTGTTTTCGAGGTTCGATCGGGTCAATCGCCGTGATTTGCCGGCCGCAGTGAACACGCTTTCATGGGCCAGAATTAATGGGGCAAATGGAGTCCAAAGTCTCCTGAGGTAAGGTCACGTCGAAAGTGGCGAAACCGTACAGACCGCCCAGCCTTCAATCGACGCAGCGTTGATTGCGGTGGCGATCTGGGCGGCTCTGAACCGTCTTTGGCGCTCATGAGAGGTGCGACGATGCAATCGAACCCCCATGGGAAGCGCGCAGTCGGATCATCGAGACCGTGGTTTTCCGGGCTGAGTCTGATGATCACTATTGTCACGACTGCATTGACAATCGCGGCGCTGAGCGCGGGTTTGCGCTCCGTCAATCCGATCGCCCTGACTAAAGCAGCGGTTGAAAGCCGGTTGTCGACTCCCGCCGCCAATCCGCCCAGGGCTGCATCTGGGTCTCCGTCACCGTCACCGGACCCGCGAACCCGCGAACATGACGCGTTAATGGCCAAGGTGGAGGCCCGCAGTGCACATCTCCGGGTCGTGGTGTCGTGGGTCGGGCCGACCATCCCCGGTGCCCTGGTCACTGCCACCATCGCTGGACAGGATGGCAGCCGCTCCAATGGATCCTGCGTCGCGTCCGTCGCTACGTGCTCCTTCAAGGGCCTTACCGACGGTGTCGAATACGTCGTGACCGTCAAGCAGAAACTGGGCGGGACCACGCTCGGAACCAAGATCGTTCGGGCCATTCCGCATCCTGACATTCTGACCAGCCGATTCTCTCGGCTCTGGTTCGACGCCGCAGACAGCCAGAGCCTGATACCGAACATTGAGGCAGCTGACCGCAAGCCTGGCACGAGCATCAAGCGATGGTTGGATCGATCCGGGTTGGGATCCAACGCCGAGCAAGTCTTGATCGGCTCGCAACCGACCGTGACCACCCTGCACGGGCACTCGGCCTTGGCGTTCTCCGGCCAGGCCTTCCTCTCGTTGCCTGCGGCGACGCTCCCGATCGGGGCCGAACCAAGTTCCGTTTACCTCGTCGTCCGCCAACAAGACCCTGATCCGCTCCTGTCCTGCTTCCGGGTTGCCCTGTCCTGGGGAAGTGGGCAACCCAACCTCGCCCGACTGGTACACAAGGGGTGCCGAACGAAGTTGGCCTTTGCCGAAACCTTCGCTACGTGGGATTCGGCAAACGCCATCCAGGAGTGGCCCGATAACCGGCCTGCCATCCTGCGGGCCAACTTCACCGCCGCTGGCGTGGACGTGGACGTGAACGGCAAGCCGTCGTCGGCCTGGAAGACCTCAACCGCGTTCCCACTCGCAACCGCCGCTGCGACGACGGCGACAATCGGTTCCTCGGTCTGGGATCCCAACGGAGCATGGCTGGGCGAGATCGCTGAAGTGATCGTCCTTTCGTCCATTCCGTCACCGAGTCAGGACGAGGACATCCAGAACTATCTCTCCCTCAAGTGGGGAGTCTGAGATGCCGGAGGTTTCAGGTCAATCGCGCGCCGGATCACGCTGGCGCCGCGCTGTCGTGCTCGGTCTGCTGATCGGCACAGTCATGGCGATCGGCGTCCACCTGCCGGGATGGTGGCAAACCAGGAGCGACGCCGCCGGGGTCTCGCCCGCCGAGGTCCCCTCGAGCGAGCTCCACGCCCAGCTCCTGAGCAAGCTGATCGGCGCCGAACGAGCCAGGGTAGGTTGTCCCGCCTTGCGGCCGAACGCCGTCCTGAATGCCATCGCGGTTAACCGTGCAGGGTCGATTTCCGTCGACAGCGCCGGAGCCGTTGGACATATCGATGCCAACCTGCGGGACCCGCAGGATCGTGCTTCGGCGGTCGGCTACCGCGCTCGGGTGGTGGAGAACCTGGCCGTGGGGTTGGGCACTGCCGATGATGTGATGGCGCTCTGGCTGAGCCCTGGGGGCGACCGGGCGCTGAAAGCCCGCCTGGATGACTGCACGTTTGTCTCAGTAGGTGTCGGCTTCTCCACTCGGCGGCTGACCGAGCGCTACGGCTCTGGAATATGGGTGGCCGTCCTGGGTGCCGGCTAGGGCCTTCCTGCGGATTCGCACGTTCATCGAGGGTCAGGTCCGGTGAAGTTCACACCAATCCGAGTCGGCTGGCGGCGACTCCAGCCTGGAACCGACTTTCCACCTGGAGAACCTCGTAGACCTCGGCGATTCGCCGGGTGACGGTCCGGCTGGTCACCCCCAGCCGACGCGAAATCATCCGGTCTGTCTCGCCTTCCGCGAGACAGCGCAGGATGGTCTGCTGCTGCGGACTCAGCGAGGCGAACCGCCTTTCCAGGGCGAGGTTGTCGGGCGTGCTGGTGATCTCCTGCGAGGGCGACTCGGATGGCTGCCCGGCAAGCATCGCTTGCAGTGGAATCGAATCCACCCAGGTCGTCTCGAAAACTCTTTCCAGCAAGGCCATCATCCGGGTGCCACGGACCAGGAAGGCACCCGGATCCGGGGCTTCGCTCGATGCCGCGCACACTGCGGCGTTGCGATCGACGATCAACATCCGGAAGGGCAGGTTCTCCCGGACCCGGACCAGACCGCCTCGGTCCTCGATCGCCTGCAGGTACCCGATCGCGGCTCGGCTTGTCAATGCACTGGATTGATGGACGACGCGTAACCGCACCCCCGCGTCGAGGCTCTCCTCCGCCCGTCGCAGGGAGTCTTTCAACACGCCCGGCAGGAAGTTACCGCCCGGGTGCAGTGCCATCAGTTCGCTGTTGGCCCGGGACGGCAGCTCGTACATAGCAGGCCCGCCGCCCCCGTTGTCGAGTGCCAGGGGGTGGACGCCCTCGAGCTGGCTGGGCTCCAGGGCCTCGCCGGCGTCGACCAGAGCTCGCAGGTGCCGTTGCCGGCTGAGCACCTCTTCCATGGCGTGACGCAGCACCAGGGCTTGCTCGGTGAGCAGGTCGTCGATGACCTGACCACGCGGGACGGTGACGAGCCCGAACGAGGTCTCCTGGACCAGTCTCAGTTCGGCCAGTTCGCTCAGGGCGGTGACGCCGCCGCAGTCCGTCAAGAGTTCGTCGACGGCGTCCTTCTGAAGCGGCCCCCGTTCAGCCAGCATTCGGTAGAGCATCTTGGCCTGGGAACTCAAGGCGAAAGTGCGCTGACCTTGCTCGAGACGAACAATGATGCGAGACGGTCCCATCTCGAGCAACACCTCCGGAGGTTCACGAGCACCTGAGTCTTCGATTGGATTGCTCGACCCGCTGGCCGGAATCGTCAGCCGACAAAGAAGCACCCTCCGGACTGCGGGCCCGGCGGGACGGGTGGGCCCTCGGGCGACGCCATGTACATGGGGCATTCGCTCGGCCCGTCCGTAATGGGCCAGGAATCCGATGCGGGGCGGGCTGGCGTGCTCGATCCGCTGGGCACGGGTCGGCCGGGGTCCAGCAGGGTGGGGCTGAGCAACGTTCCAACCAGCACGGCGACGCAGAACGAGACCACAAGGGTCGCCAGGACCATCGCCTTGCGGTGCTTGCCCGGCTTACCGATGGCTGCCTCGGCCGCCCGGCGAGCCCGCCTGGTCCCAGTCCGGCCTCGTGCAGCGCCCGGCGAAGCGGGCCCGGACTCGGGATGGGTTACCTCGGGAAGGACGGCGGAAAGCCGGTTGAGGATGTCGCCGTTACCCCAGAGCGCCGCATCGTCCAATTCCACCGCGCCAGCGGGGATGCTCCACAGATCGCTGGCCGATCGCCTGTCCTGGGGCTCGTCGTCGCTCCCGAACGCGCGGCTGGTCATGAGCCACGGTGCGCGTGCAGTTTTCTCGAAGGCGGCTTCATTCTCGAAGACAGCATTCCTGTGCGGCTTTTCGGCAGCTGCATGAAGCGCACTGTATCAAACTGTGATAGACGAACGCAAAGCAGTTGATACTACTTTGGGTGGGTTTTGGTGACCAAGAGTCCGCAATTGTGAAAGCGCTTACGTTCAGTTCAGTCTAGAAATACTCGACGGCCAGCCGGAAAGCGTTTGCCGCAGAATGCGCGTGGCGTGTTTCCGATGCTAATTCACCTTCCGCTATCGGACATGTCTGATGTTGGACCCGTATTACACCTTGTTGACAGTGCGCCATCGAAACCAGAGTGGCCCCACCGGGCGAACCCTCGACTGGGTGACTACGGGCCGAACTCGGGCACGGCGCCAACAAGGGAGCTGGTAATGCGGATCCACCGACCACCGGATGAGAGTTCGTCCCCATGGCCGCGGCGTCGCCAGCATCGGGGCGGCTTCGGATCAGCCGGCTGCGGCACTGGGCCTCAGCTTGCTGACCTGGCAGGGTCTCTGGCCGCCCGCGCCGAGACGGCCCGCGGCAGCCCTGGACGTCCACGACACTCTCCGATTTCGAACATCAAACGGCGAAAGACCGAGCAACTGGAGGTTTGCGGTGTTGAAAATGGCTATCAAGAATGCGTTCGGAAGGGCGAGACGGCGGCCCTGGGCTTGGGGATCGGCGGTCGGCGAGGCGCGCCTGGCTGCTGTCGATCAGGCCGATTTCACCGCCGAGGACGCACGTTTCGTCAGGTCCGTTACCCAGGGGATGCCGAACTGGGCGGTCGAAGCCCGGCTGCCTGTCGATGCCGGCGGCCGGGTGCTCGAGCAGAAGGAGGACAGAATCTGCCGGTACGCCTTGCGGCGCTCCGCCGACGGCGGAAATGGCGGCTGGATAAACATCCAGGTCCATTGCATCAGTGTTTCACCAGGGGAGCGACCGAGGGCGCAAATCTCACCATCGGATTGGTCAGGACTGGCGTTCCGCTCGATACCGACACCCAGGACGTCCGTCTCTTCGGAACCAGCTGTCGTTCGTTCTGACAGCGCGCCCAGAAGCGAAGGTCACGTGACCCTGAATGATCAACGGCCCTGTGCTCATTTCTGCGTGCAACAAAGGAGGTACGTAGATCCATAGAACTCAGTTGGCGAAAGCGCTTTCGCGCGCAAGAAATTCCGGATTGCCATGCGCGCATCGGAATTGTCGTCCCGATCGGCCGGTAACGGTCGGCATGTGAACAAGGAGGTTCGTCATGTTTCATCTCTCGACCCGCTCTGCCCGCTGGTACGCCATGCTGGCGACCGTTGCGCTGGCTCTGCCCGCTCTGCTGCTGCTTGCCGGGGATCGAGCGAACGCGGCCGTTCCCGCTCCATCCGCCGGTTGGACAACGGTGTTCAGTGAGGATTTCGCCGGTGCCGCTGGAGCCGGTCTGAATGCCGAGGACTGGCTGTACGACACGGGGACTGGCTATTCGGGTGGGGCCGCGCACTGGGGTACCGGGGAGATCGAAACGATGACGTCCAACCCGGCGAACGTGTACCAGGACGGTGCCGGGCACCTGGCGATCAAGCCGATCCGCGACGAGGCCGGCAACTGGACGTCCGGTCGGATCGAAACCCAACGCACCGACCTGGCCGCGCCGGCCGGCGGCATCCTGCGAGTCGAGGGCTCCCTCCAGCAACCCGACGTCACCACCGCGAACGGTGCCGGTTACTGGCCGGCGTTCTGGATGCTCGGCGCGGAGGCCCGGCCGGTCGGTGCGACGAACTGGCCGGGCATCGGTGAGTGGGACCTCATGGAGAATGCCAGCGGAAAGGCGTCGGTCTTCTCAGCGCTGCACTGCGGCGTCGCTTCCGGTGGTCCTTGTCACGAGAAGACCGGCCTCAGCAGCGGCGAGAAATCCTGCCCGGACTGCAATACCGGCTTCCACACCTATGCGGTCGAATACGATCGAAGCGTCAGTCCCGAGCAGCTGCGATATTACCTCGACGGTGCAAATAATTTCACCGTTACCGAAACTCAGGTTGGCCCAGAGGCGTGGGCTGCGGCCACCCAACACGGAATGTTCATCATCCTTAATGTTGCGATCGGGGGTGAGTTCCCGGCAGCCCTCGGTCCGGGCCCGAACGAGGCCACGGTTTCGGGCGTGCCGATGCTCGTCGACTACGTCACTGCGTACACCAAAGCTGCTGGAAACAGCCAAGGTTGAGGATACTTGCGACTATTGGCCGACCCTCGGGTCGGTGTGCCGGCGATCTGCCGGGCGGTTCCGCGATTGCCTCGCGGAGCTGCCCGGCTTTTTTGAGTTTTGCGCGGCAAATGCTGGCTATCTACTTTCAGCCATGTCCATTCCGAGACAGGTTGAATCCATTGCCCTGAAGTCATTTCTGAAAGACGCTGATGGAGTCAGATCAAGCCAACGAGAAAGAGGTAACAGTCGTGGAGCATAAAGTTGATCACAGGCATTCCGTCGCCAGCCGCGCGGCAGGCCCCAAACGATTCTCCTTGCAACGTCTCACAATGGCGCTGGTGACCGCACTCGTCATTTCAGTCGTGGGCACTTCGGTGGGGCCGGTGACCTCGGCCAGCGCCGCCGATGCCGGTGGGGTGAGCTGGAATCCTGGCGAGGTGACTTGGGAACTCATGCCCGACGGCCGGTGCCTGACAACGCAGGACGTCACGGTCAAGACCAAGAACCACGAGGACGCGGTGTCGGTGTCTGCTGCGCTGAGGGGGGTGCCGGCCAAGACGGACTACCCAGCTGAGAGTGGAATCCTGGATACCCACGGGAACGTCGGATTCCCGGGCGACACGGGGAGCGAATTCGGGGTTGTCCTGCACACCTACCTCAAGGGTGAGATGTGCCAGGCCCCGGGTGGCGGCGGTGCCACTCCGGCGCCCGCCCCGGCCGATGCCGCCCCTGCTACTCAGACCGCGAATCAGCAGGTTCTGTTCGACGCTGCGGGCCGCGGTGACCTGAGCGCCGCCCAGCTCGCGGCCGTACCGCTCTGGCTCAAGGGCGCTATCGGGGCGGTCGTGGGTGCCGCCGTGTACGTCGGGGTCAGCGCAATGGTCACCGCAGGTATTACTGCCACGGGCGTTCTGGTCGGGGCTTCAGCGGCCACGCTTGCGGCGGTGACCGCAGCGTCCGGTTGCATCGGTGGCGCAGCGAGCACCGCAGTGACCTTGCTGCTGGCTGGTTCGGGCAGCAGCTGGCAGAGCACGCTGGCGAACGCAGCGGCCGGCTGCCTCACCGGTGCCGCGATTGGCCTGCTGCCGATCAAGACGGTGGGCGAGGCGGCCGGAAACGCCATCCGTGGGGTCCTGGGCTTCGCCCCGGCCGCAGTGGTTGGTGAAGCCGGTGTGGCGGCTGCCACGTCCGCCGGTGTCGAGCTCACCGGGATCACGCAGGTGACTTCGGTCGCTGCCGACGCGCTGGTCGCCGTCCAGTAACTCCACGTCCAGTAACTCAACGTCCAGTAACTCAGCAAGGAGGTTGACCCGGCAGTCCGCTGCCGAACTGAGGGACCCCGGAGCACCCAGCTCCGGGGTCCCCTTTCTTGTCTGCCCTAACTGAGCGGCAATTGGTCTCGATGTTTGACCCCTCGCAGGGGTCAAACGCCGAGACCAAGTCGAACCGTCGATCGGCATCAAACGGTGTAAACCTGGACAGGGCGCGCAGGTGTGCGCGTCGTGTCCAGGTGACCGTGGAGGCGAACCGTGTCGTCAATCCTTGATCGGGACCGGACGGTCGCACCGCCCGGATACAACCGCTGGCTGATTCCGCCGGCCGCGCTCGCCGTCCACCTGTCGATCGGCCAGGTGTACGCGTTCAGCGTGTTCAAGAATCCGCTGGTCGAGCACTTCGACACCAAGTTGACGCCGATCGGCGTGATCTTCTCGATCGCGATCGTGATGCTCGGCTTGTCGGCGGCGTTCGGCGGGACGTGGGTGGAGCGCAACGGGCCGCGCAAGGCGATGGTCGTCTCGATGCTGTGCTGGGTGTCCGGCTTCTTGGTCGGCGCGCTCGGGATCGCCGTTGACCAACTGTGGCTGGTCTACCTGGGCTACGGGGTGATCGGTGGGATCGGGCTCGGCATCGGGTACATCTCGCCGGTGTCCACCCTGATCAAGTGGTTCCCGGACCGTCCGGGCCTGGCCACCGGCCTGGCGATTATGGGCTTCGGTGGCGGCGCGCTGATCGCCTCGCCGCTGTCCACCTCGCTGCTCGGTCGGTACGCGGTCAACCCGGCGAACGCCCTGGTGCAGACCTTCCTCACGCTGGCCGTGCTGTACGCGGTGGTGATGTCGCTCGGTGCCTGGGTGGTCCGGGTCCCGGCCGACGACTGGCTGCCGGCCGGCTACGTACCGGCCGCGCACACCGCGAGCCTGCGAACCAACGCCGAGGTCACTGCGGCGTCCGCGATCCGGACCCCGCAGTTCTGGCTGCTCTGGGTGGTGTTGTTCTGCAACGTCACGGCGGGCATCGGGATTCTCGAGCAGGCCTCGCCGATGATCCAGGACTTCTTCTCGGACGTGGACGCGAAGGCTGCTGCCGGGTTCGTCGGGCTGCTGTCGCTGTGCAACATGGCCGGCCGGTTCGTCTGGTCCTCGACCTCCGACCTGGTCGGACGGCGTCCGATCTACGCCTTCTACCTGGGCGTCGGTGCTGCCCTCTATTTGACCCTGGCGTTCTGGGGAACCTCGTCGGTGGCGCTGTTCGTCATCACGGCGGGCGCCATCCTGAGCTTCTACGGCGGCGGGTTCGCCACCGTTCCGGCCTACTTGAAAGACCTGTTCGGCGGCCTGCAGGTAGGCGCCATCCACGGCCGACTGCTGACCGCCTGGTCTGCGGCCGGAGTCGCCGGTCCGCTGCTGGTGAACCGGATCGCTGACGCGCAGACCGAGGCCGGCAAGTCCGGAGCCGATCTGTACGGGCTCTCGCTGAAGATCATGGTCAGCGTGTTGATCGTGGGCTTCATCGCCAACGCCCTACTGCGGCCGGTCGACGAGCGCTTCCACGAGCCGGCCGGATCTGGAAACCACCTGGAGGAGGCCCGATGACGAAGCGGTCCGGCACTTTTGACCCCGCGGCTGCAGCGGCGATCGCGCTCTGGGTCATAGTGGGAGCAGGCCTGGTCTACGGCATCTCGCAGACTGTGGTGAAGGTCGCGGCTCTCTTCGGCTAGGAGATCGGTCAATGTCCAAGGCACCCATCGACGATTTCGACGAGCAGGGACTCGAGGTCGGCCACCGCAAGGAATGGGCGGCCGGCGTGCCCGGGGTGCGGTGGGCGATGCAGGTGGCGCTGGACCAGATGGGCCCGAGTCGGACGGCGCGCACCCTGCTGAAGCTCAATCAGCAGGACGGCTTCGACTGCCCGGGTTGCGCGTGGCCGGAGAAGGAGCACCGGCACAAGGCCGAGTTCTGCGAGAACGGCGCCAAGGCGGTGGCCGAGGAGGCCACCAAGCGGCGCGTGGAGCGGGAGTTCTTCGCCCAGCACAGCGTGACCGACCTGGCGTCGAAGTCCGACTGGTGGCTCGGTCAGCAGGGGCGGCTGATCGAGCCGATGCTGAAACCGGCCGGGCAGGATCATTATCGGCCGATCGGCTGGGATCAGGCGTTCGATCTGATCGCCACCGAACTGCGCAGCCTGGAGTCACCGGATCAGGCGACCTTCTACACCTCCGGCCGGACCAGCAACGAGGCCGCTTTCCTCTACCAGTTGATGGTCCGCGGGTTCGGTACGAACAACCTGCCGGACTGCTCCAACATGTGCCATGAGTCCAGCGGGTCGGCGCTGGTCCAGGCGATCGGGGTCGGCAAGGGCAGCGTCACGCTGGAAGACCTGGAAGCGGCCGATCTGATCATCGTGATGGGTCAGAACCCGGGCACGAACCATCCGCGAATGCTGTCCACCCTGGAGACGGCGAAGCAGAACGGCGCGGTGATCGTTGCGGTCAACCCACTGCCCGAGGCCGGGATGATCAACTTCCGCAACCCGCAGACCCCGAAGGGGATGGTCGGCAACGGCACGCCGCTGGCCGACGACTTCCTGCAGGCGCGGCTCGGCGGGGACCTGGCGCTGCTGCTGGCTGCCGGGAAGCTGCTGATCGAGGCCGACGACGCAGCCCCCGGGACGGTCGTCGACCGGGCGTTCGTGGAGCAGTACACCTCCGGTTTCGAGGCGTACGCCGAGCACGTCCGCAAGCTCGACCTGGGCGACCTGGTGGCCGGAACCGGCCTGAGCGAGACCGAGGTCCGCTCGCTGGCGAATCGGCTGCTGGTATCGAAGAAGACGATCATCTGCTGGGCGATGGGTATCACCCAGCACAAGCATTCGGTGGCGACCATCCGGGAGATCGTCAACGTGCTGCTGATCCAGGGCAACCTGGGTCGCCCGGGCGCCGGGGTCTGCCCGGTCCGGGGCCACAGCAATGTCCAAGGTGACCGCACGATGGGCATCTTCGAGCGGATGCCCGACTGGTTCCTGGACAATCTGGGCGCCGAATTCGGCTTCCAGCCGCCGCGCGAGCCGGGGCACGACACCGTCGAGAGCATCCGGGCGATGCGCGACGGCAAGGTCAAGGTGTTCATGGCGGTGGGTGGCAACTTCGTCCGGGCCACCCCGGACTCCAACCTCACCGAGGCCGCGCTGCGCAGCTGCCGGCTGACCGTGCAGGTCTCCACCAAGCTGAACCGCTCGCACGCGGTTTGCGGTGAGACCGCGCTGATCCTGCCCACGCTCGGTCGCACCGATCGCGATCGGCAGCGGACCGGTGAGCAGTTGGTCAGCGTGGAGGACTCGATGAGTCGAGTGCACCGATCGAAGGGCACGGTCGAGCCGCCGTCCAAGAATCTGCTGTCCGAGGTGTCGATCGTGTGCCAGCTGGCCGAGCGGTTGATCGGGGACGGCGTGGCCGCGCCCTGGGTCGAGTTCGAGGCGGACTACCGGACGATCCGGGAGCGGATCTCCCGGGTGATCCCGGGGTTCGCGGACTTTGAGGCCAAGCTGGCACAACCGGCCGGGTTTGCGCTGCCGCACGCCTCGCGGTCTCGGGAGTTCCCCACCTCGACCGGCCGGGCAAACTTCGCGGTGAACGAGCTCTGGTACCCCCAGGTCCTCCCCGGGCGGCTGCTGCTGCAGACGATCCGCAGCCACGATCAGTACAACACCACGATCTACGGCTTGGACGATCGCTACCGCGGGATCAAAGGCGGGCGCCGCGTGGTCTTCGTGAACCCGGCAGACCTCACCGAGTTGGGATTGGCCGACGGCGCGATGGTCGACCTGGTCGGCGAGTTCGCGGACGGCGTGGAGCGACGGGCGGAGAACTTCCGGGTCGTCTCCTACAACACCGCGAAGGGCTGCGCGGCAGCCTATTACCCGGAAACCAATGTGCTGGTGCCGCTGGACAGTGTGGCCGATGTCAGCAACACCCCGACGTCCAAGTCGGTCGTCGTCCGGCTGGAGCCGGCCACCTCCTGATCGACTCGAACCTTGCCACCGAAAGCCCGTGATCGGGGCTTCGGCGACCCGATGGCTTGGCCCTGTCCAACCTCTGCCGTGATTCCCCAACCCTTCGGGCCGTGATCATGCACGGTTGCCCACCTTCGGGCCGTGATCATGCACGGTTGCCCACCTTCGTGCCGTGATCATGCACGGTTGCCCACCACAAAGCGGGCAACCGTGCATGATCACCGCAGAATTTGGGCAGGGCGGAATACGCGAGCAGCCGAAGAAGGCCAGCAGAGGCCGAAGAAGATCAGCAGCGGCCGAATTGGTCAGCAGGGTCTCTAGGCGGCGCGGCTGAGCTCCCGGTCGACGGCCCGGGTTCGATAGTTGCGGCGAGCGGCCCGAAGGCTGTCGAAGGTGAGGACGGCGAGGGCGGTCCAGACCAGGGCGAAGCCGATCCAGCGGGACGGCGGCATGTGCTCGCCGAGCACCAGCACCCCGCACAGCAACTGCAGCACCGGGGTCAGGTATTGGAGCAGGCCCATCGTGGTCAGCGGGACCCGACGGGCGGCCGAGGCGAACAGCAGCAGCGGCCCGACCGTGATCAGCCCGGTCGAGGCCAGTAGCAGGGCCTGCCAGGGCGGGTTCGCGGTGAACGTGCTGTCTCCGTGGAGGCTCAGCACGATCACCGTGATCGCCGCGAACGGCGCGAGGACCAGCGTCTCGGTGGTCAGCCCGGCGACCGCGCCGACCCCGTCGGTGCCGCTGCCGACGGTGTTCTTCAGCAGTCCATAGGTGCCGAACGAGCAGGCCAGGCTGAGGGCGATGACCGGGACGTGGCCGTAGTCCACGGTCAGCACGGCCACGGCGACGACCCCGATCCCGACCGCCGTCCACTGGGTGACCCGCAACCGTTCGCGCAGCACCAGCACCCCGAGCGCGACCGTCACCAGGGGGTTGATGAAGTAGCCGAGCGAAGCCTCAACCACCTGCCCGGAGTTGACCGCGTAGATGTAGACGCCCCAGTTCACCGCGATCAGCGCGGCGGCGGCAGTAAGGATCGATGTCTGCCGGGCCGAACGGAACACCGCTCGTAGCTCGTCCCAGGACCGCCCGACCGTGATCAGCACGAAGCAGAGGATCAGCGACCACAGAATCCGGTGGAGCAGGATTTCCAGTGCCCCGGAGCGGTCGAGCAACCGGAAGTAGAGCGGAAAGATGCCCCACAACAGGTAGGCGCCGAACCCGAATCCGACCCCGCGCCGAGTGTCCGAATTCATCCCACCATTCTATGGCGTACGAAAAGGGCATATGGGATCTCGGCTGGATGTAGCCGGAAGTCGGCAGGAAACCGACGGTCTGTGACTCCTGGTAGCTGAGAGTCAGCTGTTGTCAACACTCCAGGTGTCGTTTCCGGCCAGGAGAGCGGCGAGGTCGTCATCGGTGGCCGGGCCACCGTTGGCGGCGATGGCGTCGTCCACCTGGGCCCGCACGAGGTCGTCGTAAGTTGGTCGGCTGACCGAGCGCAGGACGCCGATCGGGACGTGCGACAGCGAGGATTCGTCCAGCCGCGACAGCGCGAACTGAGTGGCCGGGTTCGGATCGTGCGCGTCGTGCACCAGGACCGCGGCTCGTTCTTCGTCGCTGGCCCCGTTGAGGTTGGCGACCTGGAGCGAACCATCGCGACCGCGGACGACCGCGTGCTCCTGGTTGGGGCCGAACTGGATCGGCTGGCCGTGCTCGAGCCGGATCAGCCGAGTGGCAGCTTCGTCGCGGTCCTTCAGCACGTCGAAGGCGCCGTCGTTGAAGATTGGGCAGTTCTGGTAGATCTCGACCAGGGCCGCACCCCGGTGCTGGACGGCCTGACGCAGCACGCTGGTGAGGTGCTTGCGGTCGGAGTCCAGGGTGCGGGCGACGAAGGTGGCCTCGGCGCCCAGGGCCAGGGACGTCGGGTTGAACGGGGTGTCCACGGAGCCGGCCGGGGTCGATTTGGTGACCTTGCCCGGCTGCGAGGTGGGGGAGTACTGGCCCTTGGTGAGCCCGTAGATCTGGTTGTTGAACAGCAGGATCGTGATGTTGACGTTCCGGCGGAGAGCGTGGATCAGGTGATTGCCACCGATCGAGAGGGCATCGCCGTCACCGGTGATCACCCAGACGTTGAGATCGGGGCGGGAGGTGACCAGGCCGGTGGCGATCGCCGGGGCGCGGCCGTGGATCGAGTGCAGGCCGTACGTGTCGAGGTAGTACGGGAAGCGGGAGGAGCAGCCGATTCCCGAGACGCAGACGACATTCTCGCGCTTGATCCCGAGTTCCGGCATGAAGCCCTGGACGGCCGCCAGGATCGCGTAGTCGCCGCAGCCAGGGCACCAGCGGACCTCGGCGTCGGAGGTGAAGTCCTTGCGGGTCTGTGCGGCGTCCCCGGGTTCGAGTTTGGGCACATTCGCTAGCCCCGACAGCAGGGTGGGAAGGCCAAGATCAGTGCTCATGACAGTCTCGATTCGCTCGTACGTCGGCGCTGATGGCGCAGTCTTCCCTCGTCGCCACGCAGCGACTTCGTCGGCGCGTCGACTCGGTCCAGACTGCGCCGCGCCTCCTTCTCGCTCATGACAGCGGCTCCTGGGCGAGCTTGGTGATGGCGTCGGCGATCTCGCCGGAGCTGAACGGCAGGCCACGCACCTGGTTGTAGCCAACGGCGTCGACCAGGTACTTGGCCCGAAGCAGCATCGAGAGCTGGCCAAGGTTCATCTCCGGGATCAGCACCCGGCGGTAACGCCGCAGGACGTCGCCGGTGTTGATCGGGAACGGGTTGAGGTGGCGCAGGTGTGCGGTAGCGACTTCGATTCCGGCCTGCCGGGCGGCCCGAGCTCCGGCCGCGATCGGACCGTAGGTGCTGCCCCAGCCGATCACCAGGACGTCAGCGGTCTCGGTGGGATCGTCCACCTCCAGCAGCGGGACGTCGATCCCGTCGATCTTGGCCTGGCGTAGCCGGACCATGTGATCGTGGTTGTCCGGGTCGTAGGAGATCTCCCCGGTGCCGTCGGCCTTCTCGATACCGCCGATCCGGTGTTCCAGGCCCGGGGTGCCGGGAATGGCCCACGGTCGGGCGAGGGTGGTGGGATCGCGGTCGTACGGCCGGAACGCCGGTTTGCCGTTCTTGTCCACCGAGTTCGGCTCGCTGATGAAGTCGACGTGGAGATCGGGCAGCGTGCTGAGGTTCGGGATCTGCCACGGCTCGGATCCGTTGGCGAGGTAGCCGTCGGACAACAGGAGCACCGGGGTGCGGTAGGTGGTGGCGATCCGGACAGCCTCAATGGCGGCGTCGAAGCAGTCGGCCGGGGAGCGCGGGGAGATCACCGGGACCGGGGATTCGCCGTTCCGCCCGAACATCGCCTGCAGCAGGTCGGACTGCTCAGTCTTGGTCGGCAGCCCGGTGCTCGGGCCACCACGCTGCACATCGACGATCACCAGCGGCAGTTCCAGGGAGACTGCCAGCCCGATGGTCTCGCTCTTGAGCGCCAGACCGGGCCCGGACGTCGTGGTGACGGCGATCGCCCCGCCGTAGGCGGCACCGAGGGCGGCGCCGATCGCGGAGATCTCGTCCTCGGCCTGGATCGTGGTGACGCCGAACTTCTTCAGCCCGGACAGCGCGTGCAGGATGTCCGACGCCGGGGTGATCGGATACGAGCCCAGCACCAGCGGCAAACCGGCCCGGTGCGCGGCCGCGACCAGCCCGTTCGCCAGCGCGGTGTTGCCGGTGATGTTGCGGTAGAGCCCGGACGGCGAGGGGGCCGGCGCGATCTCGTACGAGACGGAGAACGCCTCGGTGGTCTCGCCGAAGGCCCAACCGGCCTTGAACGCGGCCAGGTTCGCCGCGAGGATGTCGGGCTTGCGGGCGAACTTGGTGGTCAGGAACCGCTCGGTGCCCTCGACGGGCCGGTTGTACAGCCAGCAGAGCAGGCCTAGCGCGAACATGTTCTTGGCCCGTTCCGCGTCCTTGCGGCTGAGCCCGAACCCCTTGAGCGCCTCCACGGTCAGCGAGGTCAGCGGGACGGCGTGCACCTGGTACGAGGCCAAGCTGCCGTCGTCCAGCGGGCTCGCCAGGTAGCCGACCTTGCTCAGGTTCCGCTTGGTGAACTCGTCGGTGTTGACGATCAGCGACCGGCCGCGGGGCAGGTCAGCGAGGTTGGCCTTCAAAGCGGCCGGGTTCATCGCGACCAGTACATCGGGCGCATCACCGGGAGTCAGGACGTCGTGATCGGCGAAGTGCAGCTGAAAGCTCGACACCCCGGGAAGCGTGCCCTGAGGTGCCCGGATCTCAGCCGGAAAGTTAGGCAGGGTCGCCAGATCGTTGCCCATGCTGGCGGTCTCGGCAGTGAATCGATCACCCGTCAGCTGCATTCCATCGCCGGAGTCACCGGCAAAACGGATTACCACGCTGTCGAGTTGTTCGATTCGGTGTGCGGTCGGTGTCACCGCAGTATCCATGACCCTCTCCTGTCGGTTAGCTCTCCAGAGCTAACAACCATCTTCGCTTGTGCAGTAGTCCTGACAACCTTGGGGTATCACAGGCTGGCCTTGTGAGCCCCCTAGGCTGGGCCGGTGCCCCTGTCCGCTCGAGCCCCTGATCTAGCGTCGCTCGATTTGCTGCTTTCGGTGGCCCGTTTGGGCAGTTTGGGGGGAGCTGCCCGGGAGCACCGAGTCAGCCAGCAGGCGGCGAGCGAGCGTATCCGCCGCTTGGAAGGGCTCCTCGGCGTTCAAGTGGTGCGGCGCAGCCGGCAGGGCTCAGCGCTGACCGCAGCTGGCGTCCTGGTGGTCGACTGGGCGGCGCAACTGATCGAATTGGCCGCCGCGATGGAGACCAGCGTGGCTGCACTTCGTGAGGAGCATCACGCGCAGTTGCGGGTAGCCGCGAGTTTGACCGTCGCCGAGTACCTGATCCCGCGCTGGCTGGTCACGTTACGGCGCCGGGCCGAGGCAGAAGGAGCCGAACTCTCTGTCCAGTTGACGGCGACGAACAGTGACGAGGTCGTCCAACGGGTCCGGGACGGGCGAGCCGGCCTGGGCTTCGTCGAAGGTCCCAGCGTGCCGGACGACCTGGCCTGGCGTGAGGTCGGGACCGACTCGCTGGTTCTCGTCGTCCCGGTCGACCATCCGTGGTCGCGTCGTCGACGGCCGATCACCGCCGCCGAACTCGCCGGCACCGCGCTGGTTTCCCGGGAGGCTGGCTCGGGCACTCGGCGGGCGTTGGAGGTCGCCCTGCGGGCGGTCCTGGGCGACGTAGCGATCGCCGAACCAATGCTGGAGCTGTCCGGGACGGCTGCGGTCCGAGGCGCGGTGCTGGCCGGCGCCGGGCCGGCGGTCCTGAGCAGCCTGGCCGTCGAGGAGGACGTCTTCTCCGGCCGGCTGCGCGCCGTCCCGGTGACCGGGTTGGCACTGCACCGGCGATTGCTCGCGGTCTGGCCGCTGGGCAGCACCCCGCGCGGGCCGGCCTCGGACCTGCTGGCTATCGCCGTCCCGATCCGGGCCCGCTGACCCGGCTGCTGTTCAACCCAGTCAACCCAGGATGCAGACCCTGGTGGCCAACTCGCTCGACTTCCCAACCCTGACCGGAAGATAGCCGAATCTTCCCGCCTCATGGCGTCCCCAAGGGCCAGATTTGACTGCGGTGATCATGCACGGTTGCCCGCCTCGAGGCGGGTAACCGTGCATGATCACGACCCATAGGCGGGTAACCGTGCATGATCACGACCCATAGGCGGGTAACCGTGCATGATCACGACCGATAGGCGGGTAACCGTGCATGATCACGACCCATGAGGGGGCGCGCCTCCGAAGTGCATGACCACCGCAGGGGTTGGGGCTGGGTTGGCCGAATGAGCCAGCGGGATCAGGGTGCAGCGTTCAACCCAGGATGCACAGGCTTTCGAAGCGGTGCGGTTCCGGGACGACGGCGAGCACCTCGGGCCAGAGCGACCACCCCTCGAACTGCTGGTTCAGCGTCACCTGGCCGTTGTCGATGCTCAGGAGCATCAGGTCGCTCCGGCGCTCCTCTTCGATCAGGACGGCGCGCAGCCCGGGGACGGCGGCCAGCGAGAGCACCGAGCGGACGATGTTCTGCACGGCTCGGATCATCCGGGTGTCCTCGCCGCGGCTGTAGTCCGCGAACACCAAGGTCAGGTTGATGTCGAAGCCGAGCGCGGTGCGAGCGGCCTCCCGATCGTCCACCCGCTTCGGCTCGAAGCCGTAGATCAGCAGGCTGTCCAGCCGGAAGGTGGGATTTCCCCGCACGTCCAGGCTGACGGGTACGCCGAGAACGGCGGCCACGTGTTCGACGGCAGCCTTGCCGGGCTCCTCGAACGGAAACCAGCCCTGGAGTTCATAGTCGGTCGACATCTGCGGGAACCGATCAGGCCTCCACCGTCGCCGATAAGCCAAAGGTGGAGCGCTGGGCCGTCGGGACCAGATCGAGGTAGTCGGGGTGCTTCGCGATGAAAGCCTTGACGAACGGGCAATAGGGCAGCACCTCGGCGCCGCGCGCCCGGACGCTGTCCAGCGCGCTGCGAATCAACACCGAGCCCAGACCCCGGCCGCCGAACCGGTCATCGATCTCGGTATGAACGAACGCCTTGGTCTGGCCGAGGCCCTGATAGACGGTGAATCCGACCAGTTCGTCAGCGATCCAGATCTCGAACCGGTGCTCCGCGACGTTCTCCCGGACCTCGGGCTGCGCTGTCATGCCCCCATTGTCGCCGAGGTCGATGTCCGCTGTGTCTCGGGGCCTGGCAGAGAGCCGTCAGAGCCGGCCCGCCTCGATGATGCGGCGCAGGAACAGTCGAGTCCGTTCCTCCCGTGGGTCGCCAAGAACCTGCTCGGGTGACCCGCGCTCCAGCACTGCGCCATCGGCCAGGAAACAAACCTCGTCGGCCACCTGGCGGGCGAAGCCCATTTCGTGGGTGGCCACCAGCATGGTCATTCCCTCGGTCTTCAGATCGCGCAGCATCGCCAGCACCTCACCGACCAGTTCCGGATCGAGTGCCGAGGTGACCTCATCGAACAACATCAGCACCGGATCGTTGACCAGCGAGCGAGCGATCGCCACGCGCTGCTGCTGCCCACCGGACAGCTCATCCGGATGCGCCGACGCGCGGTCCCGCAGACCCACTCGGGCCAGCATCTCCAGAGCCCGGTGCTCGGCCTGCTCGCGGTCGACACCGTGGACCTTGCGCGGCGCGAGGGTGATGTTGTCGAGCACGCTGAGGTGCGGAAACAGGTTGAACGCCTGGAAGACGATGCCCATCCGGGCGCGAATGGCATCGGCGTTCACCTGGGGATCGGTGATGTCTTCGCCCTGCAGTTCGATCACTCCGTCGTCCACCGTCTCCAGCAGGTCGATGCAGCGCAGCAGGGTCGACTTGCCGGAGCCGGAGGCGCCGATCAGAACCACGACGTCATGTTCGGCGACGTCCAGGTTCAGGTCCTGCAGCACCACCGATTTACCGTAGACCTTGCGCACCCCAGCCACTCTGAGCAATGGCGTGGCCATCAGAGCGTCCATTGTTCGCGGGCCCTGCGGCGCCTCTTGGCGGCGTCCGGGCCCGCTCATAGGTGCCCCCCAGCAGGCAGGTAGCCGTAGCGGCGGGAAACGTAATCGGTGAACCGGGTGAGCGGGATGGTCAGCAGCAGGAACAGGCCGCCGGCGACCACGTACGGGGTGAAGTTGAACGTCTGCGCGGTGTAGATCTGCGCGGCCCGGACGGCGTCGATCGCGGCCCCGAGAATCGAGATCAGCCCGGAATCCTTGGTCAGCGCCACTAGGTCATTCAGCAAAGGTGGCACCACCCGGCGGACCGCCTGTGGCAGCACGACGTGCCGCAGGGTCTGCGGCCCGCTCAACCCCAGCGAGCGAGCCGCGGCCCGCTGGCTCGGATGCACCGACTCGATCCCGGCTCGGAACACTTCGGCGACATAGGCGGAGTAGGTCAGCACCAGGGCGACGCAACCGAGCACGATCGGGTCGGTCGGCACGCCCTGCAATCGCAATCCGGGGACGCCGAAGCCGACCAGTAACAGGGTCAGGATCAGCGGCAACCCGCGGAACAGGTCGATATAGCCGACCGCCAGCGCCCGGAGTGGCCAGAACACCGGACCGCGCAGCGTCCGCAGGACCGCCAGTAGCAACCCGAGGACCAGCACGCAGACGGCGCTGATCAGGAAGATCCGGACGTTGATCCAGAACCCGGCCAGCACGTCCGGGAAGGCGTCGACCGCGACGTCCGTGTTGAAGAACGTGTCCCGGGTCCGGTCCCAACCCGGTGACGAGATCAAGCCGACGACCAGCCCGCCACCGATGACGGCGGTACTGAGGACCGCGATCAGCAGCGATCGCCGAGTCCGGGCCCGTCGATAGGCGTCGCGCTCCTGCTGCCGGACCGACGGGCTCCAGCCGACCGACGCTGCGGACGGTGCCGTGGACGTCATTTGAGCAGGGGCGCGCCGGCCGCGTCGGTCAGCCAGGTGGATTCCAGCGTCTTGAGCGTGCCGTCGGCGCGCAGGGCATCAACCGCCGTGGTGACGCAGCTGGTCAGCGAGCTGTTCTTGTCCAGAACCAGGCCGAACTGCTCGGTCGTACCGCTGGTGCTCGGCGGCAACTGGCCGACCACGAGGCCGTCCTTGAGGTCGGCCGCCGCCAGGTAGAGCGCGGTCGGCAGGTCGACGACCAGGGCGTCGATCTGGCCGTTCGCCAGCGCCAGCTTGGCCTTGTCGTTGTCGTCGAACACCTTCGGAGCGGACGAAGGCTTGATCACGTCGGTGATGGCCTGGTAGCTCGTCGTCCCTACCTGGGCGCCGATCTTCAGCCCGGTCAGCCCGGCCAGGTCCTTGACCCCGGCGGCCTTGCTGCCCTTGATCGTGACCACGGCCTGGCTGACGTCGTAGTAGCCGGAGGAGAAGTCGACGACCTTCTTGCGAGCCTCGGTGATCGAGAACTCGTTGATGTCCAGGTCGTACGGCTTGGGCCCGGGCTTGATGGCCGCGTTGAAGGTCACCCGAACCCACTTCACCGCGGTCTGCTCGTACCCGAGCTGCTTGGCCACGGCATAGGCGATGGCCGACTCGAAACCCTTGCCGTTGTCCGGCTTGTTGTCCACGAACCAGGGTTCGTAGACCGGGTCGTCGGTACCGATCGTCAAGGTGCCTGCCGTCAGGGTGCTCAGGTCCGCCGGAGTGCAGGTGGCGGTTGCGCCGGCCGAGCCGGAGGGGGTGCTGGTGCTGTCGGCTTCGTCTGTCGGCGCGCAGCCGGGCAGCAGCAGGGCGAGCAGAATGGCCCCGGCGGCGGCCGGTGCTCTGTACGAGGACATCAAAGAACTCCATGCTCAGGCCGGGTGTGACCGATCAAGTCTAGTCTCCGGCACCAAGTTGGTTGAGAAGAGAATTGGCCCGGTTGGAGCAATTGCCCTGGGTTCGTGGATGTGAGTATCCCAACCTGAGTGAGCCGATCGAGGGCGAATCGCCGCACTCGGGACGAATGCCACTGGGTCGACGAAAGTTGATCAACTGGGACTTAGACACTGCCGCGAAGCGCGCCGAGGCGCTGACCTGAAGCGCTGCGAGCAGTAGAGTCGCGAGCGTGCCGAACGACCAGCAATACCTCGTCGTCGCCGCCGTCCTGGCGGCCGGCGTCCTGTTGTTCGTCGGGGCGATGGCCGCGGGTCGATTGCTCAGCCCCCGAGCCCCCTCGGCGGAGAAGTCGCTGACCTACGAGAGCGGCGTCGACCCGGTCGGATCCGGCTGGGCGCAGAGCCAGATCCGGTACTACCTGTACGCCTTCCTCTACGTGATCTTCGCCGTCGATGCCGTCTACTTGTTCCCCTGGGTGACCGTGGTCGAGCGGTTCGGTTGGGCGACGCTCGCCGAGATGGGTGTCTTCCTCGGGATCATCGCCATCGGTCTGCTGCACGCCGCTCGGCGTGGGGCTCTGCGATGGACCTGAGTCACACCCCGCGCCCGGGTCAAGGGCGACAGCCTGGCGACTCGTTCTTCGAAGCTGCCGAGGCCCGCTCGGGCGTCGCGCTGCCGATGCCGGTGATCCGGCCGCCGGATGCCACGCCGGGCGACGAGCCTTCGATCGGTCCGCTCTCCGCTTTAGCCCCACACCCGCTCCGGCTGGTGCTGAACTGGGGCCGCCGATACAGCCTTTGGGTCTTCAACTTCGGTCTGGCCTGTTGCGCGATCGAGTTCATCGCGGCGTCGATGGCTCGGCACGACTTCATCCGGCTCGGGGTGATCCCGTTCGCGCACGGACCTCGGCAAGCCGATCTGATGGTGGTCTCCGGGACGGTCACCGACAAGATGGCGCCCGCCGTCCGTCGGCTCTGGGAGCAGATGCCGGAACCGAAGTACGCGATCTCGTTCGGCGCCTGCTCCAACTCCGGCGGACCGTACTGGGACTCCTACTGCGTGACCAAGGGAGTGGATCAGATCATTCCGATCGATGTGTACGTCCCCGGCTGCCCGCCGCGGCCGGAGGCGTTGCTGCAAGGCATCATCAAGCTGCAGGAGAAGATCGCCAGCGAGAACCTCGGGAACCGGTACGGCGGTCGGCCTCGCCGACGGGCCGCTGCCGCTCTCAACCGCGACCTGGTCACCGCCGCCGCACCGACCCGGATCACCGCCGATGACTGAGCCGCCCGAGCCAACTGAGCCAACCGGTGCGACCGAGCCAACTCGTACGACCGAGCCAACTCGTGCGACCGAGGCAACTCGTGCGACCGAGCCCGCCGATTCGGCGGAGTTGACCGCGTCGTCGGACGGGTCCGAATCGGAGGGGCCCGATTCGGCCGACGGGTCCGAGCCCGCCGACCCGGAAGAGCTCAAGCGAGCCGAAGAGGTAGCGCTCACGGCAGGATTCTCGCTGGCCACCGGCACCGACGTCACGGTGAGCCGGGACGGCGCAGGCACCCCGGTGATCGACATCCCGGTGTCGACCTGGGTGGCGGCCGCCCGGCACGCTCGCGACGTCCTGGACATGGACTTCCTCGACTGGCTCTCCGCCGTCGACCAGATGGACGACGCGGGCTCCGCCGGGTCATCGGCCGGGCTGGACGTCGTCCTCCATGTGGCGGCCACCTCCTCCACCGGAATCGAGGGCGATCGGGCTCGCTACCAGCGCCGCGACTGGGGCCCGCCGAGGGTACGTCGGCTGATGTTGCGCACCCGGGTGCCCGCGACCGCCCTGGTCTTGCCGAGCCTGACCACGTTGTGGCCGGGGGTGGCTTGGCACGAGCGCGAGACGTTCGAAATGTTCGGGCTGGACTTCAGCGAGTTCGACGACGGCTCCGGGTTGGAACTGCGGCCGTTGCTGCTGCCGGACGGCTTCGAAGGGACGCCGCTGCGCAAGTCGTTCGTGCTCGCGGCGCGAGCGGCCAAGGCGTGGCCCGGCGCCAAGGACCCGGGCGACTCCGGCGGAAAAGCCCCGTCCCGCCGAAAGATCCAGCCACCCGGCGTCCCCGATCCGACCTGGGGACCGCGGGCGGCGCCGGCTGATCCGGAGACGGCCGGATCATGACTGTCGACGTCCCGCTTCTCTTCGAGGTACTGCTGCGCGCGGTAGCGGTACTGGTCGCCTTCCTCACCCTGCCGCTGCTCGTCGGTCAGACCGAGCACAAGGTGATGGCGCACATGCAGGGTCGGATCGGACCGATGTACGCCGGGGGGTTTCACGGCTGGGCACAACTGGTAGCGGACGGCGTGAAGTTCCTGCAGAAAGAGGACATCACCCCGGCTGCAGCCGATCGGGCCGTCTTCCGGCTGGCGCCCGCGGTGGCGCTGGTGCCGTACATGGTGGCGCTCGCGGCGATCCCGCTGAGCCCGACCTGGGTGGCCGCCGATATCGACGCCGGGTTGTTGTTCGTGCTCGCTGCCAGCACCGTCGCCGTGCTCGGCACCCTGATGGCCGGCTGGTCAAGCGCTAACAAGTACGCCCTGCTCGGCTCGATGCGGGCCGCCGCCCAGCTGCTGGCCTATGAGTTGCCGCTGGTGCTGGCTGCGGCCAGCATCGCGATGGCGGCCGGGACGCTCTCGCTGATCGGGATCGCTGACGCCTGGCAGTGGTGGTGGCTGATCTGGCAGGCCCCGGCCGGAGTGATCTTCCTGGTCGCTGGGCTGGCAGAGGTGCAGCGGCCGCCCTTCGACATGCCACTAGCTGACTCCGAGCTCGTGGTCGGCCCGTTCACCGAGTACACCGGGTTGCGATTCGCGTTGTTCCTGCTCGCCGAGTACGCCGGCATCGTGGTTCTCTCGGCGCTCACCGCGGTGCTCTTCCTCGGCGGCTGGCACGGACCGTTCTGGAACACGTTCGGCTGGATCGGCCCTGTTTGGACCCTGCTCAAGACCGGCCTGGTTGCCTTCGTGGTGATCTGGGTCCGAGTGTCGTGGCCGCGGCTGCGGGAGGACCAGCTGCAGCGGCTGGCCTGGGGCGTCCTAGTGCCCGCCGGTCTGGTGCAACTCGCGCTCACCGCAGTGGTGGTCGTCGCGACTTAGCCATCAAGGTCGTCAGAGGGTCGGATCACAGGTTAACGGTGGCAAGTTCGAGCCAGATCTTTGATGAACGAGCAATCCAGGCCGGAGCCCTGGTAGTAGCCGAAGTTCTCGTAGGGCTGGTAGCCGGACGCCACGTACAGCGCGAGTGCCTCGGGCTGCTCGGAGCCGGTTTCCAGGATGAGCTGCCGATAGCCCAGGGCCAGAGCCCGATCCTCGACCGCGCCCAGCAGGAGCCGGGCCAGGCCGCGCCGCCGGTAGGTAGGCCGGACGTACATCCGCTTCAACTCGGCGATGCCCTGGTCGTGCCGCCGAAGGCCCGCGCAACCGGCCAGGTCACCGTCGAGTTCGGCGATCAGGAACGTGCCGTCCGGAGGGTCGAAGCCACGAGGATCCACCGGGGTCTCGTCTGGCCCGCCATACCGCAGGATGTACTCCTGCTGCAGTTCGGCGATCAAGGTGTGTCCCGCTGGTCCATCCAGCGGAACGTCTCGCAGTATCACCCTTGAAAGGTATTCATCAGGAATCGGTTTGGAAAGCCGGCGGGATGTCTTCCGGCTGCCACAGCTCGACCGGGTTCCCCTCCGGGTCGTACACCCGAGCGAACCTGCCGTTCGGGTAGATCTCCTCGTCGACCTCGACGGCGAGTCCGGCCGAGCGCAACTGACTCACCATCGCGTCCAGGTCGCGGACCCGGAAGTTGACCATCCACTGCTGCTGGGAGCGGCCGAAGTGATCCGTCTCGACGTCAAAAGCGGCGAAGACAGTCGGTCCGGCCTGTTGCCGCCAGGGGGTTTCGGCATAGGTGATCGGTACTCGGGTGATGCCGAGATGCCGTTCGTACCAGAGTGCCAGCCCTGCCGGATCCTGGCTGCGGAAGAACAGCCCCCCGATTCCTGTTACTCGTTCCACGGCGCGAATCCTGCCAGAACGTCAACAACCAGACTCCCCAGGGTGGGCAGATGGGTTCCACCCTCCTGAATCAGGACGGTCGGAAGCCGGAGTTCGGCGAGCAGCCGACCGGTCCCGCCGTACCCGTCCCGGGTCACCCGCAGCGGGGTTCCGGGATCATCGTCGGCAGCATCCAACCCGAGCGAGACGACCAGCGCGTCGGCGCGGAACAACACCGCTGCCTCGGCGAGCCGGGCCACCGCCTCAACCCATTCGATGTCCCCGGCGCCCGGTGCCAGCGGTTCGTTGCGGGTGGTACCCGTGCCAGGCCCGGTACCAGTCTCATCGGCGTAACCCTGGACGTGCGGGAACCAGCCCGCCCCTGGGTCGACATGGACCGAGCCATAAAAGACGTCGGGGCGCTGCCAGAACACCGCCTGGGTGCCGTTGCCGTGATGCGCGTCGACATCGATCACGGCGACCCGCCGGCCGAGAGCACTCAGCCGCTGGGCGGCACAGGCGGCGTTGTTGAGGTAGCAGGATCCACCGAACCCGGCCGGAGCGGCATGGTGGCCGGGCGGTCGGCAGAGCGCGTAGACAGCCTTCGCCGGACCGGAGGCCACCAGGTCGGCTGCGGTCAGCGCGACGTCCACCGCCGCTCTGGCCGCGTCCCACGTCCCGGGTCCGACCTCGGTCATCGTGTCGTAGCACCAGACTCCGGCCCGTGCGTGCGGGGCGGACGGATAGCGCCACGGCATGCCAGCGGTCATCATCGGCGTCGGGAAGATCCCCGGCACCACCCGGTCCTGCCCCACCAGTTCGGCGTACGAACCGTCGTCCCAGGCTTGGGATGCCCCGCGGAGCCACTCCAGCAGACCCGGTTCATGGACGGCGAGCAGCGTCTCGTCGTCGTGCGCCACGGCCGCCACTTCGGGATGCCCTGCGGCCAGCAGCGCCTCCCGGATCACCACCGCCCGGCGGGGAGACTCGGCGGCCGGCACTTCTCGGCCCATCCGAACCTCATGCCGAGGGTCATGCAGCAGTACCGCGTCAGACCAGACAAAAGGAATCACCGGCGCATCTTCGCACCGACCGGACCCAACCTCGGCGGTGGTGTCCGGGCTCGACCTACGATCCGCTCGGCGCAGGCAGGTCCAGGGTGGCGCATTCGTCCTGCGCGGCGGTCAGATTTTGGGTCCGTTCGGGCAGCGCCGCGAGGCGGTCGGTGCGTCGCTCGATCCTGCGCTCGATCCGGGCCGCCATCCGGTCGCGGTCGTGGGACTCGGCATCGGCCTGCCGGGCCTTCAGCCACTCCAGCGAACCCTTGGTGGTGGCGTCGCCGGAAATCCGGGTCTGGGCCTGATCGGCCCGCTTCAGCAGGTCGGGCACCCGAGCGCAGAACCGGGTGACTCGGTGCTCCAACTCGCCGCCGGGCGGCAGCGTGACGCCCGGGCCCGCGGCCTGGCTGGAGACGGCACCGGTGAAGGCGAGGCCGGCGGCCAGGCCGGTGGCGGTCAGCATGGTGATGAGGTTCATCGAAGACTCCCGGTGTAGCGAGTTCTGGTGCGGCCCACCCAAGCCGGGAGGGCCGCACGAACCAGGCTGCCGGGGGCCGGTGGCCGGCGAGTTCGTGGAATGTACGGGGAGTGTTCGGGCTCAGCCCGGCAGCGGAAGGAACACCGCGAAGCTGACGCCGCGCTCCGGCCGGGATCGAGCCACCGCCCGTCCACCCAGCCGCCGGGCCAGCTCACCCACCAACGCCAGCCCGAGGCCACTGCGGACCGGCCGGTCGCCGCGGTACCGCTCGGTCAGCCGCCCGCGTTCGAAGGCGACCGCAAGTTCTTCCTCGGCCAGCCCGGGGCCGTCGTCGTACACCTCGATCCAGGCGGCCTCGCCGTCACTGCCGCAGCCGAAGGTCAGGCTCTCGCCGGCGGACAGCACCCGGAGCGCGTTGTCCGCCAGGGCGTCGAGCACCTGGCGGACCCGTTCCGCATCGGTTGCGATGATCAACGGTGTCTCCGGGGTTTCCAGCCACAACCCGATCCCGACGCGCTGCGCCCGGGGCCGCCAAGCCAGCCCGGCGGCCCGAACCAGCTCGGTGAGGTCGGCCGGCGCGATCTGGAGCCGGAAGTCGTCCGCTTCCATTCGAGCCAGTGCCAGTAGGTCTTCCACCCGGCGGTCCAGGCGTGCCGCCTCGGCCTGGATCACCTGGGCCGCGCCAGTCACCTCCGCGCCGGTGATCACGCCCTCCGCCAGACCTTCGGCGTACCCGGTGACCGCCGTCAACGGGGTGCGCAGTTCGTGCGAGACGTTCATCAGGAACTGCCGCTGCCGGGCCTCGCTCTCGCCCAGGGCGGCGGCGAGTTCGTTCAGCGCCTGCGCCACCTCGACCACCTCGCGGGGCCCCGCCGTCGACACCTGCACCGTGCGGTCCCCGCCGGAGAGCTCTCGTGCGGCCGAGGCCAGCTGGGCCAGCGGAGCCCCGATCTGGCGGGCCAGCACGAGCCCTGCCAGACCGCCGCCGAGCAGCCCGAGGATCAGCGGGATCACCAACCGCTCACCACCGGGGGCGGAGTCGGCCACCGCCCGGTTCAGGGGCTGGGCGAGCAGCACGGCGGTGGTGCCGCTGATTCGCCCCTCGATCAGCCAGGTTCCCTGGTCGGTTGCTCGCTCGGTGCTCAGCGAACCCGTTCGCAGCACGGACTTGGCGTCGGCGAGGGTGAGCGGCGCGGTCAGACCGGCGGTCGCGGCGGTGTCACCTGGGTCTGCGGTGCCCAGCGTGATCTGGCGGCTGCTCAGGACCTGTTGCAGGGCCAGCGTCCGGATCCGCCGCGCCCGCTGAGTGCGACGCTGCTCGATGTCCGCGGTGGTCGCGGCGACGGTGTCCGCGTCCCGGGCCAGCGCCGCCCGCGCGGCTTCGGTGGCCCCCTGCCGGAACAGGCCGAACATCGCGACACCGGTGATCGCCACGCTGGCGAGCGCGACCAGCATCGCCAGCGCGACGATCCGGCCGATCAGCGTGCGGGTCACGGCTCGATCGAGTAACCGACGCCACGCACCGTCCGCAGCCGGACGACGTCCCCGAGCTTGGCGCGCAGTTGAGCGATGTGGACGTCGGTGGTCCGGGTCGGCGTCCCCGCCGGGTAGCCCCAGACATCGGCCAGGAGCTCGTCTCGCGGGCAGACCCGGCCCGGTCGGCGCATCAGGTGCAGCAGCAAGTCGAACTCCGTGGTGGTCAGTTCGACCGGGGCACCGGCGGCGTCCGCTCGGCGGGTGCTGGGGTCCAGGGTCAGCCGGCCGATCTGAAGCCGCTCGGAGTCCGGGTCCGGCTGCCGCCGGCGCAGGACCGCCCGGACCCGGGCCACCACCTCGCGCGGGCTGAACGGCTTGGTCACGTAGTCGTCGGCACCCAGCTCCAGACCGAGCACCCGGTCCACCTCGTCGTCCCGGGCGGTGACGAACAGCACCGGGGTCCAGTTCCGGTCCGCTCGCAATCGCCGGCAGACCTCGGTGCCGTCGATGCCGGGAAGCCCGACGTCCAAGATCACCGCAGCTGGACGATGATGCGCGATCGCGGTCAGCCCGCTCTCGCCGTCCGTCGCGACTCGGACCTCGAAACCATCTCGAGCCAGGTAGCTCCGCAGCAGTTCGGCGATCACGGGCTCGTCCTCCACCACGAGGATCACCGGCGTCGTCACGGATCCATGATTGCTCACCGGCCCTACCGAGGGCCGGGATTCTCCGCACCGGGCAGCCCTTGGTAGAGCCGGCCGATCATCGTCACCCATTGGTGGACGGCGTCCTCACCGGGGGCGAGCGGGCCCGGCCGGAAGTGCGGCGAGGAGAGACCGCGCTGCACCGACTCGCAGGCCGCCCAGTCCTCGCGGTTGGTCACGTCCCAGAAGTCGATCGCGTAGGCCGGGTCGAAGCCCGGAACGTCGAACGCGGCCGGCGGGAAATACCAGGAGCATTCGACCGACGTCCGGTCTGCCGACAGCGGAACCATCCGGTGGGTCATCAGGTAATCCGGATGCAGCGACAGCAGCAGATTGGGAAACAGCCCGAGGTAGAGCACCCGGCGTGGATCGGCACCGGTGATCGGCACGCCCAGGCTGCGCCCGTCCATCGACATCGTTTCGGCGTCGTCCCGCAGGTCCATCGACCCACCCACCCAGGCGCCGGGCAGGTCGTAGTTGTCACCGGAATCCGGCGGAGTCACCGCGCACAGTTCCGGGTGAATCAGCGGGCAGTGATAACACTCGTGATAGTTCTCGACGATCACTTTCCAATTCGCCGCAAGGGTGTACGCATGCCGTCCGCCGAGCCGCAGTTCGGCCGGCTGATAGGGCGCCACCAGTTGGTCGAGAGCACCGAGATGCTCCGCTATCGGGGCCGCCGTGCCGGTTGCGTTGACCAGGACCCAACCTTGCCAGCGGGCCAGCGGCAGTTCCAGGAGAGACATCTCGGTTGGGTCGAAACCGGATACCGAACGCATTTGTGGCGCCCCGATCAATCGCCCGTCGAGGCCGTAGCTCCAGGCATGGTAGGGGCACACCATCGAACGGGAGCCAGCCGAGCAACCCTCCGCCAGGAGTTCGTGGCCACGGTGCAGGCAGGTGTTGGCAAAGGCTCTGAGCTGCGGGTTCGACGCTTCTGGCTGGTCGGATCGGGTCAGCAGTACCGGGATGCCACCGATGCTGAACGCTTGCTGCCGCACCCCGGCGGTGAGTAGTTCGTCGTCCCGGCCAAGGCAGACCCAGGATCCGGCCAAGGCATGTCGCTGCTCCCAGTCGAACACCGCCGGATCGGTGTAGGCGGCGGCTGGGAGCATTGTCGAATAGCCGAAGGGTCGCAGGCTTCGGGCCAGTTCGGCACTGTCAATCGGGGCATGAACGGCATCGCGCGTGGTCATTTCCGCCTCCGCAGAAAAGTTCCAGGTCTCGCTTCGCAGTAAGGTCTGCGGAATGGGGCGGCAGCAGGCAGATGTTCGGCGCGAGGAGATCCTCCGTGCCGCGGCGACCGTGGTGTCGCGCATGGGGTTTGCCCGGGCTCGAGTGGCCGATGTCGCCGCCGAACTCAAAATCAGCGCCGGGCTGATTTTCTACCATTTCGATTCCAAGGAGCGGTTGCTCTCCGAGGCGTTCGCGATGGCGTCGGAGCGAGATCTGGCCGCGATGGAAGAGGCTATTGCCGGGCCCGGAACGCACGTCGAACGGCTGCGTACCGTGCTCCGCTTGTACCAACCCTCCGGCAACGCCGAGGGCTGGTCCAGGGATATCGATGCCTGGGCCGAAGGCCTGTACACCGATGAGATTCGGGAAGTCTGCCGCCGCAACGATGCGCGCTGGCGGGGCGGGTTGCAGCGGCTGGTGGCCGAGGGAGTGGCGGCCGGCGAGTTCCAGACCGACAGCCCGCAGGACGCCGCGTTGCGGATCGCGGTCGTGCTCGATGGGCTGGCCGTCGCCTCGCAAGTTCGGGGCACCTTGTCGCGGGGTCGAGCCGCGCTCTGGGCGGACGAGCATGCCGCCCGGGAACTCGGGCTGCCGCAACCGGTGACGCCGCGGGCCCAGCGTTGACCGGCCCAGCTTTGACCGGTCCAGCGTTGACCGGCTAGCCCCGTCCTGCATTGGATCACACTACCCGGGGGCTCCGACGGCGGCGGCGGACCTGATCCAGTGCGGCCAGGGCCAGGACGGCCAGGATCGCGCCGACCACGATTCGCTTCAGCCCACCGCCGTCGTCCGATTCGGTCGCCGCAGCCGATGGCTTCGTCGCCGAGGGCGCGCTGACCGGCTCGACCTTCAGGTAGCTCCACGCGCCGAACTGGAACAGCAGGACGCCGTCCGGTGCGGGCTGGGCGACGAAGCCGGTGAACCGGGTGGAGTGGGCCTGCAGGTTGTCATAGTCATAGAGGACGACGTAAGGCGCGTCGTCGTACAGCAATTGCTGCATCTTTCGCACGGTCGCGGCGCGCTTGCCCGGCTTGATCTGTCGTGCCTGCGCGGCGTAGAGCCGGTCGTAGCGGGGGTTGCAGTAGAACGAGTCCGAGAGGCTGCCGAATACCTGCCCGCCGTCCTGGAACGAGCGCTTGGCACAGGTGAACGAGGACAGCAGGTGGTCCGGATCGGGTTCCACCACCCAGCCCCACTCGAACATGTCGTAGGTGCCCTGCCCGATCTGATCGGTCAGGTCGGTCTCGGTGAGCACCCGCAGCGCGACCGGAATGCCGAGATCCCCGAACCAGCCCTGGATCAGCCGGCCGGCTTGTTGCGACGGCGCGGATTCCTGCCGGACGTAGATCCGCAGCGTCAACGGCTGGCCACCGGGGGTCTTGCGCTTGCCGTTCGCGCCCACCGGGTACCCGGCCGCGGTCAGCAACCGCCTGGCCTTGGCGAGGTTGAACGTGCGTACCGACGAGGGCTTCTGGTGCAGTTCGGTGTAGGCGGCCGGGATGACGGAGTCGCCGCTGCTGCCGTTACCGTCCAGCACCTCCTTGACGAGGGTGTCGCGGTCGATCGCGTAGCTCAGCGCCTGGCGCACCTTCTTGTCCTTCAGCGCCGGGTTTCCGTCGCCGATCGGCGTCCCGTTGGCGAGCGCCGCGCCGGTGTTGAAGGCCAGTTCATCGAAACCGACGTAGGTGCCCGCCGACGTCTTGACCCCGGGGGCGTTTCGCAGCGTTCGCCAGGCCTCGGCGTCGAGGTTGTCGGCGAAGTCGACCTCACCGTTCTGCAAGGCTCTGGCGAGCGCTGGGGCACCGCCGTAGACCTGGTAGACCAATTCGTCGATCTTCGGCGCGCCGCCCCAGTAGTTCGGATTCGCGGTCAGCCGGATGCTCTGACCGGCCTTTCGCTCAGCCAGCACGAACGGGCCGGAGCCCACCGCATCGACCTCGTTCTTGTACGACTCCACTTTCTCCGAGCCGATTTTGGACCAGACATGCGCAGGCAGGATCGGGACCGGCAGGCGGAGCATGCTCGGGCTCGGAGTCTTCGTCTTCATTACCACGGTGGTCTTGTTCGGCGCGGTCACGGTCCTGAGGTTGGCGATGTAGGTGCCGTAGTTGACCTGCTCGTACGAGCCCTTGAGTAGCCGGTTGAACGTGTAGGCGACGTCCTGCGCGGTCAACGCGACGCCGTCCGACCACTTGACCCCGGAGCGGATCGTGTAGGTCCAGGTCAGGCCGTCCGCCGAGGATTTCCACTTGGTGGCCAGCCCGGCAGTGGGGGTGAAGTTCTTGGCGGACGGAATGGTCAGGGTGTCGTACATGGTCTGCCAGATCTCGCGAGACTCGGCCACGACGCCGGTGAACGGGTTCAGCGAGTCGACATCGTTCAGGATGCCGACGGTGAACGTCACCTTGGTCGGCTTAGCCTGGTCAGCGGCGGCTGCCCCGGTCGAAGCCAGGCTGGTCGAGGCGAGGGCGGATGAAGCGTGGCTGGTCGAAGCGTGGCTGGTCGAGGCGAGGGCGGTCACCGAGGCGAAAATCGTGACCAGCGCGGTGACCAGCAGGGCTGCCGAGCGTCGACGGCGGACTGAAGCCCGGCCAGGTCGAGTGCCTTGAGCGACCGATCGGGCACCGGTGTGCCGCTCGCCACTGCCCATACCGGCTCCTCGGTTGATGTCCATACCTGAACACATCCACGGCCGCCAGTGGCTGAACGTTCAGTTCGACGTCGTGCGAGGCTTGTTTTACTACACGCTCGCCGTTCGCCCGTCCACTACCTCCCTCGGAAGCTCGGCTGCGGCGTGCGAAGTGGCCACCAGTTTCTGGTGACCACTTCGCCCATGATCGCCGTGCAGGGCGGAGGACGCTAGGCGAACGCAGGGACGGCGACGTTCGCCGGTTCGCCGGCGTCGTTCGTGACGATCTCGTCGGTCACGATGTACACCCCGGTCGGTGACCAGGGCGCGTCGCCGCCGCAGAACACCCGCTTGCCCACCGCGACCACGCCGGTCCAGGTCTGTCCGTCGTAAATGCCACCGCGGAGCAGGAGCTTCCGGTCGTCCATCTGGTAGCCGGCCACCGTGCGGTACGCATGTCGGGTGGAAGTGTCTTCGTGCTCTGTCCCGGATTCCATTCGGATCGCCTCACCAGGGCCGGAAGGCACCGACCGGTCGACCGAATGGCCGACCCGGACGCCGAATGCTCGTCACGTCCCTAGCTGTCAGGTTACGTCATTGCAAGGGCTCCACCGAGCCGCCCGCCGTTTCGGGAGATGCCTGCTGAACCGACCGTTACGCCGGTTCCGGTGCGCATCGAGCGATCCGGCCCGAGATTGACCGGAGGGGCACATCGCTTTACCACCCTTGGGCACGGCAGGATGCTCTACGTGACCAATGAGCAGGGTGTGTCGGACCCGCGTTCCGGGGGGCATCGGCACGGTTCTGGCCAGGGCCTGGGCCGGGGGCTGGTGACCGGCCTGGCCACCACTGCCCGCGCGCTGATGCGGCCCACGCACACGGCCGAGTACCCGGACGTGAAACCGGATCTACCGCCGCGCAGCCGGGGGGTGATCGCGCTGCTCGCCGAGAACTGCACCAGTTGCATGCTCTGCGCTCGAGAATGCCCGGACTGGTGCATCTACATCGAGTCGCACAAAGAAGAGGTGCCGGCCGCCGAGAGCGGAGGCAAGAGCCGGCAGAAGAACATGCTCGATCGCTTCGCGATCGACTTCTCGCTCTGCATGTACTGCGGGATCTGCATCGAGGTCTGCCCGTTCGATGCGCTGTTCTGGAGCCCGGAGTTCGAGTACGCCGAGTTCGACATCCGTAACCTGCTGCACGAGAGCGACCGGCTCGAAGGCTGGATGGCCAGCGTCCCGCCGCCGCCGTTGAACGACCCTCGCGCAGCCGAGGCGAAGGAGGTCACCGTCGCGCGGGTGGCCGCCGAGAAGGCGATCGCCGCCCATGAGGCGGCCGAGGGCAAACCGTCGGACGGCGCCTTCTCGTGAGTGGTCTGGAAATCATCTTCATCGGGCTCGCGGTACTCACCGGTGGCTCCGGGCTGCTCGCCGTCACCAGCCCTCGGGTGGTGCACTGCGCGCTCTGGCTGGTGGTCTGCCTGGGCAGCCTGGCCGGTGTTTACCTGGTGCTCGGCGCCGAGATCGTTGCCCTGGTCCAGTTGCTCGTCTATGTCGGCGCCGTCGTCGTCCTCGTGATCTTTGCGCTGATGCTGACCCGGGCCCCGATCGAGGCCAGCCGGCGACTCGATGCTGGTCCGGGGCAACGCGGCGCGGCGGCGCTGGCCGGAATCGGGTTGGCGGTCGTCCTGGCCGGCACCCTGATCTACGCCTTCGCCGACTCCACGGTCGACCTGCAGGCCGATCGCGGTTCCGCCGAGAAGGTCGGGGTGGCGGTGTTCGGCGGCTGGTTGCTGCCGTTCGAGCTGCTCTCCGTCCTCCTGCTGGCCGCGCTGATCGCCGCGCTGGCGATCTCCCGGCCGCGGGTGGAACGGTGATCGCGTGATTCACTTGATCGGGCCCGCCGTCCTGGCGTCGGCGCTGGCCGGGATCGGGGTCTACGGGCTACTCGCCCGGCGCAATGCCGTCCTGGTGCTGATCGGTGCCGAACTGCTGCTGAACGCGGCGAATCTGTTGTTGGTGACCGCCGCTGCGCTGCCGGCCGGCGGGCTGGCGGCGATGCCTGGCCCCGGTGCGGCGCCGCCGACCGAGATCGCCGACCCGCTGCTGTCCGGCCAGGTGATGGCCATCTTCGTGATCACGATCGCGGCCGCTGAGATCGGCGTCGCGCTGGCGATCATCCTGCTGCTGTTCCGGGCCCGGCAGACCGCCGATCTGACCGAGGTCGGGGAACTGGGTGAGGCTTCCCCGATCGGCGTGGCTCGCGCCGCTGCCGAACAGCCCTCCGGAGGGCCGAGTTGATCGAGTCGGCGGCGTTACTGACCATCGTGCTGCCCACGGTCGCCGCCGTGCTCGGCCTGGTGATGGGCGGGCGATCGCGGCCCTGGGCCGGCGACTGGGCGGTGCTCGGCTCGCTCGGCGCGCTGATCGCCGCCGTTCTCGAACTGGTACAGGTTCTCCGGCAGGCGCCGGTCACCTCGATCGGCTTTCTCGGCCGGGCCGAACTCGGCACGTTCAGCATCGGTCTGGATCTGCGCGCCGATCAGCTTTCCGCCTCGATCGCGGTTGCCGTCGGGCTGGTCGCCTTCTGCGTGCAGGTGTACTCCACCGCGTACCTCAGTGGCACCGGGACGCCGGAGGCGCCGACCCGGTACCCGGCCTACGCCGCCACCGTCTCGCTGTTCACCGCCGCGATGATGCTGGTGATCCACTCCGCCGATCTGGTGCTGCTGTTGATCGGCTGGGAGGCGATGGGACTGGCCTCGTACCTGCTGGTCGGCCACCACAGCGAGCGCGCCTCGGCGCGGGCGGCGGCGATGAAGGCGTTCCTGGTCACCCGGATCGGTGACCTCGGAGTACTGCTCGCCGTCGTGGTGCTGCTGGCCGACGCCCGGACCACCTCGATCGCCCAGCTCACCGCGGCCGCGACGAGCGGCGAACTCGGGCATGCCACCCTGCTCACCGCCGGACTGTTGCTGCTCGCCGGGGTGGCCGGCAAGTCGGCGCAGTTCCCGCTGCACACCTGGCTGCCCGACGCGATGGAAGGCCCGACCCCGGTTTCGGCGCTGATCCACGCGGCCACGATGGTGGCCGCCGGGGTGTTCCTGGTCGCCCGGCTGCTCCCGCTCTACCTGGCGGTCCCCGGGGCCCTCCAAGTGGCCGCCGTGATCGCCGCGATCAGCATGGTCGGGGCCGCACTCGCGGCGATCGCTCAGGACGACCTGAAACGGCTGCTGGCCTACTCGACGATCAGCCAGGTCGCGTACATGCTGGCCGGGGTGGCCGTCTCCAGCGGTCCGGACGGATCTGGCCCGGGGATCTTCCACCTGCTCTCGCACGCCGCCTTCAAGGCGCTGCTGTTCCTCACCGCCGGCTGCGTGATTCACCTGGTCGGTTCCACCATGCTCGCCGACATGGGTGGATTGCTGCGGACGCATCGAGCGCTCGCCGTGCTCTTCGGGATCGGGCTCGCCGGTCTCGCCGGGGTGCCACCACTGGGTGGCTTCTGGTCCAAGGAAGCGGTGCTCACAGCCGCCGAGGAGGCTGCCCACGCCGGCTCGTGGACCGGCTGGGTGGTGCTGCTGACCGGGCTCGGCACCTCCCTGCTCACCGGGATCTATGCCGGTCGGGCCTGGTCGATCGTCGCGCTCGGCAGTGCCGCCAAGGCGCTCCCGGCCCACGGGGACGCCGAGACCGAGGAACCGCACGAGACGCTGGCTCCCGGGCAGGACGCCGCCCTGCACGCCACCGGCCCCGAGCACCAGCACCGGCTTCCGGCCGCCATGATGCTGCCGCTGTACCTGCTCGCCGTCCCTACCCTGGGGTTCGGCCTGGTCCTGATCGACCCGCCAGAACTGCTCGGCGCCGTGCATGTCGACCTGGTCACCGGCGTGACCGGGGCGATGCTCTCGCTCGCGGGTCTGGGCTGGGCGCTGTCGGCACCCCGGCTGGGTGCCCCGGACATCGCGATCGCCCTGCCGGTCGGGGCTCGGGCGATGCTCCGGGACGGGTTCCGGGTGGACGCCGTCCAGCACGCCCTGATCGTCCGTCCGGCCCTCGGCTTGGCCCGGGGAGTGAAGAGCGCTGATTGGGGGGTGATCGATGCCTACGTCCGAGCGATCCCGCCCACCCTTCGGGTCGGCGGCAATCTGCTGCGCCGCGCGCAGACCGGCCTGGCCACCGCCTATGCTGCCTGGCTGGTGATCGGTGCCGTCGTGATCGCGATCGCTGGGGTGGGGCTCTCATGAGCATGGACTGGCTGGTTCCGGCCGCCTCGCTACTTCCGCTGACCGCTGCGTTCGCCCTGCTGGCGCTGCGCCGGCTGACGGCACAGGCCGCCGCGCGGGTCGGCACGCTGACCTGTCTGGCCACCCTGATCCTCGCAGTCGCGGCCACCTTGATCACCTCGGACACCGGTGCCGACCATCTCGAGGTGGACGCGCCCTGGGTGCCGGCTCTCGGGATGCGCGCCCATCTCGGGTTGGACGGTGTCTCCGCCCCACTGGTGCTGCTCACCGCCCTGCTCGGGCTGCTGGTCTGCGCCCATCTGGTGAAGATCCGACCGGCCACCGCCTCCCGAGCGAATGGACGGCAGTTGGTCGCCTGCGTGCTGGCCGTGACCGGGGGAGCGATCGCCACCTTCACCGCGCTGGACCTGCTGCTCTTCTTCGTCGCCTTCGAGACCGTGCTGATCCCGATGTGGTTCGTGATCGCCGTCTGGGGTGACGACCAGCAGGCCGGCGGCGAGGCCACCCGCCGGGACGCGGCAAACCGGTTCATCCTCTACACCGCGACCGGCTCGGCGGTGATGCTGCTCGGAATCATCCTGATCGCGCTGCGAACCGGGACCACCGACCTGGTTGACCTGGCTCAACAGGGCGGTTCGGAAATGTCCACCGGGGTGCAGATCATCGCCGCCGTGCTGATCGTCCTCGGGCTGGCGGTGAAGGCCCCGATGTGGCCACTGCACACCTGGCTGCCGCCGGCCCACACGATCGCGCCGACCGCCGGATCGGTACTGCTGGCCGGGGTGCTGCTCAAGATGGGCACCTACGGGCTGGTCCGGGTCGCGGTCCCGGTGCTCCCCGAAGGGATGGCCGAAATAGCGCCCTACCTAGGAGTTTTCGGGGTTGTCGGAATTCTCTGGGGTGGTCTGGCCTGCCTGGTGGAACGCGACCTGAAGCGCCTGGTAGCGCTGTCCTCGGTGGCGCACATGGGGTTCGTGCTGGTCGGCGTGGCGTCGATGACCCCGACCGGGCTGCAGGGAGCGCTGTTCGCCAACATCGCCCACGGCATCGTCACCGCACTGCTGTTCTTCGTCGTCGGCGCGCTGAAAGATCGGCACCACAGCGCCGATCTCGGCGTGCTCGGGTCCGGTCTGCGCGATCGGCTGCCCCGGCTCGGCTGGTTGCTCACCCTCGGCGCGGTCGCCGGGCTCGGGCTGCCCGGCTTGGCGGTGTTCTGGGGCGAGTTGCTGGCGATCACCGGTGCCTGGGAGTCGACCGTTCTCGGCGACCTGGCCCGGCCGCTGGCCGTGCTGGCCGCGATCGGCACCGCGGTGGCTGCGGCCTACTGGCTGCGAGTGCTGCGAGTGCTCTGGCACGGGCCGCCGGACGAGCGCTGGACGCCGAGTGACCTCGAGCCGGTGACGATCGGCGACGCAACCGCGCACGAGTCCATCACCACCGCCCCGCTGGTGCTGGCGACCGTGGCGCTCGGACTGGCCCCCGGACCGCTGCTGGCGTTGACCGCTCCGGCGGTCCGGTTGTTGCTCGGTGTGGAGGTCTCGCCGTGACCGTGAACCTGACCGGCGTGCCGTCGATCGACCTGCTCGCGATCACCCCGGTGATCGCCCCAGTGATCGCCCTGATCCTGATCCTGCTGATCGACGCGCTGGTCCCCGGTGGTACCCGATGGCGCCCGGCGATGGACGCGATCGGCCTGGTCGGGCTGATCGGCGCGGCTGTCGCGGTCGCCGCGCTGGCCCGCGACGGATCCGGGCCGGACCGCAGCACCTCGTGCGTCACCGGTCCGGCCGGACTGCTGCCGCAGTGTTCTTTCGTAACCTCGGACCTGACCCTGAGCCTGCAGGCGGTGATCCTGCTGGCGGCGGTCGGCTGCCTGTTGCTGTCGATCGACGGACCGGCGGCGAGCGATCGAACGTCGCACCACGTGTTGCTGCTGGCCGCGGTGGCCGGTGCCACCGCGCTGGCCGGAGCCCGCGACCTGGCCACGCTGGTGGTGGCGCTGGAGACGGCGTCGCTGCCGGCGATCGGCCTGATCGCGCTGCGCCGGGATGCACAGGGCGCCCAGGCCGGCGTCACCATGCTGCTCACCGCCGTGGCCTCGCTCGGACTGCTGATGCTCGGCGTCGCCCTGATCTTTCTGGCCACCGGTTCGCTGTACCTGGAGACGATCGCCACCACGCTGTCCGGTTCGGACCTCCGGCCGCCGGTACTGGCGGTGGCCGGACTCGGGACGGCGTTGTCGATCGCCGGAATCGGCTTCAAGATCTCGCTGGTGCCGTTCCATCTCTGGACGCCGGACACCTACGCCGGCGCGCCGCTGCCGATCGCCGCGTTCCTGTCCACCGTCTCCAAGGCGGCCGGGGTGGCCGCCCTGGCCGTGCTCCTCGGTCTCGGCCTGGCGCCGCTGGCGCACGTCTGGGTTCCGATCGTCGGCGTCCTCGCAGTGATCACGATGACCGTCGGCAATCTGGTGGCGCTGCGCCAGCAGGTCGCCGTCCGGTTGCTGGCCTGGTCCACGGTGGCCCAGGCCGGTTGGGTGCTGGTGCCGTTCGCGTCGATCGACGGGTCCACCGAGGGCATCCGGACGGCGCTCGCCGCCTCGGTCGGTTACCTGCTGGCCTACGTGGTCGCCGGGCTGGCCGCCTTCGCGGTAGTGGTACTGCTGGCCCGGCACCATCCGGCCGGCGAGGAGCACACCCTCCAGGCTTACCGCGGGCTGGCCCGGACCGAACCCTTGGCGGCAGCGGTCCTGGGCTTCGCCCTGGCCTGCCTGGCCGGCCTGCCACCCGGGGTGATGGGCCTGATCGCCAAGGTGGTGGTGCTGAAGCCGCTGGTCGATCAGCAGGTCTGGGCGATCGCCGGGATCGCCGCGGTGAACGTGGCGATCGGCCTGGCCTACTACCTGCGCTGGGCCGGCCTGCTGCTGGCGGCTCCGGAACAGGCGCCGCCGCGCTGGCGAGTGCGCCCGGCCGAGGGGTTGGTGCTCGGCGGGGCCGCTGCGGCCTGCGTCGGACTCTCGGTCGGCGGGCAGTTCATCGCCGGCCTGCTACCAGGCGTCCTGCACTAAAGCCCCGCCGTCCCGCCGTCCTGCCGTCCTGCCGTCCTGCCGTCCCGCCGTCCTGCCGTCCCCGGCCTGCCCCACCTTCCCCGCCGGGCCGTCAAGCATCAAGATCGCCGGGCGTGCCCGCTTTTTGGCCGATTAAGGTCACAAAAGTGGGCACGATCGGCGATCGCCCCATGGCTTGATCCGGCTTGCGGCCTCGCGGGTTACCCAGCGTTCTTGCAGCTCACGTTCAGTTGGGCGCGGGAACGTCGGGTCATGGGGTTGCGTTAATTCCTGTGGGTGCCCACCGGGGTCCCCACCGATCGAAAGATCGACACGGTTTCGAGATAGAGGAGTCGGGAGACACCGACATGGGTCATCGTCACTACAACGGGCTGAAGACGGCCGTCCTGCTGGGCGGAATGTCGGCACTGATCCTGTTCGTCGGCGGAGCGTTCTTCCAGCGGACAGGGCTGATCATTGCCCTGGTCATCGCGTTGGGGATTAACGGCTACAGCTACTTCAACTCGGACAAGCTGGCGCTCAAGGCGATGCACGCCCGGCCGGTCAGCGAGGCCGAGCAGCCGGCCATGTACCGGATCGTCCGGGAGCTCTCGACCGAGGCTCGCCAGCCGATGCCGCGGCTCTACGTGTCGCCCACCCAGGCCCCGAACGCGTTCGCCACCGGCCGCAATCCACGGAACGCGGCGGTCTGCTGCACCGACGGCATCTTGCAGATCTTGGACGAGCGCGAACTGCGTGGCGTCCTCGGGCACGAGCTGATGCATGTGTACAACCGCGACATCCTGACCGCTTCGATCGCCGCGGCGCTGGCCACCACGATCACCTTCATCGCCAACTTCGCCTTCTTCTTCGGCGGTAGCGACGAAGATCGGCCGAACCCGATCGCGATGATCGCCTTCGCGATCCTCGGCCCGGTCGCGGCCGGCGTCATCCAGATGGCGATCAGCCGCACCCGGGAGTACGACGCGGACGAGGACGGCGCCAAGCTCACCGGCGACCCGCTCGCTCTTGCCTCGGCGCTGCGCAAGCTGGAGATGGGTACCCGCCAGCTCCCGTTGCCGCCGGACCGGGAACTGGTCAACGCCAGTCACATGATGATCGCCAACCCGTTCCGGGGTGGCGGGGTGGCGCAGTTGTTCGCTACCCACCCGCCGATGGCCGAGCGGATCGCCCGGCTCGAGGCGCAGGCGGGCTACCGGCGCTAACCGTCCCTCAGCTAGCCGTCCGCCTCAGCTAGCCGTCCGCCTCAGCTAGCCGTCAGACCTGCTAACCGTCAGCGCAGACGGCGTGGACGAAGTCCTGAATCTGCTTGCGCAGATCCGGATCGGCGGGAACGGTCACCACACCGCTCTCACCGTCGTCCACGTGCAGGGTCACGGGCAGCACGGTCCCGAGCTTGTCCTCGGCAATCGCATGCGGATCGCAGCGGGCGGCTCGCAGTTCCAAGGTCACGGTTTGCGGGCCGGACGCAGCGCTCACCGTCCGGTCGATCTGCCAGGCGGCACCGGTCGGCGGCCCGAGCAGCGTGGTCGAACTGATCGATTCCACGGTCAGCGTGCCGGGCTTTCCCGAGGGGGTCAGCCGCAGGTCGAGGAGGCCGATCAGGCGGCCGCCCCGGGTGGTGGTCCGCAGCGGGTCGACCAGTTCCAGATCAGCGATTTTCAGTGCCGCTTCCCGGCGGCAGTCCTCGGTGTGTACCCGAGTGATCGACTTGTACGGGTCGCCCACCGGCAGGCCCGCCGTCCGTGCGCTGGAGCCATCGGCCGAGCGCAGATCTAGTCGGACGGCGCTCCGAAAGCCGCTGGGGCTCGTCGCGCACGCGCTCGGCGGCAGCGCAGCGGGCAGATCGGTGCTCGTTCCCGGACGGATCGTCGTCTCGTCGGCCTGGTTGCGGCTGAGCCAGGCCGCGCCGCCGCTGAAGGCAGTGGAGCTCAGCCTGGCTGCGGTCACCGTCACCGGGGCCGAACTGGCATTGGTGACCTTGATCTGCATTCGCCGGATCGTGTAGTCGGAGCGGTACTGCAGCACCGAGACGCTCAGGCCGGGAGGGGTTCCGACGTCTTTCGGGCCGTTGTCGGCAGCGCTGCCGCCGCAGCCGGTGACGCTGAGCCCGAGGAGGGTGGTGGCGGTGACGAAGAGGCCGAGGCGCACGTCCTGAGCGTACGGCCTGTCCGACCCGGTGTCCTTGGTGATTCAGGTGCTTGGGTCCCGCCCCCGGGGACCGTAGTCCGACAGATACTTGACCGTTCAATTAAATGGACGTACCTTTTTCTCATGTCCTCCGTATTCGATCCCGCAGTGCCCGCCGGTGCCTTCGATGCCTTCCTGCCGGCCGCGGCCGCAGCCAGTCAGGCTCAGCGCACCTGGACCCCGCAGGACGGTGCCCTGCCCTCGATCTACCTGAGCCACGGCGCTCCGCCGTTGTTCGACGACGGCCCCTGGATGGACGAGCTGTTCGGCTGGTCGCAGTCGATGCCCAAGCCGAAGAGCATCCTGATCATCAGCGCGCACTGGGAGTCCGCACCGCTGAGCCTGTCGGCTTCGGCGGCGAACACGCCGCTGGTCTACGACTTCGGCGGCTTCGCCCAGCGATACTTCGAGATGACTTACCGCACCCCGGACGCCGGTGACCTCGCCCGCCGGGTGGCTTCGGTGATGCCCGACACCGAGCCGGTGCACCAGCACGTCAGCCGCGGCCTCGACCACGGCGCCTGGGTGCCGCTGAAAGTGATGTACCCGCTCGGCGACGTCCCGGTCCTGCAGCTGAGCATGCCCACGCACGATCCGGCCAAGCTGCTCGACCTGGGACGGCGCCTGCGCCCGCTGCGCGAGGAGGGGATGCTGGTGATCGGCTCCGGATTCATGACGCACGGCCTGCCGTTCGTCACTCGCGACATGCTCTACGGTGCGGTTCCGGCGTGGTCCAAGGACTTCGACGCCTGGGCGTCCGACGCGCTCGGGCGGGGGGACGTCGACACCCTCGCGGCCTTCAAATCGAAGGCGCCGGGAATGCCGTACTCGCATCCGACGGTGGAGCACTACATCCCGCTGTTCATCACGCTGGGCGCCGCGAACCATCCCGAGCGGCCGGTGGAGACCACGATCGAGGGCTACATGATGGGGCTCTCGAAGCGGTCCTTCCAGCTCGACTGATCAGTTGTTCGACGGCTTGCCGCCGAACAACTTCCGGAAGTCCTGGCCGGCGTCCGGGAAGGCGGAATCCACGCTGTGCGGCCCGGCCGGGCTGTCGTAATTGAAGTAGACGGCATAAGCGACGTGGTTCGGCGCCCAGGTGATGAAATCGTGCATTCGCTCGATGTAGACCGGATTGTCGGCACCGCCGTCGGAGCCGTCCGGTAACTTCCAGAGCCCGAACTCCGGAAGCGATAGCGGCTTCTTGTGTTCGGCCGCATAGCGAGACCAGAAATCCAGTCCTCGAGGGCCGCCGAAGATATTTTCGTTCCAAGCTTTCTGCTGAGTGTCGGCCCGGCAGTAGGCATCACATTTGGCCGGGTACGGGTAGACCTTGGCGTCGAGGTCGTAGGCATTCACCCCGATATAGTCGACGTAATTACTGCCCGGGTAGTAATGCGTTGCATCGTATGGGTTGTAACCATTGTTGACGTTCCAGTCGATGGTGAACTTGGCTCCGGGCACCGCACGCATCGCCGTCGCGATGCGCCGGAAGTACCGCTTGAAGACCTCGTGGTCCGAGATGCCCCAGGCTCGGGACTTCAGGTTGAACTCCCAGCCGATCCGCAACACGGCGTCCGACTGCCCGGCGGCCACCAGGTTCTTGGCCAAGGTGGTGAAGTGCGAGTCGTACTTGCCGCGCGCGCCGGCCCGCATGGCCTGCTCGTTCCTCGACTTCTCGGTGTCGGGAAGCATGGGGACGCCGAGGATCAGTCGGTAGCTGCTCCCTCGCCATTGCGCGACCTTGGGATGGGTGATCTGGGCCCACGTTTCCCGGCCGTCGAAATGCAGAACATCTTTGACCCGCCGACCCAACCATTTCTCGAATTTGGTGACATCTGCCCGATTCGCCCCGACGAAGACGCCGAGGCGAGTCGAGGTGGTCCGGTAGGTAACCGGCGGCGCGGAACCGGCCGGACTGGGAATGAGAGCCGCGCTCCGGGGCGCGGCGACATCGAGATCTCGGTCCGAGTTCATGGCGAACAATGCGATGTTCGCGGCAATTAGCGCCACAATCACCCCAACCAGGATGGCGGCACGACGGTTCTGGATCAGCGGATGCCTTCTCTCCGGGAGCGGCCAATGTGCGCATGGCACTCTACGGAGGAGATTCGACCCGGGGGGCCTATTCAGGGGTAATGGATGACATTTTTATTTGGATTCATGATCCCGAATCAGTTGCGTGCCGACGTCGGCCGGCCGTACCGCAGGTACGTCGGCAGACCCTGGTCGGCGACCGCCACAGCCACCTCGATGCGCCGGGCCAACGACGGCGGCGTGCGGGCCGAGGCCTGCTCCAGCGTCACGAATTCGGCGGTCCGCAGCTCCGACTCCTGCAGCCGCAAGCCTGTTACCTGGCCCCCGGCCAGTACCCCACCATCGAAGATGAACTGCAACGAGTCACCCCAGACGCCATGCCGCGGCACCCAGTCCACGACGAGCAGCGGGCCGACCGCCAGATCGAGACCGAGCTCCTCCTGCACCTCCCGGGCGCAGGCGGTCATCGGGTCCTCGTTGGCTTCGACCACCCCGCCCGGCAACAGCCAGGTCGGCTTGTAGGTCGGCTCAACCAGCAAGAACCGGCCGGTCTCGTCCCGGATCAGCGCAGCCGCGGCGATCCGCTTGCTGGCAAAGGTCGCGGCGATTCCGGGAACGAACTCCACCTCTGGCGGACCCTCGGCGAAGAGATCGTCGTCGAGTTGCTGGTTCAACTGATCGTTCATCGGCCGGTCTCTTCCTCGGCACGCAAGCCGCCCCGGAGCCACTTCGGATGCAGGTCAGCAGGAGGCGGGGGTGCACCGAGATCGGCCGGTCGGTAGCCGGTCGGGTAGCCGGGGTAACTGCGGTTCCCGCCCTGGTTCGACAGCGCGGAGGTCCGACGTGGTGGCAGCAGCCCGGCGACCAGGGCCCGAGCTCGCAAGCCGAGATGTTCGGCCCGAGAGAAGCCCCGGGACGTCGGCGGGAACCCGAACGCCGTCAGCATCGGCTCGTCCAGCAGGCCGCGGACGGCTTTGCGTACGAACGGCCGGACCGGCGCCGGATACCAGCTGCTCAGCAGTTCCAGGGTGTAGGTGCCGACGCGCTGATTAGTCTCCGTCCAGCGGAAGGTATCGCGCTCATAATCCTGCTTGAACTGGCGGAACTCGACCGGCCCGGTCGGCAGATCCTTGATCCCCATCCGCAGGCCGACCTCGCGATAGAAGTGGAACCCGGCGAGCCGTTCCGCCTCGGTGAGCCGACGCCAACCGAACCGGTCGATCCAGTCGATCGGCTCAAAGATGAACGTAGACAGCACGTAACGCAGGTCGTCGTTGTCGATCACGTAGCGGTGATGCACTCGGTTGATCACCCGGAGCGCTTCCCGGCCGCGTTCGGAGTCGTAGCCGTGCTCCACCATCTCTGACATCAGCAGCGCGGTGTCGTCGTAGCGGCGTTGCGGGCGCTGCCGGAACTCTCCGGTGGCATCCAGCAGCGCCGAGATGCTCGGCACGCAGTAGGTGCGAAACAGGGCCAACTCCAGCGCCCGCGTGTAATCCCAGGGGAACTCGTAACCGGACGAGATTCGATAGATCTCCTGATGATCTTTTTCCGGGTCGAGCTGCTCGATCCGGCGAAGCCAGCCGTGTGCGGCCATTTTTCGAAATCCCAGCGTCAATTGGCGGATTGGCGAGCCACACCGGTGGCGATGATGCGATCCGGGTGATCGAGGCCCCAGTCGGTGAGGACCTCCCGGCTGTGCGCCCCCGGCAGCGCGGGGGGTCGGCCAAGCTCGGCCGGGGTGCCGGAGAACCGGGGGGCCGGCGCCGGCTGGACGACGCCATGATGCTCGACGAAGGTCTTGCGCTCCACCAGGTGCGGGTGCTTCGGCGCCTCCTGCATGGAGAGCACCGGCGCCACGCAGGCATCGCTGTCCTCGAAGATCTTGAGCCACTCGGCTCGGTCCTGCCTGCCGAAGACCGTGGCCAACCGCTGTCGAAGCAGCGGCCAGCCGGCGACGTCCAACTGGCTGGGCAACGGGCCATCGGGATCGTCCGCGGCCAGGAAAGGGCCGAGAAGGTGGACGAACGTCGCGAAGAACCGCCCCTCCAGCGGTCCGACCGCGAGGTACTCACCGTCCGCGGTTCGATAGACGTCGTAGAAGGGCACACCGGTATCCAGCAGGTTCACCCCGCGTCGATCCTGCCAGGAGCCGGCCGCCAACAGCCCGTGCAGCATCGTGCTCAGGTGTGCCGCGCCGTCCACGATCGCCGCGTCCACCACCTGCCCGTGCCCGGAGCGCTCGACCTCGCGCAGCGCCGCGAGCACGCCGACCGCCAGATAGAGCGAGCCGCCGCCGAAATCGCCGACCAGGTTGACCGGCACCTGTGGTGGGCCGTCCGCGCGTCCGATCATGTGCAGCACCCCGGCGACCCCGAGATAGTCGATGTCATGGCCGGCGGTCTGGGCCAGCGGCCCGGTCTGACCCCAGCCAGTCATCCGGCCGTAGACCAGCCGGGGATTGCGGGCCAGACAGACGTCCGGACCGACACCGAGCCGCTCGACGACTCCGGGACGGTACCCCTCCAGCAAGACGTCGGCGCGTTCGACGAGTTGGAGCACCAGGTCGGCGCCCAGTTCGTGCTTGAGATCGATCTCGATCGAGCGCTTGCCACGATTCAGCAGGTCGAACGCGGGATCGCCGGAGAGCGGGCTGCCATTCTTCCGATCTATCCGGACGACGTCCGCGCCCAGGTCGGCGAGCAGCATCGCGCAGAACGGCGCAGGCCCGATCCCGGCCAACTCGATCACCCGAAGCCCGGTCAGCGGACCGCTCATCCTGTTCCCTCCGTTCGGCTCGCCCCATTATCGCTAGCTCCCGGGGCGCTGGTGGGCCACGATCGAGGGATGTACGTTCCCGCGCACTTCGCCGTCGATGACGCCACCATCAATGCGCTGCTCGCCGAGCACGGTGCCGCCGACCTGATCACCCCGACGGAGCAAGGGCTGCTCGCCACCATGCTGCCTTTCATTCACGAGCCGGCAGCGGGGGAGCGGGGCGCCTTGCTCGGCCACGTAGCGCGGAACAACCCGCACTGGCGCGAGCCCGCCACCGGCGAGTCCCTGGTGATCGTCCGGGGCCCGGACGCCTACGTCACGCCGTCCTGGTACGCCACCAAGGCGGAGCACGGTCGCGTCGTCCCGACCTGGAACTACCTGACCGCGCACGTTTACGGTCGGCTCGTCGTCCACGATCAGGTCGACTGGGTGTCGGCGCTGGTCCGGCGGCTCACCGACAAGCACGAGGCCGGGTTTGCCTCGCCCTGGTCGATGGACGACGCGCCGGAGCGGTTCATCAAGGGGCACCTGCGCGCCATCGTCGGCGTCGAGCTGCAGATCACCCGGATCGAAGCCAAGGCGAAGCTCAGTCAGAACCGCTCGACGGCCGACGTCCAGGGTGTGATCGCCGGGCTGCGCGAGCGCGGCGAGGAGGCTTCCGCACTCGCGGCGGAACTCGCGGTGCCGCCGGAGGGTCGCCGTTGAGCTGGCTAGGGTTCGGTGAATGGACCTGAAGCAGCTCACCGAGGAAGTCGAAGCCGTGTCCCGGACTTACGCCGAGCGCAACGGCTTCGATCGGGATGCGACCTGGCTGCTGCTCAAGTTGCAGGAGGAGGTCGGCGAGCTGACGCAGGCGTTCATGCGGAAGACCGGCCAGGGTCGAGCCAAAGGCCGGACGCCGGAGGAAATGGAGACATCGTTCCGTTCCGAACTGGCCGACGTCCTCGGCCATGTGCTGTTGCTGGCCCGCCACGAAAGCATCGACCTGCAGGCCGAGGTCGAGTCGAAATGGTTGAGCCGGAATCCGGATTGGGTACGGCGCAAGGCTTCCGCCTAGTCGATCACTCGTCGAGCTTCCCCGGTGCCTCGGGGCGGATCAGAGCCGGCGCCGCTTGGGCCGGGGTACGGAATCCAGGCCGCCGATCCGGTTGGCATTCCACACGGTGATCTCGCGGATCAGAAGCCGGCGCAGCGAGAACCGCCATTGCGGTTTCTGGAACACTCCGGTCGTATCGCCCCAATAGTGGCCCTTGGAATTGATCGCGGCATAATCGTGACGGTTGCTCTCGGGTACATTCGGCGGGAAGTCGGTGTAAGCGGCGAGGAGTTTCAGGTCGGCTTGCGCGGCCAGCGCTCGCATGCTGTCCGGGTAGTAGCGCCACAGATCGTAGGTCGAATGGTGGTGCCCGCGCGAAGGAGCGGTGATGAACAGGTAGCCGTTCGGCTTGAGTACCCGGGCGATCTCCATGATGGACGCCCATGGGAACGGGATGTGCTCGAACACCTGACCCGAAATCACCAGGTCCTGGCTGTTTTTCGGGAGCGGGATCCGGTAGGGCTTGGCCATCTGGAGGTCGACGTTGCGGCCGTCCTGGATGTCGACGCCGGTGATGGTGCAGTCGTAGTTTGCCAGCAAGGCCCGGTGATGCATTTCCTGCCCGGTGTTGATGAATGAGCCGAAGTCGAGCACCTGATAATGCTCGTCCTTGGTCAGGTACTTTTCGATGCAATCGGTCATCCGGTTCATCGCGGACTGGTGCAAGACCATCTCCTGACGCTGGCGGTGGTGACAGGTTCCGCTAGCGATACTGGCAGATCTGGACCGAGGTCGAGACAGGTCCGCGGGCTTCTCATTGACCCCCCCTGCGCCTGAACCGGCAGGAGCGGGCTCGCCGCGACGCCCGGTTGGTCAGGCCAGCGTTCCCGAGCGCTATTCCGTGGCCGTGGTGAAGCCTTTGGCTTTAGCCTGGTCGAGGATGTCGTTCCATCCCGCCGCGGTGGCGGCCAGCTCGTCGGCGTGAGCGGTCTGGAACTCGTCGAGCAGAGGTTTCAACAGAGCCAGTCCCTCTCGGTACTTTTCGGCTCGACACGCCTCATCCGCATTCAGGGCTTTGGCTTCGGTCTGCAGGTAGTCGCTCCACTGCTGCGAGGGTTCTTCTCCGGGCCGTGGTGGGGTCGGCATTTGTGATTCTAGGGAAACCCAGAGCGATCCCCACCCATCACCACCTTCGTCCGTTGCGAGCGCTACACCGGCGGTTTTCATGCACTGCCGATATTCCTCAATCGGCCCCAATTTTTCCTCGATCCTGTTCAAGGTTAACCGAAATTTTCCGTTCAGTTCATCCGTGCCCTCCGGCTTTCCTACGGATTCCGGATCTCCCCCTGTCTTCTCGCAGCGCGCAGAGGCCTCCTTGTACTTGGGAGTGGACGTCTCTTTTAGCGTGGGAGCGTCAGTGACATGCTCGATTACCTTGGGCGCCAGGGCGCCCTGTGATGGCCCGAGGTTCAAACGTCCCATCCAATCACCTGAAGTCCCATTCTGTACGTGCCCTGCCCATATTCCATGGAAAGGCGAATGATATTTCAGGCCATCGGCTGCCATGCAGGCTGTGATGGGGTCATTGATAATGTGATGCTGAAGAAAATGTCCGGCTTCCTTTTGGGTTGCGTTACCCCATGTCTGTTCATTGATGGCGTCGGCCTGACGTTCGATTTCCGCCGCTTCGGATTGGCCGATAGGCGCGACGGCTTCACCACAGGCAGTAACCGTGAGAGCGGCGGCCGCCAGAATTGCAAGAAAGACAGTTTTTGATTTCTCAGATGGATGTTTCTTACGCGTTGTTTCGTCGGCAGGTGAGGTGGGCCTTGGGCGGCTCCAAGCCCCGCACTGATCCGACGTCGCGCTCAGTGCTTGGTCTCGTATCTGGTCAGGAGCACGCCGTCGGGAAACGTCTGAGTCTCCACCAGGTTCAGGTTCACCCAGTTGTCCAGGGCCGTGAAGAACGGCGTGCCGCCGCCCACCAAGACCGGTGCGGTGACCAGAACGTACTCGTCGATCAGTCCGGCCCGCATCGCCGCGGCGGCGAGGGTGGCGCCGACGATGTCCATGGGACCGCCATCCTCAGTCTTGAGCCGGGTGATCTCGGTGACCGCGTCGCCGGTGACCAGGCGGGTGTTCCAGTCGACCGTGCTGGTCGTCGAGGAGAACACCACCTTTGGCATGTCCCGCCAGCGGCGGGCGTACTCAATCTCCGCCGGTGTGGCGCCAGGCTGCTGGTCGGCGGTCGGCCAGTGGGAGCTCATCGCATCCCACACTTTGCGCCCGTACAGCGCCAGGTCCGTCGTTCCTACCCGGTCGGACCACCACTGGAACAGCTCGTCGCTCGGCACGCTCCAGCCGAGGTCGTCGCCGGGCGCGGCGATGTAGCCGTCCAGGCTCAGGTTCATGCCATAGGTCAGTTTCCGCACGGCGTCAGCCTTCCGTGAGTCGGGATTCGGCGTCCAGACCAAGACGGTGCGGAAAATTCATCGGTCAGACCACACCGAGGGCCGGTTGGTGAAGTCGTGGAGTGGGCTGGTCACAGGGTGAACGTCCGGCTGCGGACCTCCTTCCTCGCGCCACAGCATGCCCAGGGCGTTTCTCGCCATACCCGGGTTCCCCTCGTCGCGCCCCGGCGCGCCTCGTCGTGCCCAGGAGTTGCCTTGTCGCGCCCAGGCGCGCCCAGGCGCGCTCGGGTTCCTGCTCATCGCTCGTGAATGTCTTGATCAGCGGCTGTTTGGTACTGCGATACCAGTACCAAACAGCCGCTGATCAAGACGCCGTCACCTAGTCGGGTGAGCGCGGCCGTCGCTCGGCGAGATCTCGGACGCCGACCTGGGCCCAGGAGCCGACCTGGCAGCGGATGTAGCGAGTCTGAGTGGGACCAACCAAAATGGAACGGCCCCTGACCAGTACGTACTGGTCAGGGGCCGTTCCTAGCAGTGTGGCGGGTGTTGGGTTCGAACCAACGTAGGCGTACACCGGCAGATTTACAGTCTGCTCCCTTTGGCCACTCGGGCAACCCGCCTTGCCAACCTTGGGACCTCGCGATCCT
>DATINJ010000024.1:0-10284 GCA_035474375.1 Kineosporiaceae bacterium | reverse complement strand
CGATGTTGGCCGGCTCGGTGTGGCTGGGGCGGAGCGGATCACGTTCGACGGGTTTGTGCTCGGTCGTACGGATCGGTTGCTGCGCACGGCGTACCTGTTGACCAGGGATCATGCGTTGGCGGAGGACTTGCTGCAGACGGCACTCACCAAGGCGTGGGCGGCGTGGCATCGGATCGAGACCGATCCTGAGCCGTACGTCCGGAAAATCCTGGTGAATACGTATGCCACCTGGTGGCGGCGGAAGTGGACGGGGGAGCGGCCGACCGAGGTGTTGCCGGAGGTCTCCGGTACCACCGAGATCGACAGCCATGCCGAGCGGCGGGATTTGTGGGCGGCGTTGGGCCGGTTGCCGAGGCGGCAGCAGGCTGCTGTTGTGCTGCGCTACTACGAGGGTCTGAGCGAGATCGAGACTGCTGACGTGCTGGGCTGCACGGTCGGCACGGTGAAGAGCTCGACCAGCCGGGCGCTGGCGAAGCTACGGATTGATCCGGCGCTCGACCTGACGGAGGGAGATTACCGATGAACCTCACCGATCTCACCGCCGAGCTGGAGACCAGGGCCACGGACGCGGTTCCGACCGTGGCGATGAACCGGCTGACCGGGGTCCGGCAGCGGATCCGGGCTCGTCGCCGCAAGCAGGTGGCGTCCGCCGCCGGGCTCACCGCGCTCGGTGTCGCCGCTGTCATCCTGATTCCTGGGATGTCCCAGCTGCGAGCCGACCGGGTTCCCACCCCGCCGGCGATCGACGCTCCGATCCAGCCGGCCAATCCGCTGACCTTCGCCGCAGACGTGGCCGGGGACCCGCTGATCGCCCGCGGTGTCAGTGCGCCAGGAGCGGGCGAGCTGGTGGTCCGGTTCACCCCCACCGACACTCGGCTGGCGGTCTCGTTCTTCTGCCGGACGCCGGGTGTCACCGAGTCGCTGAAGGACGGCAGCCCGTTCCAGTACGAAGCCACGATCAATGGGCACCGATACAACACCCGGAACTATTGCTCCGGCGATGTCGGTGCCAATGAGTCGACGTTCTCGTACGGGGACATCGATTCGACGGAGAATCGCCAACGCTGGGCCAAGCTCGGAGTAAAACCCGGCCAGGAGAGCGTGCTCCGGATGACGGTGAAGGCCACCAAGGGCAAAGCTGTCGCTCCGCCGACGACCCGGCTGGGTGCCGGGATCTACGCCTTGACCGGTGAACGGGTGATGGCCGCCGGGGTGCCGATCAAGGTGCAGGCCGAGATCGACGGGCACCAGTACCGGCTGGCCGGCCACACCGCCGCGCCGGCCACGGCGAAGCGACACCGGCTGTCACTGAACGTCCCGGCCGGCCCGCACCCGGCGGCCGTGCTCTTCGGGAATCCCGGTGACACCTCTGAATACGATCCGGGTGGCGCTGCCAGTCTCGCGGTGGATGGCAAGCAGAGGTCGAGCAACGGCGGTGGCATTACGGCGTCCGGTGAGCTGCTGGACGACGCGGGAGCGCACACCCTCGAGCTCCGCCTCGATCCCAAGCTGAGAGGGACGATGGTGCTCGCGTACTACGTCCGGGTGGACTGAGGGCGACTCGCCCGACTCGGCCGGTCGTTGCCCCCGGGCGTCGACCGGCCGATCCCGGGTGACAGGATCGGGGCATGGATCAACGTCGTGTCTGCGTCTTCTGCGGCGCAAGCCCCGGCAACTCAGCGAAGTATGCCAAGGCCGCTGCGGACCTCGGGGAAGCGCTGGTGGCTGCCGACCTGGGGCTGGTCTTCGGGGCCGGCGGGGTCGGGATCATGGGGGCGATCTCGGATGCCGTGCTGGCCGCCGGGGGTGAGGCGGTCGGCGTCATTCCGCAGTCGTTGATGGATCGCGAGCACGGCCGGCACGACCTGCCGGACTTGCGGGTGGTTTCGTCGATGCACGAGCGGAAAGCGCTGATGCATTCGCTGTCGGCCGGGTTCGTCGTACTTCCCGGCGGGCTCGGTACCTTCGAGGAGTTCTTCGAGGTGCTGACCTGGGCTCAGCTCGGGCTGCACCGCAAGCCGATCGTCGTGCTCGACATCGACGGGTACTACCGGCCGCTGGTGGAGCTCCTGGACCATGCCGAGTCCAGCGGGTTCATGCGCTCGGCCGACCGCGAACTGGTCACCGTCGTGGATTCCATCCCCGACGTACTGGCTACCCTGAACCGGGCCTGGGATGTCAAGGATGGGCCGGCGGTTCCGACCAACTGACGTCCGGCACCAGTCGGACCTCGCGCATCCGTACCGGGAGCAGCCATGCGGAAGATCTTCCACTTCGTTCACCAGTCCGTCGACGGTTACATCGAGGGCCCGAACGGCGAGTTCGACTGGCCGCAGATGGGCCCGGAGCTGTCCGCCTATAGCCAGGAACTCGACGAGCAGGTCGACGCCATCCTCTATGGCCGGTTGGTCTGGGAGATGATGTTGGCCTTCTGGCCGAACGCCGAATCGCTGTCTGATCACCCGCACACCCGCGCCTATGCGCCGCTCTGGCGGGCCAAGCCCAAAATCGTGGTCTCCAGCACGCTCCAGGAGGCCGCCTGGAACACCCGGGTGATCAATACGAACGTGATCGAGCAGATCCGGGAGCTCAAGCGGCAGCCCGGTAAGGACATCGTGCTGATGGGCGGGGCGAAGCTGGCCGCCGGCCTGGCCCGAGAAGGGTTGATCGACGAGCGTCGGATCGTCACTCATCCGGTGCAGCTGGGCAGTGGCCGGCCCCTCTTCGACGAGGAGAAGGGCCGGACCAACCTGTCGCTGGTGGAGACCCGGACGTTCGACTCCCGCTCGGTGCTGCTTCGCTTCGCGGTCGCCAACCAACCGGAATGACCAGCTCGGCGGCGGATCACCCGAGGTTCTGCAGGCCTCCTCGATCCAGGCTATCTGGCCGGTCGAAAGATTTCTGTCCGGGGCGTTTTCCGGCGGTGGACGACGCCGGCAGGGCACCATGGTGGTGTGCTCCTGCTGATGCCCGGCGACCCGATGCGACCACGCAAGGTAGACCCACATTTCGAGCCCGAGGCCGAGGCGGCCCGACAGGCCGGCCATCGGGTCGCGGTTGTCGATCACCACGCGCTGACTTCGCCAGGCGGCACGGTGGCAGCCGTGTCCGGCGTCCCACTGATCCCGAAAATGCGCTCTGGAGAAGGCTTTCCATCTGACGGGGAAGAGATCCGGGACGCCGTCTACCGGGGCTGGATGCTGCGCAGCGAGCAGTACCGGGAATTTGCCGGAGCCCTGGCCGAGCGCGGCGTGGTGCTGCGGACTACTGCGGCGGAGTACCAGCAGGCGCACGAGCTGCCCGGCTGGTACCCGGCGCTGTCCGGGCTGACGCCGCCGTCGGTCTGGACGGCCGGTTCCTCGCGGGCCGATTTCGACCGATGCCGTCACGAGCTGGGGTCCGGGCCGGTGGTGTTGCGGGACCACGCCAAGTCGATGAAGCACTACTGGGACGAGGCCGCGTTCATCCCGGAGATCGCCGCCGCGGACGCCGCTTGGCGGGTCGCCGTCCGGTTCCTGGAACTACGGGACGACGATTTCGTCGGCGGATTTGTGCTGCGCCGGTACGAGGACTTCGACACCTCGGAAGTGCGGACCTGGTGGGTGGCAGGTCGCTGCGTGCTGATCGATGCCCATCCGGACACCCCGCACCAAGCGCCGCCCGGCGATCTCGACCTGAGCGCGGCGACCTCAGCGGTGGCGCAACTCAGGCTGCCGTTCGTGACCGTCGACTTTGCGCATCGCTCCGACGGCACCTGGCGGGTGGTGGAACTCGGTGACGGCCAGGTCAGCGATCGGCCGACAACGCTCGCGCCGCACGGATTGATTGCCGCGCTCGCGTCCCCGGTGCCGGTCCAAGCCGCCGACTGACGAGCTGATCAGCCGGCCGGTGGGGTGGAAAAACCGCAGGACCAGGCGGTCAGTGCCACGTCCAGGTACTCGATCAGGTCGGCATCGCGTCGCTTCACCCACTGGTCGAAGGCCGCTCGGCAGACTCCGAGCGCGCTGAACCCGATGGCCTGCGGAATCAGGGCGTCCGGTGGCAGGCCCAATCGGCGGGCGGCGAACTCGGACAGCGCTCCGGCCCACTGGTCATAGTGCACGGTGGCGCTCGCGCTGAGGGCCGGAACGGTACTGATCACGTGCATCCGGGCCCGGAGCTCGGCGACGTCCTCGATGCCGTAGTGGTTCGCTTGGAGCACGGCCTGCCGGATCGCCTGGGTCATCGGCTGCTCGGCCGGGGTGTCCCGGAGCAACTGGTGCAGAGTCTCCACTTCGTGGTCGAACTCCGACCAGAGCACCGCTGCCTTGCTGTCGAAGTAGCGAAAGAACGTTCGCCGGCTCACTCCGGCGCGCTCGCTGATCTGCTCCACGGTGGTGGCGTCGAAACCTTGTTCGCTGAACAGTTCGAGAGCGATCCGCTCCAGGGTGCGGCGACTCGTTGCCCGGGGCCGGCCGCTGCGGACCGCCTCGGCGATGTCAGACGACTTTCCCATCTGCCCCTACATTCCGAATCCCGCACTGCCGATCATTGGACCTTAGCCGGGAATCCGGCTCCGGACCGGCTGCCATGCGGAACGGAACGGATATATCGGTCTGTGGTGGCGGAGCCTTGACTCTTACGGCACGCAGTGTCATAAACTGCGGCCAGCGCAATTTCCGACGACGGAGAGGCCAATTCGATGAGTATCGACAGCAGTGTCAGCGCGCCGCAGGATGTTCAGCCGGTGCCGGTCGGCACCGATCCGGTGGCCTCGGAGGTCGAGGAGCTGCTGGTCGAGGAGGTCTCGATCGACGGCATGTGCGGCGTCTACTGATCCCCGGTGGTGACCACCCCGGCCCGGATGTCGGTGCCGCCGGCGCAGGCATCTGAATTCGATCTGGACACGGCCTGGATGCTGCACCCCAGCGTCTCGGTCCGCCCGGAGCCCTTCGGGGCACTGCTGTACCACTTCGGAAATCGACGGCTGTCGTTTCTGAAGACTCGCCAACTCCTGGACGTGCTCCAGGGCCTGGCCGCCGCACCGGACGCCCGGACCGCCTGCCTGGCGGCCGGAGTCGATCCGGCCCAGCTGCCGACCCTGGCCAGGGCGCTCGCCTCGCTCGCCGCAGGCGAGACCATCATCCGTCGTCCCGTGAACAGCCGGACAACCGCGTTCGTGGAGGAATCGACATGACCGTCACCGTGAGCCCTCCGGCGTCCTTCGTGGCTAAGCCGGTGAAGCTCGTCGATCAGTTCGCTCTCGGCCTGGACGCCCCGATCTGCCTCACCTGGGAGCTCACCTACGCCTGCAATCTGGCCTGCGTGCACTGCCTTTCGAGTTCCGGGCGGCGGGATCCGCGGGAGCTGACCACCGCCGAGGCGGAGGCGGTGATCGATGAGCTGGAGCGGATGCAGGTGTTCTACGTGAACATCGGCGGCGGCGAACCGACCGTTCGTCCGGACTTCTGGCATCTGGTCGACTACGCCACCGAGCACCATGTCGGAGTCAAGTTCTCCACCAACGGAGTTCGGATCGACGCGGCGGTCGCGGCCCGGCTGGCGTCGTCCGACTATGTTGATGTGCAGATCTCACTGGACGGCGCGACCGCTGAGGTGAACGACAAGGTCCGGGGCGCAGGCAGTTACGACACGGCCCTGGGTGCCATGCAGAATCTCTACCAGGCCGGGTTCACCGGGTTCAAGATCTCGGTGGTGGTGACCCGGGAAAACGTCGACCAGCTCGACGAGTTCAAGGCGATCGCTGATCGGTACCAGGCTCAGCTGAGGTTGACCCGGTTGCGCCCGTCCGGGCGTGGCGCGGACGTCTGGGACGAACTGCATCTACTCGCGCCGCAGCAGAAGCAGCTCTACGACTGGCTGGTGGCGAACGGCGATCAGGTACTCACCGGTGACTCGTTCTTCCATCTGGCGGCGTTCGGCGAGGCCCTGCCGGGGCTGAACCTCTGTGGTGCCGGGAGGGTGGTCTGCCTGATCGATCCGGTCGGCGATGTCTACGCCTGCCCATTCGCCATCCATGACACGTTCAAGGCCGGAAGTGTCCGGGAGCCCGGTGGTTTCCAGGGAGTTTGGCGAGATTCTGCGCTGTTCGCCGAATTACGCGAGCCGCAGAACGGTGGCGCCTGCAAGTCCTGCCACTTCTTCGACTCCTGCCGGGGCGGCTGCATGGCGGCGAAGTTCTTCACCGGTCTGCCGCTCGACGGGCCGGATCCGGAGTGCGTGCGTGGCTTCGGTGAGCAGGCGCTGGCCGAGGTGAACGGGCCGACGCCGAAGCCCTCGCTGGATCACTCGCACAAGAACCCGTTGCGCAGCCAGACCGGCGGTGCCCGCAAGCCCGTGCCGATCACCCTCGGCGTCCGCCCCGGATCGGGCCCGATCTCGGCGCCACCAGTTCGTGGCTGCGACGAGAGCCCACTGACCGGCTTCGCCGTCCCGTAATCAGTCGAAAATAGCCCCAACCCCATTCCGTGATCATGCACGGTTGCCCACCTCTGGCTCGTGATCATGCACGGTTGCCCACCTCTGGCCCGTGATCATGCACGGTTGCCCACCTCAAAGCGGGTAACCGTGCATGATCACCGCAGACGTTGGGCTCGCACCGCATTTTCATCCATCGGAGTGATCGGCACGATCATCGGCTTTCAGTCGAATGGCTGCAGCCCTCCCGCGAAGATCGCCAGTGATGCCGGCAGGTCGTGCCTTTCGCGGCACGAAAACGGGCGCAACTGCCGATCACCCCGGGGCCGAAGATCATCGCGGCCAGGAATCCGAGGCTGGGCCGCCGTCTCTCAACGAGCGCGGGGAGCGGAAGAGCTTTGCTTCTGTGTCTACGATCGTGAGTATGAACGAAGGAGCATGACATGACCGGGCGTGCCACCGAACCCGACCGTGGCAGGCCCGGCCTGGAGCTGGCGGCGATGACCAGCCCGCAGGTCCGAGCGCACGCGGGCGCGGACGGCGTGCTGGTGATCCCGATCGGCTCCACCGAGCAGCACGGGCCGCACCTTCCGCTGAGCACGGACGCCGACATCGCCCTGGCGGTCAGTCGCCGGCTGGCGGCGCGGCTGCCGGTGGTGGCGGTCGCGCCGGTGATCTCCTACGGATCCAGCGGGGAGCACAGCGGCTTCGCCGGTACCTTGTCGATCGGTCAGGCCGCCATCGAGCTGGTTCTGCTGGAGCTGGGCCGCTCGGCGGGCCAGACGTATCGTCGGCAGGTTTTCGTCTCGGCGCATGGCGGAAACGCCGAGCCCGCCGTCCGGGCGGTGACCCGGTTGCGCCGGGAGTCCCGGGACGTCCTGCTCTGGATGCCGTCCTGGGACGGCGACGCGCATGCCGGACGCACCGAGACCGCTCTGCAACTGGCGCTGCGGCCGAACCTGGTGCGGGTCAGCGAGATGGCGGCCGGAAACACCGCTGCGGTGCGCGAGCTCATGCCGCAGCTGCGGTCCGGGGGAGTACTCGCGGTCAGCCCGAACGGCGTGCTGGGTGACCCGACCGGGGCTACCGCCGCCGAGGGGGAGCGGCTGCTGACCCAGCTCACCGACGACCTGGAGGCCAAAGTCCGGGCCTGGAACCCACCGCACGGCGCACTCGGCACCCCGGTCAGCCCTCCTGCCCGGTAATCAGCCGATATGTGCTGCGGCCGTTGGTTGACGGGAGATTGCACATTGGTTTCGGCCCTTGACGCGGAGATTCTGACAGCGTAGACATGACTGCGCAGTCAGAAGGCGATCAGGATAGGGTCCAGACCGACGTAGGGAGGTGTCATGGCGCGAATCGTGGACCGTGGTACGAGCACCGCTATGCCCCGAAGCGCGGATGTGGCCCGCCTCGCCGGGGTCTCGCAGAAGACGGTGTCCCGGGTCTTCAACGACGAGCCGTACGTCTCTGCCGACGTGCGTCGTCGAGTCCTGGAAGCCGCTGATCAGCTCGGCTACCGGCGGAACAACGCCGCCCGCGCGCTGGCCTCGGGCCGGACCCGCTCGATCGGCGTGGTCAGCCTGGGAACCGCGCTGTACGGGCCGGCCTCGCTGCTGATGGGCATCGAGCGAGCCGCTCGCGGCACCGGGTATGCGCTCCGCGTGGTCAGCACGGTGGAAGGCGACCCGGCCGGTATTTCCGGTGCGGTGCAGTCACTTCTGGAGCAAGGCGTCGACGGCATCATCATCTCGGAGCCGATCGACCAGGGCCCCGTCACCGTCCGCGTCGACGTGCCCGTCCTCGTCCTCGGAGCTCCGGCGTCCTTCTCCGCGCCGCTGGTGCTGACCACCAGCGTCGGCTCGGACCTGCTGGCCCGGGCGGCAACCGATCATCTCCTGAACCTGGGGCACCAGACCGTCCATCATCTCGCCGGCCCGCAGCAGTGGTACTCCGCCCGAGACCGGCTGCAAGGGTGGCGCACGGCGCTCGCGGCGAGTGGCCGGTTCGAACCGGAGATCGTCACCGGTGACTGGTCGGCCGCCTCGGGATACGCCGAGGGCAGCAAGCTGATCGCCGATCCAACCGTGACCGCGGTTTTCGCGGCCAACGACGACATGGCCATCGGTCTGATCCATGCCCTGGTGGACGCCGGCCGGCGAGTACCTGATGACGTCAGCGTTGTCGGTTTCGACGACATCCCGGTATCCGCTCACGTCTTGCCCCCCTTGACCACCGTGCGTCAGCCGTTCGACGCCGTTGCCGAGGAAGGCCTCAAACTTCTCCTGCGGGCCATCGAGGAACCGCAGGATGACCTTCCGTCGGCGTCCGACCCACCGGTCGAACTCGTCGTCCGTGCTTCAACCGCGTGCCCGCCGCCCCGGATGACCCCGGGCCAGGGCAAACGCGCGGCCACTGCGACCAACCGTGGCTCGCACCGTTCCGCCACGTCGGACGGAGGGCCATCGATTCCTCACTGAGCACCGTGGTTCACCCACTTTGAATCCGGTCAAGGCCACGGCCGTCGTGCGCCGTTTCGCCTGACTGTCCTGCGTTTCTGTTTTCCCGGTACTTGCGTGGCCCCTTGTCCGGCGGTTGACACCCCGGCCGTAGTCGGCCCGGACGTGCTTCGGGACGTGCCGCCCGCGACGCGATGTCGTCCGGTCCTGCGCTCCGCTCCTGCGATCCCCCTGGTCTCGCGCGCCGTTCCCGGCGCGCTGGTCACCGCTGCCCAATGACAGGAATTCCTTTCATGAACACGTTTTTCGCCAGTCCTCCTACTACCCGGCGTCGGCTGCTCGCCGGCGTGGCCGGTGTCGTGTCGCTGAGCTTGCTCGCCGCCTGCAGTGGTAGCGGCGGTACGGACAGCGCCGCCCCAGCCAAGTCCACGACGGTCAGCCAGGCCGACATCGACAAGGCGATGGCGACCCCGACCGAGCTGACCTTCTGGACCTGGGTGCCGGATATCGCCCAGGAGGTCGCGCTTTTCGAGAAGAAGTACCCGGCCATCAAGGTCAAGGTGGTCAACGCCGGCCAGGGCGCGCCGCACTACACGAAGCTGCGGACCGCGCTGACGGCCAACACCGGTACTCCGGACGTGGCGCAGATGGAGTTCCAGTACATCCCGACCTTTACGCTCACCGACAGCCTGGTGGACCTGGCTCCGTACGGCGCCGCGGCGCTGAAGGACAAGTTCGTCGACTGGACCTGGGGGCAGGTCAGCGGCAGCAAGGGCCAGGTCTGGGCGATCCCGCAGGACACCGGTCCGATGGGAATGCTTTACCGGCAGGACATTTTCGACAAGTACGACATCAAACCGCCGAAGACCTGGGACGAGTTCGCCGCCGCGTCGCGCACGCTGCACAAGGCCGACCCGGACATCTACATGACCGACCTCGCGCCGAACGAGGCCGCCGCGTGGCACGGCTTGCTGTGGCAGGCGGGCGCCAAGAAGCTCGCGAGCTACTGGGGCGGGCTGGCCAAGGAAGGCGTCATCGCGACCGAGACGGACTTCACCGACTCCTGGTACGCCTCGCTGAACAACGGCAAGTACGCCACCTGGATCACCGCGGCCTGGGGCCCGGCCTTCCTGTCCGGCTCGGCCAAGGCCACCGCGGGCAAGTGGCGGGCCGCGCCGCTGCCGCAGTGGGACGCGGCCAAGCCGAGCTCCGGCAACTGGGGCGGCTCGACGACCGCGGTGCTGAAGAGCACGAAGAACCCGATCGCGGCGGCGGTGTTCGCGCAGTTCCTCAACAGCGACCCCGAATCGGCGAAGATGTTCGCCACCAAGCAGCTCTTCTTCCCGGCCACCAAGGCCTTGCTCGCCGACCCGTCCTTCGCCGGGGACACCCCGTCGTTCTACGGCGG
>DATINJ010000023.1:0-8205 GCA_035474375.1 Kineosporiaceae bacterium | reverse complement strand
AGCTCCCAGCCCTGCAGGTCCCACGAGTCGTCATGACCTGGAGTTGCCTGGCTCCGTAGGTGACGAATGACCGGCTCGTTGGCTGGCGCGTCCGTCAACTCCATGCAACCAGCATGCCCGATCTGACAGCAAAGGGCGCATGCTGCCACTGGCACGTGGTTACGGGGGCGATCACACCCGAAGGCACCGCATCCGCCGTCGGACGCTGGACCAGGCGATCGGTCCTGATCCTCGAAGGGCCGCAACCCGCCTCGGTATAACTCCCGGGGAAAACGGTTTCTCCGGGCCGTTTCGGGGGTTAGTCCGAGCCGGGTTGCGTCCCGGTAGGTGGCGTCCGTGGTTTTGGTGCTGTTGGCGATCGTCCCAGCGGCCGGGGCTGGCGAGCGGAATGGTGGTAAGCACCGGTTTGGACTGTGATTTGGGCTCTCGTCGCCCCCATTTGCGGTCCAGACCGGTGCTGACCGGCAGCCGGGCGACCCCCGACCAACTTACGAAATGGACCACTAAGGTCCACACGAAAGTTATTATTTTCAGGGCCTTTCGCGTTGAAACCAGGTAGGCCGCTATCCCTGGGGTGCGCCGGCGAAGACACTGGTCACGAGGCTGGACAAAACGCAGGCCAGGAGAAAGGCCCAGCCGCCGGTGAGCGGGCGGGAGGGATTGCGCGGGGCGGGCAGCAGAGGTGTCGGGCCGGACAGGAGCAGGTAAATGGGGGTTCCCAGGGGGATGCCCCAGATCCAGAACCAGGCCCACCGAGTGGCCCGCCAGGGCTGCGGTCCGCCGATCAGCAGGAGCAAGGTGGCCAGGCTGATGCCGAACCCGAGCATGGCCAGCCACTGCGGTACCCGCCAGCCCAGCCGGCTGCTGTTGGACTCCATGTACCCGGACCGAGTCACGGTCAGCTGCGGATTACGTTGCGTCAGGTAGGTTCCCACGTCGTTCGCGGTGATCGTCACGCGCTCCTCTCCGTCGGCAGTGGAGTCGTCCTCCTCCCCGGAGCTGCGAACGCTGACCGTGCTCACCCGGCGGAGGAGACCGTCGCGCCAGTGCACGTCCTGGGTGACCTGGCCACTGGCGGTCGGCCCGAGGCCTTCGCCGCTGATGGAGATCCGGACGACCCGGCCGTCAGCGAGCGCGCTGGTCAGGTGGTCGAAGTCGGTCGCGCGCTCGCCGATTCCGGCGGTCATCAGCGTCACGAGAAGCCAGCCGGCGAACAGGGCGAGACGAACCCAGGACGACCGATCGTAGGCGCGGTGCGGTGCCAGGCGCGGTGCGATGATCCCCGAAAGCGCCATTCGTTCCACGACTCCGTCCCAGGCCCCCGGGCCGAAGTAGGCAGAGATCCCTTGCCCGGCCGGTATGACGGTCGGGTAGTGGATCTACGACCGGCGAATCACCGGACGCTCAAGATAGCGAGCGAACGCGTAGAACACCACAAACCGGCACCGCGGATGCTTAGGACCCCGCGAGCATGGCAAACCGAGGTGGAGCCGTGTGCTGACGACCGATCAGCCGCCCCAATCCGGAACATCCACTACCGGCCCTCGCGGCAGCTTGTCCGGAGCCAGGACGAGATCCACCCGTTGCACGCGCCCGCCGTCCACCGTGATCGATCCGATCAGGATCGCCGACGCGCCGTCCAGGATCATGAACCCGGGCCCGCCGTTGACGGCACTCGGTACTGCCCGCTGACCAGGCGTGATCCTGCTGGAGACGCCGATCAGGAAGCGGGCTACCCGGTCGGCGCCGTGGATCGGACGCCGCGCGGCACTGATCTGGCCGCCTCCGTCACTGGTCAGGACGACCGTGGGATCGAGGACGGCGAGCAGGCCTGCGAGATCGCCCTCGGCGGCCGCGCTGAAGAAGGCAGCGACGGTGCGCCGGTGCAACGCGGTATCGACGTCGATCCGCGGCGCTGCGGCGGTGACGTGCGCTCGGGCCCGGACTGCCAGCTGGCGGACAGCGGCCGGGCTACGGCCCACCACCTCGGCGATCTCGGCGAACGTCAGGCCGAACAGATCGTGCAGCACCCAGGAGGTGCGCTCGGCGGGCGTCAACGTTTCCAGAACGACCATCAGGGCGAAGCTCACCCGTTCATCGAGGGTTACCCGTTCGGCCGGGTCGTTGATCCCCGGCTGGTCCTCGAGCAGAGGCTCCGGCAGCCAGGGTCCGGTGTAGGTCTCGCGCTGCAGCCGGGCCGAGCGCAGCACGTCCAGGGCACGGCGCGCGACCACAACTGTCGACCAGGCGTCCACGTCGAGCACCCGCTCGCGCTGGTCGGCGCTGACCAGTCGCAACCAGCAGTCGGAGACGACGTCCTCGGCCTCGGCGCGGGTGCCGAGGACGGCGTAGGCGACGCCGATCAGCCGTGACCGGTTCCGGGTGTAAGCCGCAGCCAGTTCCTCCTCGCGGTTGCTCCCGGGAAGGTTCACCGCGACCCCGCAGTCACCGAAAGGTTGGCCAGGTATTGGGCAAACGTGAGGTGACCGCGGACGTACGGATCCTCCGGCAGCAACGCACCGCCGGCCATCGCCGCTCCGGCGCGGCCGGGCAGTCGGATCGGGACGAGCAGTCGCCGGCTCGAGCGGGCCTCCAGCAGGCGACGGGCCATGTCTGCCAACTCGAGCTGCTCGGGGCCGGCCATCGGCGGGACGAACCCGCTGGGGCGGCCGGTCGCCCGATCGACCAGAGCCGCCGCGACCTCGGTGGCCGCGACCGGCCGGACGCGCATCCTCGGCACCAGCGCCAGCGGGCCGGGCGCCCGGTCCAGCAATTGCTGGGCGAACTCGTGGAACTGGGTCGTGCGCAGAACGCTCCACGGCACCGGGCCGGCGGCGACCAGTTGCTCCTGCCTCCGCTTGCCGAGGTAATAGCCGTAATCCACGGTGTCCACGCCCACGATCGACAGTGCCACGTGGTGCCCGACACCAGCCTGTGCCCCAGCCCGCAGCAACTGCGCCGTGGCGGCGCTGAAGAACGTCACCGAGACGCTCTTGCGCACCGTGATCACGTTACTGACGTCGATCAGCGCCTCGCAGCCGGCGAGCTTCTCGTCCAACCCGAGCCCGGTGGTGAGATCAACCCCCTGCGACCGGGCCAGCACCACCGGATCATGCCCAGTCTTCATCAGTTCCTGGACGACAAGCCGGCCCACCAGGCCGGTCCCGCCTGCTACCGCAACCCTCATTCTGTGCCACCCCTTTCGTCTTGTTGTGTGGCTTGGACCGAAATGCCGGTCGAATCGTGGAGTGCTCGTGACCCCGGTGCCCGGCCGCGTGCGGGCAGACAGAGCAGCGCCCCGAGTGCCACGCTAGCTCCCAGGGCCAGCAGGTTGAGTGCTCGATCCAGGCTGCCGTACATGCTCAGATGTGCGCTGTGGTAAACGAGGTGAGGCAGCCCAAAGGCCACCCAACTGGCCCCGGCCAGGCGCGTCGTGCCGGGATCGGCCCGGATCGCCGCGCCGGCGCTCAACACGAGCAGCGCCAGGTACATCGCGCCGACGTCACGAATGAGGTGCTCGTTGTAGGCGCCGTCCATCACGATCCAGTGTCGGCCCGCGCCGGGAAACGAGTTGTAGAACTGACGAGGGGCCAGCAGTGCCCAGGGTCCGGTCCAGGCGGCCGTGACACCCAGCACGGTGAGCATCCATCGGGTTTGGCGAGCGGTCATGCGGGATAGACGAGCGCGGACGTCCGGTTGTGACATCGCCCGAGAAGGAGCCCGGTGGTTCCCACGCCGATCGGCCCATGGGTGGCACCTCCAATGACCGCATGCGTCGCGCGCATCTGCCTGGGCAGGGATAGACATCAGCAAGCCAGCTAACTGGTGCGGCTCGGATGTAGCGGATCACCCGCCTCGATGCGTCTTACTAGTGAGGACGGTCCGCACCAAGGGGAGAACCAGTGTCGTTCGAGGAGTACGTCGCCCAGCAGGGCCACGCTCTGCTGCGCTTGGCGTTCGTCCTCACCGGAGATGCCGAACTGGCCAAGGACCTGACCCAGACCGCGCTAATCCGCGCATACCGGAATTGGCGCAAGGTCGTCCGCGCTCAGAATCCGGACGCTTATGTTCGCCGAATCCTGGTCAATACCCAGTTGGACTGGGCACGGCGAAGGTCGTCAACAGAGGAGCCGCACGCGTTTGATTCCCATCAAGGCGACATCGCGCCCGACCCAGCGGACGGCGTCTCACAGCGCGCCTACACCCGCGAACTGCTCACTCGGCTCACGCCTCGCGCGCGGACGGTGCTCGTGCTTCGTTACTACGCCGATCTGGATGACGTGGCCATCGCGGACCTGATGGGCATCAGTACGGGTGCCGTGCGAGCGGCGGCTTCCCGGGCGCTGGCAAAACTGAGGGACAGCAGAAACTTGTTGGAGAATCGATGACCGAGCCGATCGAGCACGCGCTGCGCGACCTCTTTCGTGAGGAGGGGCGTCAGATCCCGGCGCCGGAGGCGTTGGCCGAATCAGTGATCAGGCACGAGCGTCAGCGTCGTATCCGGGTACTTTCCACCGTGGGTGCGGTTGTCGTCTCGGTGGGAACCCTGTTCGTTCTCGGTCGAGGGCCGATTGAAGCGTGGTCTGGTGATGACGCGTCCTCGAGTCTATGCGCGGTGTCGTATTCCCCCGCGGCCGCGGTGAACGAGCGCGCATTCTCCTTCGATGGAACGGTCACCAAAATTGGCGAACAGTACGACGACTCAGATGAAGGCCGGGCCGGAAGAACGCCAGTCACTTTTACCGTGAACGAATGGTTTCGAGGGGGGTCCGGGGAGGCTGTCACGGTGGACATGGACGTGCCCGAGTCGGGTGGATGGGGAACAGCCGATGGACGCACCCCTTCGTACGGTGTTGGCAGTCGTCTCCTGGTCAGCGGAGATCCCCGCATGGGTGGAGATCCCTTGAGCGAAGCCACTGCGGTGGGGTGTGGTTTCACTCGCCTCTACACTGCTGAAACCGTCGCCGAATGGCGTGGTGCCGTGAAATCGAAGTAGCTGCTGCAGGGCACCACACCGCCCGCGCCTACTTCGCCCGACTTCACCAGTTGATCGAGGCATGCCTCACCGGTAGTCCACCCTGCGAAAAGAGCGAGACGCACCGGGATCTTGCGGTGGCTTCGGGACCTCGGTCCACCACTATCTCAGCCGCAGCACGGGGAAGGGATGGCTCTGCCAGATCTGGCGAGAGCGCTCCTCCGGGTAGGCGGTGACGGTTGGCTCGGTGTCGAAGAGCTGCACGAGGCGTTGGTCGGCGTCGTACTCGGGCCAGCCGGGGTCACCGTGGGCGGCGAACGACACCCAGGCGGCGCGCATCCGGGCGGACAGCGTCTCCGCTTCCGGAGAGGGCGTTTCACCGATCAGCAGGGCAGGCTGGCCGCAGCCCAGATTGCCGAACACGAGTGGCACGTCGAGGCCGTGGCAGGCGCCGAAGGCGCCACCCATGCCCGGGGCCGGCCAGGTCAGCTCGTAGACATACGCACGGCCCCCGGCAGCGGTCTGAGCCTCGGCAAGGTGAAGCGACGGCATGCGGAAAAGCCAGTCGGAGTGGACCAGTTCGTACAACTCGTCCGGACCCGCCGCTGGGAAGGCGTCGCGATAGCGGCGTTCCCCGTCCGGGCCGGGCGCGAAGACCTGCAGGGCATTCGCCGCCTGCTCCTCGCTCACCGTGCCAAGCAGACCGCTGACGGCGGTAAACAGGCGCTGCTCGTCGCGGGTGTGGCCGACGAGCAGTTCGATGTCGCGGCCTGCGCCCGCGGTCAGGGCCTGCCACGGTGTGACGGCCAGGACCTCGCCGTCGACGACGGGCGAGAAGGGGATCGTTCGGTGCGCGGGCCGGCCCCAGCGGTGCGCCCACTGATCCATCTTGGCGCCGACCGCGTCAGCAGCAGCGGGCAGCTGGCGTGGGGCAACGCCGGCCAGCTCCGCCACCGTGGGCCGCAGCCCCAGTTCGGCGGCGCACGCGGCAGCGATGTCCGCGGCAAGCTCCGGCGAGAAGAACGTGCCCGGCACACTCTGCGCGACGGCCCGACGGAAGAGGCCGGCCGCCCGGTCCATCGCCAGCAGCGCGGCCACCGATCCCCCACCCGACGACTCGCCGAAAACCGTGACCCGGTCGGGATCACCGCCGAAAGCCCGGATGTTGTCGCGCACCCACTCCAGCGCGGCGACCTGGTCGAGCAGACCCCGGTTGGCCGGAGCACCCTCAATCTGCGCGAAGCCTTCGATACCCATGCGGTAGTTGAACGTCACCACCACAACGCCACCGTCTCGCGCAAGCCGGCCACCGTCGTACTCGGGCAGGCCGGACATGCCGATCTCGTAGCCGCCGCCCTGGATCCACACCATCACCGGCAGCCCGGCGCCCGGATCGGGCTCGGGCGACCAGACGTTGACCGTCAGCCAGTCGTCACCCGCGTCCAGAGACAGCGCGTCCATACCGAAATGTCCGCCCTGCGGGGGCGGCGGGCCGAACGAGAGGGCCTCCCGCACCCCGCTCCAGCCCTCCACCGGTCGCGGTGCGGCGAAGCGCAACGCCCCGACCGGGGGCTCGGCGAACGGGATGCCACGGAAGACCGCCACACCCGCCTCCCGGACGCCGCGGAGCCTCCCGACCGCGGCGCGGACTTCGGGCCGGGGTCCGGACGGCATGGACTCGGCAACAGCCATCACAACTTCCTCTCACGCAGGCGGAGAGGGCTCGCAGCTGCCTGCCCCTCGGCGGATCGTCCACCGCCGGTGGGATACCGCGCCAGCGATTTACGCGCGCCACTCCACGGCGGCCGCCGGAGCCCTCTCGGAACACTCCGCCGTCGTCAACTTTGGGTTGACGCGAGCAAAGCGTCAACCTATGGTTGACCTATGACTCCAGCCAAACCCGCCGCCAACTCGATTCGGCTCGATGATCTGATCGAAGCCATCAAAAACACTCACTCCGCCGCCCTCGACCAACTCACCGATGCGGTGCTGGCCGCCGACCACCTTGGTGACGTGGCGGATCACTTGATCGGGCACTTCGTTGATCAGGCGCGCCGCTCCGGCGCTTCCTGGACGGAGATTGGCCGCAGCATGGGCGTCACGAAGCAGGCGGCCCAGAAGCGCTTCGTCGCCAAGGGAGAGGCTCCGGACCTCGACGCCAGCCAGGGGTTCAGCCGCTTCACGGACCGAGCCAGAAAGGTCATCGTGACGGCGCAGACCGAAGCCCGCGACGCAGGTAATGACCAGATCAGCGTGGCTCATCTGGTGCTCGGCCTGGTGGCGGACCCGACCGGGCTCGGCGCCCAGGCAATCGTCGCGCAAGGCGTGTCGCTCGACGTCGTTCGGCAGACCGCCACCGCGACGCTACCGACAGCAGTCGACTCCGTGCCCGCGCTGATCCCGTTCGACGCGCATGCCAAGAAGGCCCTTGAGTTGACCTTCCGAGAAGCCCTACGGGTGAGCCACAATCACGTGGGCACCGAACACATCCTGCTCGCGCTGCTCGAACTCGAAGACGGCACGGGCGTCCTCGCCGGTCTCGGCGTCGACAAGGCCGCCGCCGAAACATTCATTGCTGCCGCCCGCGCCGCGTCATCGGAATCGTAGGCCGGCCCGTCAGCCGGTAGACGACCCGGCCAGCTGCTCACCCCAACGGCGAATCAAGTCGGTCCGGGATCCGATCCCCAGCTTGGGATAGACCTTGTACAGGTGGTATTCCACGGTGCGCGGGCTGAGGAACATCTGCTCCGCGACGCGCCGGTTCGACAGGCCCTCGCTGACCAGCCGAACGATCTGCAACTCCTGCGGGGTCAGCTCGGCGAAAGCATCTCGGCTCGGCTCGGCGCTACTCTCCCCCGCGGCCCGGAGCTCGGCGCGCGCCCGCCCAGCCCAGGCCTGGCAGCCTAGCCTGACGAAACCATCTACTGCAGAACGCAATTGGCTTCGAGCGCGGACCGGCTGCTTGTGCCGGCGGAGGAACTCCCCGAAAAGCAACCGGGTGCGGAACTGATCGTAGGGGCGGCTGGTGCCCTCATGCAGCCGCAAGGACTCCTCGAACAAGACTTCAGCCGTCTCCGGATCCGCGACCAGCGCCTCGCAGCGCCGGGCGATGGCGCGGTTGGCGGCGCTCGGTGAGCCTTGCGCCCAAGCCCGGTGCGCTGCCAAATCCCCCGTCGGCAACGGTTTACCAGCGCGCAGCATGATTTCGAGGCGGGCCGGGGTGGTGAGGA
>DATINJ010000022.1:0-21120 GCA_035474375.1 Kineosporiaceae bacterium | reverse complement strand
GTTCCTGGACGGACTCGACGTCTCGATGGTGGGTGTGGCGCTGCCGTCCATCGGCGCTGAACTGAACCTCTCGACGTCCGCCCTGCAGTGGATCGTCAACGGCTATGTCCTCGGCTACGGCGGGCTGCTCCTGCTCGGCGGACGCACCGCCGACCTGCTCGGCCGCCGCAAGGTCTTCCTGATCGCACTGGGCGTCTTCGCCGGCGCCTCACTGATCGGCGGGCTGGTCGACAACGGCACACTGCTGATCGCCACTCGCTTCATCAAGGGCCTGGCCGCGGCCTTCACCGCGCCCACCGCCTTGTCCATCCTGACCACCACGTTCCACCAGGAGCGAGACCGTAACCGGGCGCTGTCGGTCTTCTCGCTGTTCGGCGCCAGCGGCTACTCCTCCGGGCTGATCCTCGGCGGGCTACTGACCAACTGGGGCTGGCGGTGGACCTTCCTGACCCCGGCACCGCTCGCGGTGGCCGCCCTGATCGCCGGAATCGCGCTGATCCCCCGGGACAAGCCGGCCGCCGCCGGAGGCCACGATCTGGTCGGGGCGCTCACGCTCACGACCGGCATGCTGCTGGCGGTGTACACCGTGGTCTCGGCACCCGATCGAGGCTGGCTGGACCCGATCACGCTGGGTTCGGCCGCACTCGCAACGGCCCTGCTGATCGGGTTCGTCGCCGCCGAGAGCCGAGTCCGGCACCCACTGATCCGGCTGGGGATCCTGCGAGTCAACACCATCGTCCGGGCGAACGTGAGCATGATCGCGCTCTTCGGCTCCTACCTGAGCTTCCAGTTCATGATGACGCTCTACCTGCAGAACGTCCTCGGCTGGTCGCCGTTGAAGATGGCCCTCGCCCTGCTTCCGGCCGGACTCCTGGTCGCTTTCGGCTCACCGATGGTCGGCCGCCTGATCAACCGGTACGGGACGGCGCCACTGATCATCAGCTCGATGCTGTCCCTGACCGCGGGATACGTGTGGTTCCTGGCGACGGCCGGCGACGCGCCGGACTATGTCATCACGATCCTGCCGACCATGCTGCTACTCGGCGGCGGGTTCGCCTTCGGGTTCAGCTCGATCATGGCGCAGGCCACCCACGGGATCGACGACTCCGAGCAGGGTCTGGCCTCCGGTCTGGTGCAGACCTCCGGTCAGGTCGGTGCCGCCCTCGTCCTCGCGGTGCTCACCGCCCTCCTCGCCGGTGACGGATCTGCCCGTCAGGCAGCCGATTTCAGCCAGTTCCAGATCGGGGTCAACCTCGTCACCGGGGTGGCGCTGGTCGGGCTACTGCTCAATCTGCTGCCGTTGCTCAAGCGCAGCCGCGCCGAGGTCGCCTGAGCGCTGCCCGCGCCCGGACCGCGAAGCTGCGACGATATGGCTCATGCCTGATGGCGGCGACTGGGACGACCACCTGTTCAAGGGTGCGGCACCGTTCTACCAACGAGGGCGGCTGCCCTACGCCGCCCATCTGGTCGGGGTCCTGCGCGACGAACTCGACCTGGACGGGCGCGGCACACTGGTCGACTTCGGTTCCGGGCCGGGTACGTTGGCGGTATTGCTGGCCGCCGAATTCCAGACCGTTCTGGCGGTAGAGCCCGATCCGGAAATGGCCGCCCACGGCCGGCGCAACGCTGCCGACGCCGGGGTCACCAACCTCCACTGGCAGGTGACCCCGGCCGAGGATGTCGTGCTCGAACCGGGCACAGTCGACGTCGCCGTGTTCGGCCAGTCCTATCACTGGGTGAACCGGCCGCTGATGGCCCGGCGGCTGCGCACCGCGCTGCGGCCCGGCGGGCGCTTCCTGTTGATCAGCGACTCCAAGGCGCCCAGCCCTCCCTCCGACGTCCCGGCGACTGCGGTAAACCGTTTGATAGCCGAGTATTTGGGTGACGTTCGGCGCGCAGGCCGACGCGTCCTGCCGAACGGCACACCTGGCAACGAGGAGGAAATTCTTGATGCCGCAGGGTATCTCGATCCTCGGCGACTGATAGTGGACGATCCCGGGCTGTTGTTCCGTACGGTGGAGACGCTGGTCGCTGAGGTCTACTCCAAATCCAGCTCGGCGCAGCATCTCTTCGGCGATCGACTGGACGAGTTCGATTCCCGCCTGCGCGACATTCTCCGCACCGGCAGCGTGGACGGCGGCTACCTGGTGGCCAAACCAAGCACCGAAGTACGCATCTGGACGAATCCGTAACCGAGCGCACACGAATAGTGTTGACCGCGCCTCTAACCGTGACCGGTATGCGAATATTGCGCCCGTCTGATGCCGGCCGGGCCTGCGAAGAATGCGAGATACATTCGGTTCATTAGTATGAGCTACTCCTTAACCGGAGGGATGCGACCGTTGACGACGACCTGCCCGACCACCCAGCCCGCCCAGTCGATCGCCACTCCGAAACCGATCGCGGCCGGCGAGATCGTCGTCGTTCGGCATGGGCAGGGTGAATGTAACGCGGCCGGCACGATTGGCGGCCAGCAGAGTTGCCGAGGGTTGAGCGACCGGGGCCGGTGGGAATCCGATCAACTGGCCGAGCGGCTGGCGAAAATGGACGCCGTGTCGGCGTTCGACGTGCTGCTGTGCACCCCACGGCCGCGAGTACTGGAGTCCGCACAGATCATCGCAGCCCGGTTGCGAAGACCGGTCACGGTGATCGACGAGCTGGCCGGTCAGGAGTTCGGCGTGGCTGACGGCCAGTCCTGGGAGCAAGTCACCGGGCGGTTCGGCGGGCCGCCGGCGCACGACCCAGACCGCCCGATCGCCGAGGGTGCCGAGCCGTGGAACGCCTACGCCGATCGAGTGCTCGCCGCGCTGACCGCGATGCTGGCCCAGCACGCCGGGCACCGGATTCTTCTGGTCGGGCATGGCAAGACCAGCGGCCTGATCGGAGCCCTGCTCTCCGGCGCGCCAGACCCCCGAGCCGCCGTCGCCAGGTTCATCATCGACCACGGCACCCTGAGCCACTGGCGGCGACTATCTCCAGACCACTGGAACCTGCTCACCCACAACGATTCTCGCCATCTCGCCGAATAATGAGCGGCAGCTCCGGCACCACCACTCCCGAGGCGCTCCCATCAAGATTCACCTGGGTACCGGTGACTCGTTAGTCACCTCGCAGCGAGAGCACTCAGACCCGTTCGCGCCCACAACAGCGGGGCATGCCATCCGGCGCACTTCCGGCAGAACGGCGACTCAAGGTGCGGCAGATCTGCGACCTATAGCTCGGCAGATCGGCGACTCAAGGTGCGGCAGATCGGCGATTCGCTGCCCTCTGATCAGGCCGAGAATCTCCTCACCCACAACGATTCTTGCCATCTCATCGAATAGTCGGCCGCGCGGTCATTGATGCAGGACCTGCGGTGCCCTGGTCAGAAACTGCCTCGCCTCGGTCGACCGCGTCATCGTGGCTGGCGCAGGCACGTTCGAGGAGATCCATCAGGGCGGGTTCGTCGCGGACCTTCTGCCGGTACTTCGGACCGAGGGCGACAACCTGGTCGCGCTCGGCGAGCAGGAGGGCGTAGATGCGCTCGCGCTCGACCGGGTTGGCCGTGTACTCCGAGTCGAGGTACGCCGCGGCGTGCCGGCGTGCGTTGGTGATCGCATTCTGGGCTCTGCCGGCGGGGCTGAGCAGGGACGCGGCGACGGTCACGACGAGGACACCGAGAATCATGCTCAGGGAGAATCCGGTGCTGATTTCGACCACGGCGACCGGGTCGCCATTGTTGATGAACGGGACGTTGTTCTCGTGCAGTGCGTGCAGGAAGAGTTTCACGCCGATGAAGCCCAGGATGGCGGCGAGTCCGTAGGAAAGGTAGATGAGCCGGTCCAGCAGTCCGTCGATGAGGAAGAACAGCTGCCGCAGCCCGAGCAGGGAGAAGGCGGTGGCGGTGAAGACGATGAAGGAGTTCTGCGTCAGCCCGAAGATCGCCGGGATCGAGTCGAGTGCGAACAGGAGGTCGGTGCCCCCGATGGCCACCATCACGAGCAGCATCGGGGTCAGCGCCCGCTTGCCTTCGTGCAGCGTGAACAGCCTGTCGCCGTCGTAGTAGTCGGTGGTGTGGAACACCTTGCGCGCCAGACGGATGATGAAGTTATCTCCGGAGTGGGACTCCTCACCTGCGGGCTTGAGCATGTTGCCGGCGGTGACCAGCAAGATCATCCCGAAAAGGTAGAAGACCCAGGCGAACGAGTTGATGAGCGCGGCGCCGAGGAAGATGAAGCCGGTGCGGGCGATGAGCGAGAACGCGATGCCGAAAAGCAGCACCTTCTGCTGGTCCTCGCGCGGCACCCGGAAGCTGGTCATGATGATGAGGAAGACGAACAGGTTGTCGACCGAGAGCGCCTTCTCGGTGACGTAGCCGGCGAAGTATTCCGACCCCGGGCCGGCACCTCCAAAGATCAGAACACCGACGCCGAACAGCAGGGCAAGCCCGACATATACGGCAGACCAGATCGCCGCCTCAGGCAACGTGGGGGTGTGGGCCTTGCGGACGTGGAAGAAGAAGTCAAAGGCAAGCAGGCCAAGGATGGCTGCGATCGTCAGGCCCCAGACCAGCGCGGATACATCCAAGACAGGTTGCTCCTCAGTAGCTCCTGCGGAGATTGGCCCGGCGAAGACCGGGCACCGATGCTTCGCAGCATCTCCGGCACGTTCGCGGCGGCGCCCCAACCACTGTGTCAGGACACCCGGCGATCTCCAGGATAGGGCAGGCCTCAGCCCGCGCCGGTTGCCGGAAGCACACCGAGTGATCACGTGGACGGCGGATTCCTGGTGGCCAAACCCATTACCGAAGCGCGCGTCTGGACGAACCCTTTGGGGGCGGTATCGACGTGAGACGCCGTCCACTACCGTGACCGGTATGCGAATATTGCCCCGGCAGGCTGATCAGCAGAGCCAGATCCTGAGTCTGCTGCTGGTAGGCAGTGCTGTCGCGCTGTTCGGCTGGAGCATCTACCTCGGGTCGGTCCTGCACGGGCAGGTACAGGTACGCGACTGGCAAGTGGCGTGGGTCGGCCTGGACCTGATGCAGGCGAGCGGGCTGGCCGCCAGCGGAGTACTGCTGGCCCAGCACCGGCGGCTCTTGTCTCCGGTGGCGGCGGCGAGCGCTTGCCTGATGCTGGTGGACGCCTGGTTCGACGTCCTCACCTCCGAGGGCGGCGCCTCGTGGTACATCGCCCTGCTGATGGCCTGCGCCCTCGAAGTGCCTGCGGCGTTCTTGCTTGTCTGGCTGTCGAAGCAGGCCCTCGACTGGTGATCGGCGGCGCTCTCAGCCCTCCGGCCAGCCCCGGGGCCGATTTCGCTGCTCCTCGTCGTAGATCTCCCGGCCGGCGTCGTACAGCCCGCGCAGCACACCGCTGGCGCTCGGCGGTCGTTGCGGCGGCCCGTCGAGAACCGTTACACCGGAACCGAAACGCGTGACCGCCGCCTCGAGCGCCGGGCGGTCGAGGCGCCAGCCATCGATGATCCGCCAGTGCCCGACCAGCGTCGGCTCACCCCGCAACCGCACACCGACCGCTCGCTTCCACCGGTCCGCTCCCTTGCTGCGCTTGACCAACTGGTCGTACACCACGACCGCCCCGATGTCTGGCCAGGCCAGCAGCCTATGGTCATGATCGTCTCCAGGAGAATGGCTTTCACCGAAAAAGACACCAGCACGGTCGACCGCGAAGGCCACCGCGCCGCCGGCCCGCAGGGTGCGCCAGATCAGCAGAAGCGGCAGCGCGAAGATCACAGCGGCAACCACTCCCCCGACACCAGCCTGAGGGATCACGATCAACCAGAAGATCAGCTGGACGCCGAGGAGCGCCACGATCAAGCCGAGTTGCGAGCGCAGGTCGAAGCGGGCGAGGTAAGCGCCGAGGTCGGCAGACTGGTGGCGGGCGGTGCGATGCCACTCGACGCGCGGCCGTTGCTCGGGTTCCTGCACTTGCTCGTCCGGTGTCCTGGCTTGCCGGATCGCGTCGATGGCAATCCGGCGGACCTCAGTGCGCACCTGGTCCGCGGTCGGCTCCGCGCTGCTGCGCGGCCCGTCGACGACCCGGACGTCATCGCCGCCGAACCGGGTCACTGCGCGTTCCAGGGCGGCCCGATCATGCGACCACCCCGCGAGAGGCCGGTGCACGGACACGCCATCCGGGTGGCCCGCCAGCCGAACGCCGATCGCCGACTGCCAACGGCGGCTCGTCGTGTCGGTGCGCTGAACGTCGAACAGCACGACGGCGGTGATCGATTCCCAAGGCACGGGTCGCGGGCCCCCACCGTCCCCGATGTCGCTGAACGTGATACCCAGCTCGTCAACGATCACCGGCGGTTCTGACCCCCGGCCCCAGATCAGCGAGCGGACGAGGATCACGGCCATGAAGACCAGGCCGACCAGAGTCAGCGGCTGAGGGTTGCGGATCGTCATCACGAGACCCACCACGATGATCACCGCGGGAAGCGCGGCGCCGGGGCGGCCAACCACAAGCTTTCGCCGTGGCACGTACGCGTCCGGATGCCTGGGCCCCACCCGCGCTGATTTGGGCATGAATTCAGCTTACGGTCGGTTTGCCCCGAATTGCGTCCTGTTGAGGCACTGCCCAGCCAGTCACCCGAAATCGCTGCTGCACTGTCACAGCAAAACCGGCTCCACGGTCCGTTCAGACCTGTTCCCGGCCCGCAACACCGGACCGGCTCATCCGGGCCCGCCGAAACTGCCGGAAAATGGCGAAGGACGGGCCCTCTCCGAGGAGAGAACCCGCCCTTGACCTGCACTTACTTTGTAGCGGGGGCAGGATTTGAACCTGCGACCTCTGGGTTATGAGCCCAGCGAGCTACCGAGCTGCTCCACCCCGCGTCGCAATCTCCATGTTACGCGACTCGGGCCCCGGACCGTTAATCGAGCCCTGCCGCCTCGGTCGGCCGACGGGCTCAGCTGCCCATCGGCGTCCCCGACCTCGAGTCAGACACCCTCAAATTCACCCAGGAGGTATCCGCAGCGGGGCACGATCCTCGCCACGATGACACCCTGTCCGAAGCCATCCCTCGATACCTACCCGCGGATGCCCGAGCCTGCCCGCCGAGAATCTGGAGCCTCGACCATGCCGCCCGAACCGAGCACACCGACGGCAGCGCTGACCCCGCTCCGGTCGGCGGGAGCGCTGTCCCCAGGCATGCGGGTCGCCGTGGTCGCGCCGAGCGGCTGGATGGAGGCCGAGCGGCTGAACCGCGGTTGCGCCGTCCTTCAATCGTGGGGGTTTGAGGTGACCACCGGACGGCACGCGCTGGACCGGCATCCCAGCGGCTTCCTGTCCGGTTCCGACGCCGACCGGGCGGCCGACCTCCAGGCCGCCTGGTGCGATCCGGACGTCGACGCGGTTATCTGCGCTCGCGGCGGTTACGGAGCGGGCCGCCTCATCGACCTGCTCGACTGGACGGCGATGCGCACGGCAGTCGCCGACCGCCCGGTCAAACCGTTCGTCGGATCCAGCGATGTCACCGCCTTGCACCAGGCTTTCGCCCACCACCTGGGAATCTCCACCTACTTCGGGCCAATGGTGGCCGGGCCGATTCTAGGGTTGCCGAATCCGTGCCCGGCGACGATCGACGCGCTCCGGGCCGCGCTGCTGAAACCGGCCGATCCGCTGGTCATTTCCGGGGGCCAGACGCTGCTTGCCGGAGCCCGGCAGCCGAGTTCGGTGTCCGGCGTGAGCACCGGCGGCACCCTGTCCATGCTTTGCTCGCTACTGGGCACCCCGGAGGCCGGCCGCGCTCGCGGTGGCATCCTCCTCCTCGAGGACGTCGCCGAGGCCCCCTACCGGATCGACCGGATGCTTACCCAATTGCTCCGCAGCGACTGGTTGACCGGTGTGGCCGGCATCGCCTGTGGATCCTGGGAACGATGCGGGCCACCGGCCGCCGTCCATGAAGTATTGCGGGAGCGTTTGTCCGGCCTCGGCGTCCCGGTGCTGACCGGGTTCCGGTTCGGCCACGGTCCGGAGCAGGCCACCGTCCCCCTGGGCGTGCCGACCGTCCTCGACCCGGGCGCTGGAACGCTCCGGTTCCTCGGGTCCTGACAGCGGCCAGGCCCGCCGATCGGCAGATCCGATCTCAACGACACCTTTCGGTGGCACTACGCTAATCGTGGCAAACCAAACGATAAATAGCGGGTTCAGCCCAGGCTTCGGAGGGCACGTGAGTTACGGCTTGGGCATCGATCTCGGCACAACATTCACCAGAGCCGCGATCGGGGGCGGCGGCCAGTCCCGGATGGTTCCGCTCGGCGGCGGACCCATTCTGATGCCGACCGTGGTGCGGGTCGAGGCGGACGGCACGCTGATTGCCGGCGAACCCGATGTGGGTGACGATCCCTTTCGTACCGGCCGGGACTTCAAGCGCCGACTCGGTGACACCACCCCCATCATCCTCGGTGGTCAGTCACATTCCGCGGTGTCTCTGCTGGCGGCCACGCTCACCTCGGTGATCGAGACCGTGACGACGGCAGAAGGTGGCCCACCGGACCGGATCGTGCTCACCCAGCCCGCAGCCTGGGACGCCCGTCGCCGAGAGCAATTCGCCGAGGTCCCGAGGCTGGCCGGGCTAAACCCGGCGACCGTCTCCTTTGTCACCGAATCTGAGGCGACTGCCCACCATTTCGGTGCCCGCGGCCATCTGGCCAACGGCGATATCGTCGCCGTTCACGACCTCGGCGGCGGCACCTTCGACACCACCGTGACTCGGGTGCACGGCACTGGCATGGAGATCCTGGGCACCCCCGAAAGTGTCGAACTGGTCGGCGGCATCAACTTTGACGACGTCATTCTCGCGCACGTCGATCAGGCCGTGGACGGCGCATTCACCGCCCTGGACCCCAGAAACCTGACCGCCGCGATCGCACTGCAACGCATTCGGGCGGAGTGCATCCGGGCCAAGGAGCGGCTCTCCCGGGACGACGCCACCAACATCCCGGTCTTTCTGCCGGATCGTCACACCCAGGTCAGGCTGACCCGCACCGAGTTCGAATCCATGATCAGCACGACACTCGAAGCCACCCTGGCGGGCCTGCACCGAACCCTTCGATCCGCCTCGATCGGACCCGAGAACCTGGCCGGCGTCCTCCTGGTTGGCGGCTCCTCCCGGATACCGGTGGTCGCCCGGCGACTCAGCGCAGATCTCGGCCGCCCCGTCCTGATCGACCCGCACCCACAGCATTGCGTCGCCCTCGGCGCCGGGACGATCGCCGGCCGGGGCCTGTCCGGCAGCGCGATCGCGACCGGTCGGCGGCCGGGCCGCCATCGCCGCCAAACGCTGATTGCCGTCGCCGCCGCGTCCGTGCTGCTGGCCGGTGCGGGGGCGTACGTCGCCAGCGATCTGTCGGCTTCAGATGATGCGGAAACTGTTTCTGTTAAGCCGATTTCCGAATCGACGTCGACTCCAGCCAGTTCCGTCGGCACGCCCACCCCGACAACGGTACGTGCAGTGGTCGAAACACCCACCACGACAACCAAACCCAGCCGCAAGCCAGCGGCCACCAAGAAGCCTAAACCGCGACCGTCAGCTCCCGCCAGGCCCCGGTCGCCCACCCTGCCGCTCTCCGGCACCGTGCTCGGGCTCGAAGGCCAGTGCCTGGACGTCACCAACGCCCGCTCCGAGAACGGCACCCCGATTCAGAGCACCAGCTGCAACGGAACCGGGGCGCAGGTCTGGAACCTACGCACTGACCATACCTTTCGCGCGCTGGGGAAATGCATGGACGTTGGCGAAGCACTCAGCAAAGTCGGCGCGCCGGTACAGCTTCAGGAATGCAGCGGGGCGACCAGCCAGCGATGGCGCCTGACGGGCAGCAAGATCATTAATGCCCAGTCAGGGCTCTGTCTCGACATTATCGGCAACAGCTCGGCCGACCGGACCGCGACCGAAGTGAATCCCTGCCGGAACGACAAAGCGCAGAAATGGAAACTGGCGGCCAGCACCGTGGTGGACAGCGCCGGCTGATCTTTCCTGATTCGCACATTCGGCATTGAGCCGGGGCGAAACGTTGATGTTACGGCCCGGTCACGGTTAGCGTCGGTCCATGACTGACGTAGTGAAACAGTTCGCGGACGAGGATTTCGCCTCAGTGCTCTGCGTGGTGGCCCACCCCGACGACGTCGAGTACGGGACGTCGTCGGCGGTGGCCGCCTGGACGGCCCGCGGTGTCGAGGTCAGCTACCTGCTGCTGACCCGCGGCGAAGCGGGGATGGACAGCCGTCCACCGAAGGAGACCGCCGAGTTGCGCACTCGGGAGCAGATCGCCGGCTCGCTGGCCGTCGGGGTCACTCGGGTCGACTTTCTTGATTATCCGGACGGCGTGCTGGAGTACAGCCTCCAGCTGCGCCGGGACATCGCCCGGGCGATCCGGGCCGGACGGCCGGACGCCGTAGTGATCGGCTCCTGGGACGTGGAGTTCGCCATCGGCCTCAACCAGGCCGATCATCGGGTCGCCGGGATGGCTGCTCTCGATGCGATCCGGGACGCCGGGAACCGCTGGGTCTTTCCGGAACTGCTGGACGAGGGCCTGGAACCGTTCTCGGTGCGCTGGCTGCTGGTCGCCGGGGACAGCCGGCCGACTCACGGGGTGGATGTGACCGGCGAACCGCTGGAGCGCGGGATCGCCTCGCTCGAAGCGCACGCTCAGTATCTGGCCGGGATCCCCGGTCACCCACCGCCCCGGCTGATGATCACCGGCATCACCGCGCTCCAGGGACGGGCTATGGGGGTCAGGCACGCGGTTCTGTTCCGAGCGTTCGACTTCAGCTCGCCGCCAGCGATCGCGCTCGAGGCGATGCAAGCCGCCCGGGAGGCCCAAGAGGCTCAAGACGAGCCTTCGTCGTGACCTACTCGCGACGATGGCATCGGTTCAGTCCCAGCGGGTAAGGCGCCCGTCTCGCAGGTGGACGACGCGGTCGCAGCGGGCAGCGATGTCGGCGTCGTGAGTAGCCATGATCAGAGTCATGCCGCGTTCGTCCCGCAGACTCAGCAGCAGGTCGACGATGGCGGTTCCGGTTTCACTATCAAGGTTCCCGGTGGGTTCGTCGGCCAACAACAACACTGGTTGGTTGATGAGCGCACGGGCGATAGCCACCCGCTGTTGCTGCCCGCCGGACAGCTGCGACGGCAGAGCGGAGGTCCGGTCTGCGAGCCCGACCAGCGCCAGCAGTTCGCGGGCGCGGGCGGCCTTGTCGAACTCGGTGCGGAACGGAATCAACGGAGCCATGACGTTGTCCAGGGCGGTGAGCGCGGGCAGCAGGTGGAAGCGTTGGAATACGAATCCGATTTTTCGCCGGTATGCCGCCAACGCCCGGCCGGACAATCCGGTCACCCGCTGCCCGGTGACTTCGATGACGCCACCGTCACTTCGTTCGATGGCGCCGATGAGGTGCAGCAGCGTGGACTTACCGGAGCCGCTTGGCCCGGTCAACGCGACCGCGGTGCCGGCGGCGATCGTCAGGCTGACGTCGTTGACAGCTACCAACGGTGCTCCGAGCAGCGGGAAGCTCTTCCGCAGGTCCTTGACGATCAGCAGCGGCTGCGGTGCAGTGGCCGGCGCCTCGGACGATGTCCGTTCACTCATGTCTTCCTTCCTTGCCGCTCAACCGTCGGCGAGCAGTTGGGCGGTGGGCAGTCGGTGAAGCATGGCGATCGGCACCACCACGGACACGACGGAAACGCCGACGCCGAAGGCAAAGGTGGCCACGGCACACCAGATGATCGCAGGGGTGAGGCCGCCGGCGAAGGCCGCCGCCGCGCCAAGGCCGGCGGCAGCGCCGAGCACGCCGCCGATGACGCCCATGCCGACCGCCTCGATGGCGACCAGGCGGTGCAGGACAGCATCGGGCCATCCGACGGCGCCGAACAGGGCGAACTCGGCGGCGCGTTCCGAGATGTTGAGGTAGATCACGTCAGCGACGGAGACGATCCCCAGCAAGACGGTGACCGCGACGGCGATGTAGTCGACGGTACGGGCCTGGAGGGTGACGGCGTCACCAAGCAGGGTGCCGGTGACCGCCCCCTGGAAGGCGAACGTGATCGCCAGCAACATGGTCAGAGCGGTCACTCCGATCATCAGACTCATCGCGCCGAGCAGTGTGCGGCCGGGAGTGCGGGCGAGGTTGGCAAGGGCCAGGGTGGACACCCGGCGCGGGGCCCGCCAGCGCACGGCGATGCCCAGTACGGCGGGACGAATTGTCTCGCCGGGATCGGGTCGGGCGGCACGCCAGGCCGGCCAGCCACCGGCGAGCAGGGCAAGAGCCACCGCTGCGGGAATGGCCAGCACGGTATGGCCCCAGGCGATTTTCAGCCCGAAGGCGAAAGAGAACGCGAGCGCGAGCAGAGTGCCCGCGATACCTGCGGCAAGCCCGATGCCGGTGATCTCGGTGAACATCAGTCGCAACAGATGTCGCCGATTCCATCCGAGGCAGGCGAGAATGCCGAACTCGGTGCGTCTGGCCCGGATGGCGGCGGTGTTGGCGTTGAGTACCGCTAGCGCGCACACCGCGAGCACCAGGACGGACAACAGCACGCTCTTCCGGTCGGCCGCGCTGACCAGCACGGCGGCGACACCCTTCTGCACCCACGGCTCGGCCACCGCGAGATCGGGCCGCCCGTAGTTTCCCGCCGGATAGTGCACCGTCACTGCGGTGGGTGACGAGCCGAGGGTGATATCGACCTGTAGTCCGGTCCGTTGCGCGATCTGCTCCGCGGTTACCCGTACCCGCTCCCGGGAGACCGCGTCCAGGCCCACATCGCCAGCGAGACGGACCCGGACCACGCTGATCGGCGCGGCGGTGTTGGGCTGATTCTCGGGGTAGTCGGGTTCCGTGCTGTAGGCGCCGGAGTCGAAAATGGCCGGCAGGGCCGCCATGGTGGTGAGCATCAGCGGAGGCTGGCTCAGCAGGCCGGTGACGTTGGCGTTCGGCGTCAATCGCTTGCCGCCCAGTGCCCGGCGCGACGCTTCATCGGCGCCATCCGCACCCGGGTTGAAGTACGTATCCATGGGCACCGCCGACAACGCACTGCCCAGCGACAGCTTGGCCGGGTCGAAGGTGCCCACCGCATCCATCGCGGCGTCTGGCATGTTGATCTCGCCGTTCTTGACCTGGTACCCGTGGGCGAGGTTGCGGTGGGCGGTGACGTCGTCGCGCACGCTGGTGTCGGCGAACTCCCTCGGGACGTACCGTGACGTCCCGCCGTCGTCGGCTCCCTGACCCCAGATCTTCAGGTCGTACGGTGCCGACTCGGCCCGCAGCGCGTCCCCAACCTGCGTCGTTTTCGCCGGCCCGACGGTCCAGAACGTCTGAAGCCACATCGTGTTCGCCGTTGCGAGGTCCTCCTCGACGCCCAGCTTTCCGGGGTTCAGCATCCGGTCGATCATGCTCCGGTAGGGCGTTCCGATCGCGATCGACCGCCCCGCGACCGGCGTGCCGGACGTGTTGCCCAGAGCGGCGCGCAGGCGCTGGTCGTCCGCGGAAGTGCGAACCAGGTCCACCGAACCCGCGTCCAGCCGCCGCACATCGACCTTCAGGGTGGCGTCCACTTGGGGCTTGTCTGCGATCAGGATCGGCAGCCTCGAGTAGGGGTAAGGCATTCCCTCCAGGCGATGCGACGTGGGCTTCTCCCCCGAGGTGAAGTACCGGCCTGAGGTGACCGCCCGGTCCAGGCTGGCCAGCGTCGCTTCCGAATCCGGATCGACCGCAGCCATCAGGAACGGCACCGTCCACACCAGAGTGACGGCCGGGCGCATCGCCTTTCCCTCCCGATCGGTCGACTTCAGGCCGCCGACGCAGGTCAACGACGACCGAGCGCGCAGATCGGTCGGTTCGAGCCAGTCGGCCTCGTCGATCATCGCCGTCGCCGGGCAGATCTTGACCCGCCGGCCATCGGCGTCAACCTCTTCCGGCGGCGGCAGCCCTCCGCCGCTTTTCAGCTCGCTGTTCGGCACCACATCCAGCCGGTTGCGCGTCACATACAGAAATGCCGGTCCATCCGGGATCCGGCTGAGCCCAGCGTCCGTCAACCACGTCGGCTGCACCCGCAGCACCTGGCGCTCTTCGGTCGGGTCGAGCTGACCCGACAGATCGACCGTCACGGGCACGGTACGCATCACGTACCCAATTACAGAGACCGGAGCCGCGACGGAAACCCCCCGCACCGCCTGGATCTGCCGCCACTGATCGACCGTGATCCCGCCGCGCATCCCCGCCAACTGGCCCGACTGGACCAGATTGCGCTGCCGCTCCAGCGCCAGCACCGCGTCCTTGGGCCGCACCAGCAGGTCGTACACGGGACGGTAGTTGGCCGCGACCGTGCCGACGGTGTCTAGACGCGAGGTCACAGCGGCACCGGTGAGCAGCGTGAATCCCGCCACCGCGACAGCGATCATCGACAGCAGGGCCAACGACCTGCGCAGGCGCACCCGCCACTGTGACACGGCCATCCCGAACATCAACTGACCGTCCATCCATCGCGGGCAACAGGTAAACCTTCAAAAGCCGCCGGCCGGAACGTGTCCGGCCGGCGGCGGTGAACCGACGATCAGCAGCAGCCCAATCTGTAGCTCACATACGGCGCTTCACAGTAGTTCCCGGTGTTGGCGGTGCAGCGAACCTGGCCCGCGATCACCCTGTTGTAGTAGTAGAAGCACTGGGAGCCGCCGCACCCGGTGTACGCGTGCGAGCAGACGTTGCACGCGGACGCCTTGGCCTTCGGCAGCAGTGTTGCCAGCAGTTTGTCGCCCAGCTTGTTGATTACGGTCATATCCGTTCCCTCCGTGGTCACCTGACAGGTTGCATGTCACGGTGTCATTGGCTGCTATCGAACCGCTAACGGTGCGCTAACGCCTGTTGCCCGCGCGCATCATGCTGACGAGCCGGCTGATCCGCTGACCGGGGCTGACGCCGAGGTCCGTGGCCAGGATGTGGCACAACCGGTCATGGACCGCCAGGGCGGATGCGATGTCCCCGCGACCCATGTGCGCCTCGAGAAGGTGCTCCCAGGCCCGCTCCCGGTAGTGCCACTGACGCACCAGGGGCTCCATCGCATCGATGACAGCGTTGTGGTCCCCGAGCACGAGCTGCGCCTCGGCGAGATCCTCCATCGCTCGCCACCGCCGCTCGTCCAGGGCCGCAGCTACCACCGCGACCTCGGCGGAGCCGACGTCGACGCAGGCATTGCCCCGCCACAGCCGCAGCGCCGCGGACAGGGCAGCGACCCGGTCCTTGGCACCCTCCGGGAGACGGACGCCTGCGCCGCGCCGCGTCAACTCGTCGAACCGCGCCAGATCAGTCGAGGTGAGGTGAGCGCACAGGACGTATCCCGGCGGGCGGGTCTGCAGCAGGTTCACGCCGTCCAGCCGACCGAGCCGCGTCATGCCGCGTCGCAGGGCGCTAACGTGGCCGTGGAGCTTCGTCATCGCCGTCATCGGCGGGTGGTCGTCCCAGATGAACCCGATGAGACGGTCTACGCCGACCACGGTGCCCAGGTTGAGGGCGAGCGCCGCCAGCAGCGCACGCCGTCCCGAGCCGCCGACGGTCATCGGTTGGCCATCGACGGTCACCTCGAGCGGACCCAGCAACGACACTCGAAGTGAAGGATCAACGTTCACGTTCACATGGCCGCCCGCGGAATGAGTGCGTCGTCGTAACCGGACGCTTGGAGACGGAACAGCTCGGCATAACGACCGCGCGACGCCATCAGCTCGTCGTGACTGCCCTGCTCCAGAATGCGGCCGCCGGCCAGCACCGCGATGCTGGCCGCCTCCCGAACGGTGTTGAGACGGTGCGAGATGAGCAGGCAGGTGTGCGTGCGGCGCAGCGCCATCAGCCGTTGGTTGATCTCATGCTCGGCGGCCACATCGAGCCCCGACGACGGCTCGTCCAGGATCAACAGGTCGGCGCCCTCCCGAAGCGCCGCTCGGGCAAGCGCCAGCCGCTGCCACTGTCCACCGGACAGCACGACACCGACCCCAGGCGTGTCCCCGTCGCTGAAGGCCCTCGTCAGCATGGTGTCGTACCCGTTGGGGAGGGTGTCCAGGACCGAATCCATGTCGGCGGTGCTGGCCGCGGCGCGCACCCGTGCGCGGTCGTCGAGCGCGCTGATGTCGCCGACGGCGATGTTGTCATGGGCGGAGAACTCGTAGGTCATGAAGTCTTGGAACGTCGCTCCGATGCGCTCGCGTAGGGACGCCGGGTCGACTGTGGTGAGGTCGACGCCGTCCCACCGGATGACGCCCCGGGTCGGCGTGTAGAAGCCGCAGAGCAGTTTGACCATCGTGGACTTGCCGGCACCATTGTCGCCCACCAGCGCCAACGACGAGCCGCGGGGAAGCCGCAGCGTGACGCCGCGCAGCACCCAGTCGTGGTCGGGAGCGTAACGAAACCACACGTCGTCGAACACCAATGCGTCCCGCAACGGCGGCACGGCCGGCAGTGGTGTGGACTTCAGCGCCTCGCGGGCCACCGCGGTGATGTCGACGTAATGGCCAAACATGACGAACGTTTCGCCGAGCATCGCGATCTGACTGACGAGACCCGATACGGACATCTGCAATGCGGCCAGCGCCGCAATCACGACCACGAGATCGCCGACAGTGCCCTGCCCGTCCGCTACCCGTGCAACGAAGACGGCCAAGGCACCGAGCGACACGACACCGGTCAGCACCGCCAAGGCACTGTCGACCCACAGCGCCACCCGGTCCTGGTGACGCTCCTGTGCCTGGGCAGCCCGAAGCTCCCGTAGGAACCGGCCCTGGAAGAACGTGCCAAGCCCGAACAGACGGATCTCCTTCGCGGCGCGCATGTCGAGCAGCAGTGCGGCGTAGAAGTTCTGTCGGCGAAACATCGGCACGGTGCGTTCCAGCATCGCCCCCCGCATCCGCGCCAGGCGGACCTGGACGACGAGCGTCGGAACGGCGGCAAGCAGCACCAGCATGCCCGCCAAAGGAGACCACCGCACCAGCGTGACGGCGAACGCCACCACCGTGATCAGCCCCTGCCCGATCCCCAGGACCAGGCTGTTCAGCTGGGTGGGCGCAAAGCGGCTCGCCTCGTAGGCGAGTCGAAGACGATCATGAAACGAGCTGTCCTCCAACTCGGTCAGACCGGGATACGCCGTCACCGCTGCGAACAATTCCTGTTGCGTGCGTGCCGTCACGCGGCGTTCCGCGTCCCGCTGTACGTACTGCGAGACATGCTGGATGACGGGCGATAGGACAGCCACCAAGCCAAACCCGGCAACGCCAGTCCAGATCGCTGAACCGTCGTCGGCGGCGAGACCATCGACAACCGCTCGGATGAACCATGCCGTGGCTACCGCCGCCAGGCCGCCCAACACCATGATGACGATGCTTGTCGCCGCAGCCAACGGCGCGGCACCGAAGTACATCCCAAACGCGCGGCGCAGTAACGATGCCGACCGCCTCATCGGCTACTCAGTACCTCGTTCAGGTCGTGACCGTGCGCCACCAACCGCCCGTCGGCACCGAACATCGCGAACGCCGGGGTGCCCTGCACCTGGAAGGTCGCCATCATCACGTTCGGGTCCCCTTCCACGATCAGTGGACCGGCCTTCCTCAACATTGGGGCGAGCTCATCCGTCATGCCCTCGCCCACGGTGAGGAAGCTGACGACCCGCAAGCCACTGCCCGCCATCTCATCAGCGCGATCGGCCAGGGCTTCAGCCTGGGCCGGGCAGTGTCGGCAACCGGCGGAGAAGAACCCGATCAGGGCCGGACCGCCGTTGATATCGGAGCTGGATACTTGGCCGTCCGGGGACGCGAATTCTGGCATCGCGGCCCCGATCGGCAGCCCCGAAGCGGGCGGTGTCGTCGTCTCGATAAGCTTCGCCTCCGTCTCACGTAGCCGCCTGATGATCGCGGCACTCAACACCAGATCGACGATGACGAGTGCCGCCAGTACGGCGACAGCGACGGCGAGAAACAGCAAGAGGTGCCTCCTTGGATCGATACGCCCCACACGTAAATGCCTGGGGTGTCATTCAGCGGTGCGAATCAGCGGATTTGACTTGTTCCGCGTAGCAACCAAATCAAATCGTCAAGCCAAATCAGCGCCACGACCAGAATGCCTGCTACGGAAATAGCCAGCAGGAGTTGCGGGGGGCCGAGAACGCTAAGCGACACTGCCGGCAAGGCGGTCGCGCCAAGAAAGGCGAAAAAGGAGGCGACAGAAAGAAATCCGCTGCGAATGACATGTCGCCAGGAAACGGATGCGCTAGTCGGCCCGAAACAATGACACCCTACCGTGGACCCCTGCCGAACGGCGCGCGCCAGCACAGCGGTAAAGATGCCAAAGAGCGGCACCGCCGCAGCGAGGCCAACAGTCCCGCCATTTGGCCAGGCAAGACAAGCCAGCACAATCGTCTCAGCAACGATCGATGCTGCGGCCATCGGACGAGACCAGCGCTTGGAAGTTACTTGTAAACCAACAATCGCGTCGGCGAACGCACGGAAACCAGTGGGCGTGGATACCTTGCTGATGACGGATATGGCGAGGACACCAATCACCATCAGAATTGTCGCGATCACTGCGATGCTCAGAGCTTTCCCCCATGGCCGACACCTCACGAGCCAATCGACGCGTCAGCATCCGGCTCCACTTCCCGGGCAGAAGGTACCTTTGCCCTCGTACCTAGTCAACCCACCGCATAAGCGACCAAACTTGGAGAAGGATACGTGGCAGATAAGTCGGCGTTCTCTTTCGCCGCAACGATCGGGGGTGCCATACTCGTAGCTTTTGCCGCGGGGGGCGCTCTTGCGGCGCGACGGCGTTTCATGATCATCGATGTCATCGGCGACAGCATGAACCCCAGCCTGATCCACGGCGACCGTCTGCTGGTTCGCCGAACACGTCGGCTCCGGGTGGGAAACATCGTGATCGCGCACCATCAGGAGGATGGACGCCGACCTGCAATCGAGAGCCAGGGCTCTACCTGGCTCGTCAAGCGACTCGCGGCAATGCCGGGCGACGCCGTCCCGGAACCGGTGGCCCTGGCCGGTTCGCAACACGTGCCCGCCGGCATGACCGTGCTGCTTGGAGAGCATCCAGAAAGCGTCGACTCGCGTCGGTGGGGCTTTGTGCCGCTTGATGATATTGAGGGTGTGGCAATCCGGCGACTAAGGTTCATGCCAAGGTGACACGGCGGTTGAGCAGGTCCTCCAGCGCGCCCGGTCAAACAATGGCGTGCGGGCGCAGCGGGTTTCGGCCCACTACCCGCCCAGTCAGGTCACGATCCGATCATGCCGGTGACGACGGCGCGCGTTCGACATCCGGTAGAGCGCGGTAGATGTCGACAGCGATCCGGCGCGCAATGCCCTTCTCCTGTATTATTTTCCGCGTCTGGATATCCTGCGTCTGATGCCCGGCCGCCCGCTCGCGGCATCGGTGATGGCGTACACGGCGCCGGTTCCTCGGCAGGATTTCCTGAGATCTTCTCAGAAGCTGATCTATATCCGGGCGTACGCGCTTGCCTAACCGCGTTACGCGACCTTGAGCTGGTAGTTGGGGTCGCCGGGAACCAGAGAGCGGAAGCCGAAGCGATCTTGCGGTACTGGAGTTATCGATCGATGTTGTGGGCACGTCAGATAGTTGGGGCGTAGAGAGACCGTCTCCAGGATTCTTAGAGCGCCTATCAAAGAATCTGGATGTCAGGGCGGTTGCGGGGGTGGAAGCGGGGAATCGTTCCAGAATTTGGCGGAAATAGGCTTCTTAGGGTCTCTTTCGTGGTTTCCACGGCTGCCACCTCCCCGGCCTCGCCTCCCGCTCGGACGACGTCGGTGAGAGTCGGCGTCAGTCTCCGGGCGTGGTCGTGACCTGACGCAGCCAGCGACGGGTGTGGCGGCGACTGGTCAGGAGCACGACCTCGGCGTGCCCGCTCGCGTGCTCGTGGATCTTCGCCAGCACGCGGGGTCGCATCTGCCGCCGGTAGGTGGCGACGTACTTGAGGACTCCCCAGGTGATCCGGTTGTGCACGCCGCTGCCCTGGTGTCCGGCGCCATGGCGGATCTGTCGCGAGATGATCCCCCACAGGGCCGCCGACGTGGAGATGTCCATGAAAACGACCGTGTCACACGCCTCCAACCTGATCGCCAGGGTGGAGTTGTAGTTCCCATCGATCACCCATCGTGGCGTGGCGACGAGGCCGCGCTGCGCCTGGGCGAACTTCTCCATCGGCAGCGCATTCCACTCGTCGTCGAAGTACACCGCATCCAAGTGGATCACCGGTACATCCAGGACGGTGGCGAGTTGGCGGGCCAGATGTGACTTGCCGCTGCCGCCGCTGCCGACGATCGCGATTTTCTGCACGCTGCACCCTAGAGGCGCTGATGAAGCTGACACGCTCGGGAAGTGCGAGGCCATTTGCCGGCGACCTGGTGGGTGACCTGTCAGGCAGCAAGCCGCGACCGCGGGCATCGCCCATCCACGACGCAGCCAGGTCAGCCACGACTCGGGTCCACAGTCCGTTCAGACCCGTTCCGCCCCCCCACACCGGGTCGTGTCATCCGGGCCCAGGATCACATCGCGAGGAGAGTTCAATCTGTGGGAGTCCCATTCACGGGAGTCCCATGGATGGGCGTTCTCTAGTGGGACCGCCGAAGCGGTCAGCCGCCTGGCCCGACTCATACACCACCGCGGCCAACTCCCCGGCGCCGATCCCAACACACCCTTGATCGCGATCAGTCGCACCGGCGGCAGCATCGCCGGCCTCACCGTTCTCACCCCGGCCGACCTGATCAGAGCCTGGCCAAGCTGATCAACGACTGCGGCGCCTGACCGGGTACTTCTTGTAGGTGGGCGGTCAGTGGGGCTGAGCCGAGCGGTAGTGCAGGAGCCGCGGTGCTGTCCACAACACCGGGCCGTACCATCTGGGCCCACCAGGATTTGCCGGAAGCCTGCCAAAACGGCGAAGGACGGGCCCTCTCCGAGGAGAGGGCCCGTCCTTGACCTGCACTTACTTTGTAGCGGGGGCAGGATTTGAACCTGCGACCTCTGGGTTATGAGCCCAGCGAGCTACCGAGCTGCTCCACCCCGCGTCGGTAACTCAAGGCTATGGGAAGGGCTCTCAGACAGCAAATCGGCGCTCCCCGATCGGCCC
>DATINJ010000021.1:0-15726 GCA_035474375.1 Kineosporiaceae bacterium | reverse complement strand
GGGATAGCAGTACCAAAGCGCCGCTGATCAAGACGCTCCCAGGAAAACTGCCGCGTGAAACCATTTTCGACCAAACGGTCATGGCCCGGGAGAGCTCCGGTCATTCGCGCCTGATCACGAGACGCGCGGATAGGCGGGGCGCAGACCGTTCTCGATTGGATGAGCAGGCCCGCCGGAGGTCTTGGTCAAATCGGTGGTCGCCGGTATGCCCGGGCCATTCCACGGTCCGGTGTGAAGCCGACGCTGCGGTAGAGGCGCCCGGCCGGATTGGTGACCTCGGTAACGATGACCCACTGTCCGCAGCCTCGCTCCTGGGCCCACCTCGCGGCCAGCCCGAGCAGATGCCCGGCCAGCCCCCGGCGTCGATGAGCCGGGTCAGTTCCGACGCTCTGGTAGCGGGCTGTCGTCTCGCACCGGACGATGCCGAGATCAGCAACCAGCACCCCGTCGGCAAAGGCACCGAAGAAGGCCGCGACGTCCCGGTCGGAAAGCGAACGCCGAATCCGAGTCTGCGCTCGAATGAACCTTTCGTGCAAAGCCGACTCGTACTCCCCGGTTCGCTCATTCTCTCGGATCTCCCGGAGCACGTGTTGTTCCCAGTCGTCCCCGTCGAGGCGACGCGCCAGATAGCCGTCGGCGAGGGGGGTCTGGCGGGGCAGCAGGTCGGTGGTCAGGACATCGTCCACCTCCACCTGGAGCCCGTGCTCGGCCCACGCGTCCGGATTGCTGGGCTGCCGGATCAGACCGATCGCCGCCCACATCGCACCGGGAAACGCGGAGGTGAAAGCTTCGACCCACCGCTCGGCGTCATCAACCGCGGTCTCATCCATCACGAAAAGACAGTTTCCCCAATGGAAGTCGGGGTTGTCGGGAGATCTGATCACGAGGTGGTCACCGCGATCCTCGACGGTGGAACCGGTGAGCGTGAGAATGGCCAAGTCCGTCTTCCAACCGGGCGATACGTCATCCATACCCCGACGGTAGACCCTGATGGCCAAGTCAGCCCTGCCCCCCTTCTGCGGCGATCATGCACGGTTACCCGCTTTGAAGGGGGCAACCGTGCATGATCACGACCCACAGGGGGGCAACCGTGCATGATCACGGCCCAGAGGTGGGCAGGGCGCGCGAGCTAGTCGAGCAGGGCGGTCACGGTGCCGGCGGCGACGGTGCGACTGCCCTCGCGGACCGCGAACCCGAGACCGACATCCATCGCGACCTCCTTGCCCAGATGCACGGTCACCTGAACCGAGTCGCCCGGCATGACCATCTCCAGGTCACCCAGGTCGATCCCGCCGGACACATCGGTGGTCCGGAAGAAGAACTGTGGCCGGTAGTTCCCGACGAACGGGGTATGCCGACCGCCCTCCTCCTTGGTCAGGGCGTACAGGTTGGCACGGAACACCCGGTGCGGCGTGACGCTGCCCGGAACCGCCACCACCTGGCCACGCTCTACCTGCTCACGCTTGACCCCACGGAGCAGGACAGCCGCGTTGTCGCCCGCCTCGGTGGCGGCGAGCGACTTGCCGAACGTCTCCAGCCCGGTCGCCACTGCGGTGACAGTAGGGCCGAGACCGACGACCTCGACCGGATCGCCGACCCGCAGTGAGCCGCGCTCCACCTTTCCGGTCACCACCGTGCCCCGGCCGCTGATGGTCAGCACGTTCTCGATCGGCATCAGGAACGGCTCGCCGAGCACACGCTCTGGGATCGGCAGATAACCATCGACGGCGTCCAGCAGGTCGAGAATGCTCTGACTCCACGCCGGGTCGCCGGCCAGCGCCTGCAACCCGCTGACCCGCACCACCGGCACCTCGTCGCCCGGAAACCCATACTCGCTCAGCAGTTCCCGCACCTCCAACTCGACCAGGTCGAGCAGCTCGGGATCCTCGACGGCGTCACTCTTGTTGAGCGCCACCACGAGATAGGGGACGCCGACCCGCTGCGCGAGCAGTACGTGCTCGCGGGTTTGCGGCATCGCACCGTCCTGCGCCGAGACGACGAGGATCACCCCGTCCACCTGCGCCACACCAGTGATCATGTTCTTCACGTAGTCGGCATGTCCGGGCATGTCCACGTGGGCGTAGTGCCGGGTCGCGGTCTCGTACTCGACATGGGAAATGTTGATGGTGATGCCCCGCAGCGCCTCCTCCGGCGCCTTGTCGATGCCCGCGAAGGCCACGAACCGGTTGGTTGCCGGGTCGCGGTCGGCGAGGACCTTGGTGATCGCCGCGGTCAGCGTCGTCTTGCCATGGTCGACGTGGCCCATGGTGCCGATGTTCAGATGGGGCTTGGTCCGGATGAATTGGCTCTTGGCCATGATGTCCTCACTGGATGCAAGAAACGAAAGGCATTCTTCGACGCGCGGGACAGGTGCCAACCACCCGCGCCAGAACCACAGCACGCAGCCACCCTTCCCCGGGCTCTGCTGCGATGTGGGGAAGGGTCAGATTCGCGGATCCGCGCCGTTGGCGAGCACGCACCAGGGAGCCACCGACAGGGGTAGCTGCAGACCGGATGCGAACATGGTGATCACGGTAGGCGGTAACGCCGATCCGATCGAATGTATTTCGCCCGGCGGCACGGGCCGGAGTGCCTCATCGCCAGCCCTCCCCGACAACCGGGGGTTGACAATGACACCCCCGGTTGTCATCACCGACTGGTGGCTACTCCCGATGAAATCGAGGCACACCACGCGACGCTGGACCAGCTCCGGCAGGTGCGAGATGAAGCGGTCCGGCACGCCCGCCGAGCCCGCGAGCTAGCCGCCGAGCGGCGGGAGCTCATCCGAAAGCTACTCAGTTCCGGGCTATCTCAGGCCGATATCGCCCGCGAGCTGCAGGTTTCCCGGCAGGCGATCCAGAAGATGCTGGCCGGCTGAGCGCTCGGCGAATCCGACCGGCCCTTGCTCGATCGAGCAAATGGCCGACGACGTCATCGGATTGCTGAGGGAACTCGGGCTCCCCCCAAGCCCACGTGCTCGGCCTCTCGCTGGGCGGCAAGATCGCCATGACGCTCGCCTTGAACCACCCCGAGCGGGTAGACCGGTTACTCCTGGCGGCCACCGGCCCACGGGCGATCGGAACGCGCTGGCGGGTCCGGCTGGGCATGCTGATCGCGAACCTGCCGTCGCTACGCGGTCAACATCCCCAGCCCCGCCGCGCAATGCGCGCCCAGTTCGACGCCAGTACCCGATTCGACTGCACCGACCGGCTCGCCGAGATCCAGGCGCCGACGCTGATCCTGCACGGCCGATCCGACCGGACCGCACCACTTCAGCTGGCCGAACAGATGCACGCCCGAATCCCGAACTCGCACCTGATTCTGGTGGACGGCGGGCACCGCGCTTATCGCGAGCGCTGCGACCACCAGGGAGCGACAACCGCGATCAGGCCGGCAGCCGCGGCGATCTGCACCAGGTGGCGGATCCAGTCGATGCCGCCGGTGTCCTTGACCCCGAGAGCAGCCGCGACGGCGTTGCCGATGATCGCTCCTAGCACACCGAGAACGATGGTCAACCAGATCGGGATGTCCTGCTTGCCGGGCAGGACCGCTTTGGCGATCAAGCCAATGATCAGACCGGCGATGATGGCCCAGATGAACGACATGTGATTGTCCTCGTGTCAATGAAAATGCGGTCCTGCTGTCTCGCACTACGTTAGCTTGTGATGATCATTACCGCATTTGGTAGCCGAGACGGCTGTCCCGGCGGCGATCAGTGTCAGAGGCGGCGAAAGCCGTTGCCGGCTGCGAGCCGCCAGTCGAGCAACTCCGACAAAGACATGGACTCGCCGTCACGGGCACCGCGCCCCACTGCCAGCGGCGGCGCAGAGGGCACGACGTCCACGCCTCGGAGCCGAGCGCTGAGCCCGCCGGCGGTGATCAGCACGTAGAACTCGCTGTCCTCGCCGATCGCCAGCAGGCCGGTCGGTTGCAGGTACCAGCCGCGCAGTCGGGTGCGGTAGGTCACCGAGCCGCTGTAGGCGCGAGCCCGCAACGGCTCAGGAGCCAGGCCCTGCAATCGCGCTCGGCGAACGAACTCCGCGACCAGCGGTCGAGCCCGCTGCGACTCCGCCGCTTCGGCCCGCCGCTGAGCCTGCGCGTGCGCTTCAAACGCGGCCCGCCGCGAAGCCCGCCATTCCTCGCCCTTGGCCTCCATGGCACGACGGTAACCCGTCGCGGCCTGACTGGCTCTCGAGGCCCTGCCATTCCGACCTCAGCCCGATCATCGTCCAGCTCACCACCGACCGCGTTCGTCGGGGTCTTCGCGGGCGACTACGAAGAGCTGACCGCCGTCAGCGGGGCACATCCGATCTGGACCGACACTCGCGCGGTCGACCTCTTCCTCTGCTCGGGCACCGGCGAGCCCGGCCGGGCTCTTCACGTCCCTCGCCGGTATCTGCTTCTGGGGCAGCGTGCTCTCTTCAAACGGGCCTGGTCATTTCCCGGGCCCGATCAGAGCACGTCGCCAACCATCCAGAAGGAGCCAACCATGGCCGCAGAGCACACCAAAACCGTTACTCCGCAATTACTCGACGCCAATCTCTTTGACGTCTCCGGTCCGGTCCGGGTCAACTTCTCCCGTTCCAGCATCGCCGGTCGACCACAGCTGTCGTACCAGGACACCGAGTTCGACCTCAACTTCCAGGGCGAGGAACTGGAGATTGTGAGCACCCAGATCGGTGACCTGGTCACGGTCACCATCCAGAGCATCGTGGATGCCTTCGACCGGCGAATCACCCTGCTGGTGCCGACAATCCGGCTGGCGGCTGGAGAACAGGTCGAGTTCGAGACGGTCCTGCTGGAGACAACCGACCGCTCCGGAGCCTTCGTTCCAGCGCCCGGCCCCGCAGGGGCGCTGCAGAGCTACCGAATCCATCAACTCCAGGCAACCGCCCAGCACGTCGAATTCTGACGCAACGCCAGGACCGCGACCGCAACCGCGCCTCGTACCACCCTGAAAGCCTGCGGTTCGGTGGCGGTTTCGGCTCATCACCCAGATCAACCAGATCTCCCTGCCCGGTAGCCGGACAGCGCTGGGCTGAGCGCCGTAGGCCTCGGCCGAACCCCTGATCAGGCGTCGAACTGAGCTATCGCCAGCAGTTCGGCCGAGGCCTACGGCGACCGGTCGAGTACCGCCGCTGCCGCCGGCCGCACTGACCGCTCCGCGCTTGACGGCGGGTCAAAGCGTGAGCGATAGCTAGCGAAGCTAGCTACGTGAGCGGTCACATCCGATTCAACCCGGTTTAGAAAGGCCGCTTACTGCTGTTCTGTCCCGATTCGGCTACAACTTTTGCCAATTCTTGATCACCTCTTGACGTCCTGAATGTGAACGATAACATGACCGAAATATTGGTTAACCATGGTTCTGCGCTCAGGAGGACAAGGATGTCCCGACCACCCAAGCTTCTGGCAGTGGTGACAGCGGTGCTGTTATCCGCCGCCGCTGCTGCGGCGACGGCTGCCACGGCAGGCGGTGCGTCTCTCGATCCGGACTACACCGTCACCGTCGCCCCTCAGGCTGACGGCGCCGCGATCGACAAGACCATGTACGGGGTGTTCCTCGAGGACATCAACTTCGCCGCGGACGGCGGGCTGTACGCCGAACTGGTGCGTAACCGTTCCTTCGAATTCTCCACCGCGGACAACAGGTCGTACACGCCGATGACCGCGTGGACGCCAGTGGCCGAGGCGGGCGGTTCGGGCACCGTGACCACGGTGGATGACGCAGCTCGGCTGAACGAGCGCAACCGCACCTACCTCAAGGTGGCGCTGACCAACCCGGGTCAGGGCCTGTACGGAGTGACCAACTCCGGATACAACACCGGAGTCGCGGTACAGACCGGCGAGAGGTACCACTTCTCCGTCTGGGCCCGCAGCGACGCGTCGGCCGGCACCCCGCTGGCGATCTCGTTGCGCGACTCGGCAGGTGAACTGCTCGCGGACGCCGAGAAGATCACGGTGCGCGGGGACTCCTGGGCCAAGTACACGATCAGGCTGACCGCCAACCGCACCAGCGACCTGGGTCGCCTGTCGGTGCGGGCCGGTGGTACCGGCACGCTGCGGATGGACATGGTCTCGTTGTTCCCGAGGGAGACCTACAAGGGACGGACGAACGGCCTGCGCCGGGATCTGGCCGAGAAGGTCGAGGCGCTGAACCCGGGCTTCCTCCGGTTCCCCGGCGGCTGCCTGGTGAACACCGGAAGTCACGCTGCGTACGATGCCGCCTCGAACTTCCCCCGGGCCCGCTCGTACCAGTGGAAGGACACCGTGGGTCCGGTCGAGACCCGCGCGACGAACAGCAACTTCTGGGGCTACAACCAGAGCTACGGGCTCGGCTACTACGAGTACTTCCAGTTCGCCGAGGACACCGGCGCGATGCCGCTACCGGTGGTGCCGGCCCTGGTCACCGGCTGTGGGCAGAACAAGGCCACCGATGACCCGGTGCTGCTGGCCCGGCACATCCAGGACACCCTGGACCTGATCGAGTTCGCCAACGGCCCGGTCACCTCGACCTGGGGCAAGCTGCGCTCCGACATGGGTCACCCGGCGCCGTTCGGGCTCACCCACGTCGCGGTGGGTAACGAGGAGAACCTCCCCGACGCGTACTTCGCCAACTTCCAGAAGTTCCGGGCCGCTATTGCGGCGAAGTACCCGGAGATCACCGTGATCAGCAACTCCGGCCCGGACGACACGGGGACGACGTTCGACGCGCTCTGGGCGAAGAACAAGGCGGCCGGCGTCGCCATGGTCGACGAGCACTACTACAACAGCCCGGCCTGGTTCCTGCAGAACAACGCCCGGTACGACAGTTACGACCGGAACGGGCCGAAGGTGTTCCTCGGCGAGTACGCCTCGCTCGACAGCAAGCTGTTCAACGGCCTGTCCGAGGCGGCCTACATGACCGGCCTGGAACGCAACGCCGACGTGGTCAAGATGGCCTCGTACGCCCCACTGTTCGCGAACATCGACAACGTCCAGTGGAAGCCGGACCTGATCTGGCTCGACAACGACGAGTCGTGGGGGTCGGCCAACTACCAGGTGCAGAAGCTGTTCATGAACAACGTCGGTAACCGGGTGGTGAAGAGCACCGTGACCGGCGCCAAGGTGGCCGCGGCGAAGCCGATCACCGGGGCGATCGGGCTGTCGACCTGGGCGACCGCGGCGACGTACGACGACGTCAAGGTCACCGCACCCGACGGCACCGTGCTGTTCAACGACGACTTCTCCGCCGGGGCAACGAACTGGACGCCGGTCGCCAACCGCGGCACCTGGTCGGTGGTCGACGGCGCCTACGTGCAGTCGAGCGCCAGCGCCCAGGACACCCTGGTCAAAGCGGCAAACATCACCGCCACCGACTACGACCTGACCCTCAAGGCAACCAAGAAGTCGGGCGCGGAGGGCTTCCTGGTGGCGTTCGGTGTGCAGCCGAGCGGTGACTTCTACTGGTGGAACCTGGGTGGCTGGAACAACACTCAGGGCGCGGTCGAGAAGAGCGTGGGTGGCGCCAAGGAACTCGTGCTGGCCAAGCCGAACAGTGTCACGACCGGCACCACGTACAACCTGAAGGTCTCGGTGCGCGGCACCAAGGTGACCATGTACCTCAACGGCACGGAGTGGGGCAGCTTCAACGACAACAAGGTGAGCGAACCGTTCGCCCAGGTCGTCACGAACGACGACAAGAACGGGGAGATCATCGTCAAGGTGGTCAACGCCCAGAGCACGCCGGCGATCACCAAGATCGATCTCGGCAGCCGCAAGGTCGCCCCGACCGCGAAGATGACGGTCCTCACCGGCGACCCGGGCGAGCAGAACACCCGCACTGCCGAGCCGATCCAGCCGGTCAGCAGCACGGTCAGCGGCATCTCGTCCAGCTTCACCCGGACGTTCGACGCCAACTCCGTCACCTTCCTCCGCATCCGTACCAGATAAGGGCCCGGACATGACTCAACTGAGCCGACGTACATTGCTGCGCGGAGGGCTCGGGGTGGCGGCGATCGGTGGCATCGCCTCCTCCACCTCCCCCGCCTTCGCTGCCCTGAGCGGCACTCAAGTCAGCGCGCTGACCTTCCCCAACCCGTTGATCGAGCAGCGCGCCGATCCCTTCATCACTCGCCCGGTGGCGGGGATGTACTACTTCACCGGCTCCGTGCCGGAGTACGACCGGATCGTCCTGCGCGGTTCGTCGACCATCGCCGGGCTCAAGACCGCGACCGAAACCGTGCTCTGGCGGCGGCCGACGTCCGGCAAGATGGGCGGGCACATCTGGGCCCCGGAACTGCACCGCATCAACGATCGCTGGTACATCTACTTCACCGCCGGCGATTCCGACAATGTGTTCCGGGTCCGGATGTACGTGATGGAGTCGAAGCTCGACGATCCTCGCGATCCAGCCGGCTGGGTACTCAAAGGCCAGATCGCCACCGAGTGGGACAGCTTCTCTCTCGATGCGACCACCTTCGAGCACAAGGGAAACCGCTACCTGATCTGGGCACAGAGTGAGCCGGAGATCGACGCGGGCTCCTGCCTCTACATCGCCCAGATGGACACGCCATGGTCGCTGAGCAGCAAGCCGGTCCGGATCGCCAACCCGACCCGGACCTGGGAAACCCAGGGCTTCAAGGTCGACGAAGGCCCGGCCGTGATCATCCGCAACGGGCGGGTCTTCGTGAGCTTCTCCGCCAGCGCGACCGATGCGCGCTACTGCATGGGACTGCTGACCGCCAGCGCCGACGCCAACCTGTTGGACTGGGCGTCGTGGGTCAAGACACCAACCCCGGTGTTCGTCACGAATGAGCAGACCAAGCAGTACGGTCCGGGGCACAACTCGTTCACCGTCGCGGAGGACGGGGTCACCGACCTGCTCGTGTACCACGCCCGGGACTACCGCGACATCACCGGCGATCCGCTGTACGACCCGAACCGCCACACCCGCGTCCAGCCGCTGAACTGGAATGCCGACGGCACACCGAACTTCGGGGTGCCGGTAGGTAAGAGCTGAGTCTCGGCACAAAAGCACACCCGCAACGCCCCGGCGCATCCCGCGCCGGGGCGTTGTGCGTCGGAACCGCAGTCAGCGACCCGGTGCTGCGATCATGATCGGATGCGGTCTTTCGGTAAAGCTTTGGCCAGTGGGCTGTGCGTGGCTCTGGCGCTGGGTGGTGCGGCGTTGGTGGTTGCCGCGCCGGCCTCGGCGGCGGCTTGTGATCCGGAGAATCTGAACACCCGGGCCGACATCGACGGAGACGGCGCCGCCGATGCAGTGATCGGAATGCCCTCATACGGGCCCGCTTCGGGCGCGGTGGATATCCGCGGTACCGGTTCTCCCGCCGTCCTGCTCACCGCCGCAGACCTGGGCGCCGGCACCGGTGATGGTGACGTCTTCGGCAGCTCGATCGCGATGGCTGACCTGGACCAGGACGGCTGCGCGGACCTGGTAATCGCGGCTCCCGCCGAGGGCCAGTCCGGTGGCACCGACGGCGAGGGCGGCCTCGAGGGGCAGGTGCACCTCGTCTTCGGTCAGGCCGGCGGTGTCGACACCAGCTCATCGATCGTGGTGCCGCACGATTCGTCCAACGGTGACCGTTTCGGCACCGCGCTTGCGCTGGTGTCGCGCTACGACGAAACCGCCGGCAAATACCTGAACGACCTGTACGTGGGTGCTCCGGGGGCGACGGTCGCCGGACATGCCCAGGCCGGCGAGGTGTTCCGCTACACCATCGCCCCCAGCTCGGTCGGCCGAGTCACCCTCACCCTGCGAGAGGTGCGGAGCCAGGATTCGGTCGGGGTACCTGGATCCGCCGAGACCGGTGACGCCTTCGGATCCGTGCTGGCCGCCACCGGCCGCGGTGGTGTGCTGGTCGGCGCTCCGGACGAAAAGGTCGGGTCCGTGCCGGGCGCCGGAGCGGTGTGGTTTCTGCGAGTGAATGCCGCCGGGACGTCGATCACCTCGCAGAGCTGGTCGCAGAACAGCACCGGGGTGGCCGGCACCGCGGAGACCGACGACCGGTTCGGTTCCGTGCTGGGCTCGCGTGGATCCGTGGCCGTGGTCGGCGTCCCGGACGAGGACTCCGGGTCGCACCCCGACACTGGCATGATCCAGACCTTCAACCAGGCGTCCGGCACCGACCTGTTCAGTCCGGGCAGAAGCATCAGCCAGGACAGCGCCGGCATTCCCGGGAAGAAGGAAACCGGTGACCGGTTCGGTGCCGCCGTCGCGGTGGGTGTCTGGCTGCTCTGCCAGGAGTCCATCGATGTGGCCATCGGTGCTCCCGGCGAGGACGTCGGAACCCGGCCGGACGCCGGTGCGATCACCCTGGTGAGCATGGACGGCGAGGCCCAGTGCCCGGCCAAGTCGATCCGCCAAGGCTCCGGGCTGGCCGGCGCCCTGGAGGCCGGTGACGAGGTCGGCTCGGTACTCGGGCTGACTCGCGCCGACACCGATCTGGAGGAGGACTACGCGGACCGGCTGCTGATCGGCGTCCCGAAAGAGGACATCGGGGCGAAGACCGACGCGGGGAGCGTGCAATCGGTCACCGACGGCATCTGGGCGGACGGCGTGGCCTACAGTTCGCTGAAGTTCTCCGAGGGCTACCTGCTCACCAACCACTACGGGACCGTGCTCAGCACCCCGGCCGGCTGAGCCGAGCGGTCACCGACGGAGCACGGCCTGCAGCTGCGGTACAGGCCACCGCCGGTCGAAAAGCGTTGGATCGCCAACATCTTCGGCGCGAAGGTGTTTGATCAAGATCACGTAATCGTCGAGGTCGAGCGTCCTGATCAGCGCCAGCAGGTCGGCTGCCTCGCCGGTGACGGGCGCGATCGGCGCGACGAACCGGTCGTAGAGCTCCACCACCTGGTGAACCATCGCCAGGTGGCGAGCCCCTGGCTCGACGGAGGGAAAGTTCGTCGCGGCGAAGTCCTCGGTGAAGACGATCGGCTCGACCGCGAGGGCGCTCGGTCCGTAGTGCTGGGCGAGATGGATGAGCAGTTCGATGTCGAAGGTCTCGTTGAACGACGTCATCTCACCGATGACCGGGCCGAGGGCAGCACCGTCGAAGGCCTTGAAACCGGCTTGGGTGTCGAGCACCTGAGCCAGCGTCGGGATCAGCATCGCCCGGACGAAGTGGCGGAACAGGATAATGATCTTGTCCGGCTTGTCGCCGGTGCTGTGCGGCTCGGCGACCGGGCCGTCGGCCCGGACCAGCACCGCCTCGGGCATCCCGTAACGCTGACCGAGCGCGGCGACCACCCGGTCGCCACCCACCACCGAGGCTGCCAGCGAGCCCAGCTGGCCCAGGTTCGCGGAAAGATCCGCGTCCGTGTAACAGATCACATGCCGGCCGTTCAGCTGCGGCGCTGCCTCGAGCGCGGCGGCCAGTGCGGCCAGAATCGACCCGCCCTTACGAGACTGGTCGGTCGAGGTCAGTCGACCGAAGCCGGGGCCGATCCAGACGTCACCGGCGATCACGTCGGCCAGCCGGAGCACGGTCACGCTGCGGTGACCCTCGCTCGGATAGCTCTCGGCGGCCGCGACCTCTGCCATCAGCTCGGCGCTCGAGGGCCGGTCCGGGCATCCGTCGTCGCAGGCGATGATGCTCCAGGTGACACCCGGCAGACCGGCGGTCAGCCAGTCGAGCTGGTGGACCTTGGCCCGGACGAAGTCCTCCCCATGCGGGTGCGCTGACCTGGGGACCATCCGCCCGGTCTCGCCGTACATCGCCCAGACCACGCTCAGATGCACCGGCCCGGCAAGCTCGCGCAGCCGGCGCCGCGAGCGAGCCAGCGCCCTCGCTTCGGCCGCCACCGCCGGCCCGTGGCCGCCATCATCCCGGCCCGTCGAGTGGCCCGTCGAGTGGCCCTCGAGTAAGGCGGAGGCCAGATCGAGCACCGACTGGTTTTGATCCGGGTCGGTCAGATCGCGCACGGGCGCCGACGCACTAGTCACGGCCCAAGGATGCCAGCCCGGCAGACCGCCCAAAGCCGGAGCAGTCGCTCAGAACCAGCCGCCGTCCACGCCGCCACCAAACCCGCCGTCCATCCCGCCCGTCCCACCGCCCATCCCGCCGTGGTCCATCCCGCCACCCATCCCGCCGTGGCCGAACAAGCCGCCACCGTGCCCGAACAGCGCGTCCACCACCAGCAGCGAGCCCACCCCGGCAGCCCCGGCGACCAGCGCCGTCTTCCACCATGGCGTGCTGTACCAGCCGGCCGGCACGCTCGTTCCCCGAATGGTGCCGCCCGGGTAGTAGTAGGGCGTGCGCTGCCCGGGATTGGCGCTGGCCTCGTACTCCTGGCCCTGAACGACCACCCGCCGGGTACTGGTCAGAACAGATCCGTCGCCGTTGGGCGGGCTGAGCTCGGGGCCAGGGTCCAGCCCGAATGCGGTGCGGGCGGCCCGAAGGTAATGCAGACCTTCGAGCGCGGTGCGAGCCGCCAGATCGATCTGGTGCACGGTGTCGGCCTGGGCCAGCTGACTCAACGCTGCGGCGTGCCGCTCCGCCGCATCGCTGAGCGCGTACCGCGCCGCGCGCTGACGGCCGGCGTCGTCCGTGGTGACGCCGTCCAGGCGGCTCAGCCCCGCGCCCAGCAGGTCGACCCAATGCCTGGCTTCGGCGCGGGCTTCGGAAGTATGCACGGACGCCGGCAACGGCTCCCCCGGTGGGACGCCGTACCCGGGCTGATAGCTGCGCCCCGACGGTTGGCCGTAGACGTCACCCGGGAGCACCCGGGTGCTTCGGGTGAAATAGCCAACGGCCCCCGCCACGATCAGACCGACGAAAACTAAACTAAGCATGATCAAATGCTTGAGTAGCAGCTTGTGCAGCTCCGGGACGTTTCCTGCCAGTTCCCTGGGAATCCGAGACCCTTCAGACCGGCTCCGATCCAGGGATCTCGCTGTTCGGCTCCTGAACGGGCGTAACCGAGCGTAAGCTCGAGTGGTCAACGGGAGTGATTATGCGCCGTCAGGTCGCCGCGATACTTACCGGGCTGGCCACCACGGTGCTGGTGGCCGCCACGCTGATGATCGCGCCACAAGCCACCGCTGAACCGGGAACGGTGGTCACGTTCGGCAAGGGCGCGTCCGCCACCCGCTACCGGGGCGGCGCGTTCGATGCCTGCACGGCTCCACCGCTCAGCACGATGATCGCCTGGGAAGCCTCGCCGTATCGGGCGATCGGCGTCTACATCGGTGGCCCGAACCGGACCTGTGCCCAACCCAATCTCACGTCTGACTGGGTCGAAAGCGTCACCAGCCGCCAATGGCGGCTGCTGCCGATCTATATGGGTTTACAGGCGCCGTGCAGCGACCGGGTACGGTCGGTCAAGATCGTTCCGGCAACGGCCGCCGCCCAGGGCACCGACTCGGCGACTGATGCGATCACAGCGCTGACGGCAATCGGTCTGCGCCCGGGCAGCATCGTCTACGGCGACCTGGAGAATTACACCTCCACCGATACGGCCTGCAAAACGGCTGTTCTGACGTACCTTTCGGCCTTCACCAAGGAACTGCACCGGCGCGGCTACCTGGCAGGGGTCTACGCCAACCTCAGCTCGGGCGCCAAACACCTCGCTGACGCATATGGGTCAGCGTCGTACGCCAGACCGGACGCACTCTGGGTGGCACGCTGGGACGGCAGCCCGACACTGACCGGTCTCGCCGGGATCTCTGACGCACAGTGGAGCGTCGGCCAGCGAGCTAAGCAGTATCTCGGTGACCACGACGAGACCTACGGCGGAGTCACCCTGAACATCGACAGCGACTGGGTGGACGCTCCGGTCGCCACCGTGATCCAGCCGTATCTGCTCGTCGGCCGGACCAACGCCCGGACGGCGCCGACCCGCTCATCCACCGCCGTTGGAGTGCTCGCGAACGGCACCCCGCTGAGCGTGATCTGCCAGACGCCGGGCAGCACCGTGTCTGACACCAAGGTCTGGAACAAGCTGTCCAACGGCACGTATGTCAGCGATCACTACGTGAACACGGCGTCCGAAACCGGCTACACGACGTCCATCCCGCGCTGCTACTACCCGTTCCAGGTGACGGCGACCGACGGGCTCAGCAAGCGGGCGGGACCGGGCGCCACCTACACCAAGCACGGCACTCTCCCCAGCGGCTCGCTGGCCTGGACGTACTGCCAGGAGCCCGGTGCCAAAGTCACCACCACCCGCGTCTGGGACCGGATCAACACCGGATGGTACGTCAGCGACTACTACCTCACGACGCCAAGCAAGACGACGTACAGCTCCCCCCTTCCCCGCTGCTAGCCCTGCCGATCGGCTCGAACTTTGCCACTGATAAACACGTGATCCGGCCCCTGGCGGAGGCGATCCACGTGTTCAACAGTGGCAAAGCAGGCGCGAGGACAGGCTTCGGGCTAACTCGCCTGGGCGAGCTGGGCGGGCTGGGCGGTGTGGAACAGGCTTAGCTTGATCGCGTCGGCCATCGCGCGCATGCCGGCGTCGTTGGGGTGCAGATGGTCGCCACTGTCATAGGCGGGCAACATCCGTAGCGGCTGGTTCGGGTCGCGGACTGCCCGGTCGAAGTCGATCACGCCGTCCCATTCGCCGCTGGTCCGGATCCACCGGTTGGCTGCCCGCCGCTTGGCCTCGTTCTCCGCGCTGTAGTAGCCCGGGATCGTGGCGTCCTGGAACGGCGTCATGGTTGCGCCGAACACCCGCAGGCCGCGTTCGTGGGCCCGGGCAATGAGCTGCCGGTAGCCGTAGATCAGGTCGTCCACGGTCACCGCTTCGGACGGCGGCGCTATCGAGCCGGGTTGTCCGATGTCGTTGATGCCGAGCAGCACAATCAGATAGCGGGCGCCGGGCTGGGCGGTCACGTCACGGTCGAAGCGGGCCAGGGCGCTGTCACCGAACAGCGGTCCGAAACCCGGGATCGGGGTGTCGGAGAGGACGTTGCCGTCATACAGCAGCCGGTTTCCGCCGATCCCCTTGTTCAGGACGCCGAGCTGTCGCAACGAGGCGTTCGCGTGCAATCGGCGGGCGAGGAAGTCGGGCCAGCGGTGGTTGGCGTTGACGGCAGTGATCGAACCGTCAGTGATGGAATCGCCGAGAGCCACGACAGTGCCGGCTTTCGGCGCTCCCGCGACGCTCACTCCGGAGAGGAAGTACCAGGAGGTGGTCTCGGTTGCGGCGCTGAGCTCCCCCGAGCGGGTGACGTTGCCCGCAGCGACGTAGTTGGTCTGCAGCGCCGTGTTGTGCACGGTGGCGGCCGGTGTGCGACCCGGCAGGTAGATGCTGACCACCAGGTCGCCGAGCGCTGGCACGGGCAGCGACACGGGATCGCTGAGTACCGGAGACCCCGCCGGAACGGTGAAGGCGGAGCGGCCCCCGAACGTCAGTCGGCGGTCGGTTCCGGTGGTGATCTGGGAGCCGGCGGCTCCGTCGGGTCGGCGCGCCACCCGCGCCTCGCCAATCACCAGCGGCTGGTCGCCGTACTCGTTGGAGAGTTTCACGCGCACCGAGTTTCCCCCGACGCTGAGATGCACGATCTGCCGCAGCGTCTGATCTTGGAACACGGTCTCCGGCTGTGGCGCGGTCGCCGCGCCGGTGACTGCGGTACTCCAGGATCCCACCCAGGACGCCGTACCGGCACTGGCACTGGCACTGGCACTGGCACTGGCACTGGCACTGGCACTGGTGGAGCCGATCAAGGTGGTGGCCGCCAGAGCGATCAAACCAGCCAGCGCTGTGGCTCTGGTCCGTAAC
>DATINJ010000020.1:0-45049 GCA_035474375.1 Kineosporiaceae bacterium | reverse complement strand
ACGACGGTCGGTGCGGTGGTGACCATCGCGGCCAGCAGGACCGGATCGACGATCACACCAGCGACCGGGTCGGCCAGGATGTCAGCACCGGTATCGCCGTCCCGGTCAAGGCCCGACTGATCCGTGCTGTCCGCCTGATCCAGGCGATCCGACCGGTCCAGCTGATCCGCCGGTTCCGGGCGCTCCATGGGTTCCGCGCGTCCTGAACGATCCGTGCGTCCTGAGTGATCCGCGCGTTCTGGGCGTTCCGCGCGGTCCGCCCGAGGGACGGCGTCCGACTTCTCGCTCCTGGTTGAACGGGCCTGACCCCGGTCACCGCTCGCCGGTGGCTGCTGGCGGAAGGCGGTTCGGGCCAGGACGTCGTCGAAGTCGCGTCCGGTGTTGACCGAGGAGTCCGCTTCCGGGCGGGCAGCGGGCACGATTGGCAACAGACTTTGAACCCGGCTCATCGCAGGTCTCCCCAATTCTTGGTGACGCGCTGGACGTAGGTGCGGGTCTCGGCGTAGGGCGGCACGCCGCCGTACTTGCGCACCGCACCGGGACCGGCGTTGTAGGCGGCCAGGGCCAGATCGACGCGCCCGTTGAAGGTGCGTAGATGATCGCTCAGCAGTCGAGCGGCGCCGTCCACCGCCTCGGCCGGCTGGTCCGGGTTCACGCCCAGCGAGCGGGCAGTGGCCGGCATCAGTTGCATCAGCCCGCGGGCTCCGGCCGGGCTGAGAGCCGTTGGTCGGTAGGCGCTCTCGGCCTTGGCCACTGCGGACAGCAGCGCCGGGTCGACCCCGTACCGTCGTCCGGCCGAGGTGAAGAGGTCGGCGTAGGGCGTACCGCTGAGCCCACCGGATGACGCGCCGAGTCCGCGGGTGGCCGATCCGGTGGCGGAACCGGCCGGGCCGAGCAGGCCAGCCATTGCCGAATTGGTCGATCCAGCGTTGCCAGAGCCCTCAGGCAGAACCCGGCGAATCGCAGACGGCGTCTCGTAGACCGCCCGAATCTGCACCTGCTTGCCGGTGCGCGGAGCGTCGAGCATCTTGCCGTCTCCGACGTAGATCCCGACGTGATGCACCGGCGAACCGAAGAACACCAGATCACCGGGCTTGGCCTGGGCCAGGGAATTGATTTTCGTGCCCGATGTCGCCTGCTCCCCGCTGGTCCTGGGCAGGCTGACGCCGAGCTGGCCGTACACCAGCCGAGTTAGGCCGGAACAGTCCAGCCCGGTCTTCGGGTCGGTGCCGCCCCAGCGGTAATCCACGCCCAGATACTTTTTCGCCACCGATACCGCTTGCTCACCGGGCGTGCTCGACTCGGCGTTCGACCCGGCCCGGGCGAGGACCTCCTCGAACGTGGTGCGGCTGGCAGCGGACGACCCGGTGGAGGTGGCGCGGACGCTCGTCGTGCGCGGTCCGGAGAGCCCTTGCACCAGGGCCTGGATCTGGGTGACGCGGGCTTGAACCGTAGCCAGTCCCTCGTTCATCGGGCACCTACCTCGGTGTCGGCGCCGAGATCACGGACGCTTGGCCGCCGAGTTCCGGCGTGCTCGTCCAGTTCCCGCTGATCCCGTCGAACCTGCTCGGCGCGGAGTTCGACCCGGTGCCGATCGTGCAGTGCCTGGACGGCTCGCAACCGGGCTCGCGTGCTCAGCCAGGCGGTCCGAGCTCGTGCCAGTTCTTGTTCCAGCGCGGCGATCTGCTCGGTCTGGTCCAGGATCGATTGCCGAAGTACCTGCCGGTAATTGTTTGCCAGGTCAAGGTCGGCGCCCGTCCACGTCCCGAGACCGACCGCGGCGCTGCCCCTGGCCAACTGCCCAACCAGCCGGTCATGCTCGACGACGGCTTGATCGCGGGTCGCGGCGGCGGTGTTCAGTTCCTGTGCTCGGGTCTCGAGTTCCCGGTCACGAAGCCGCTCGAGGGTGGTCAACCGGAACGGCTTCATCGCGCACGCGCCATACCCGAAGCGCCGGCCGGGCCAACGTTGCCGACCGGGCCGACGGTGCCGACCGGCCCGACCGGTGTACTGGCTACGGGACTGCGCACCCCGAGCAGGTTGGCCAGCGCCGACCAGGATTCCGCGATCGGGAGCACCTCGTTCGGGGCCTGCCGCAAGAACGCGTCGATTGCCGGCCGGAGCCGGATCGCGACGTCGGCCAGATGATCGCTGCCATGGGCGTAGGCGCCCACCTCGACGAGCTCGCGGACGTCGCGCCAGGCGGCGAGCAATCGGCGCAGGGTAGTGGTGAGTTCGATCTGTTCAGGGGTGAGCACCGCCCGTTCCACCCGCGAGATGGATTCCAAGACATCGATACTGGGGAAGTGGCCGGCCGTGGCCAGGGCCCGAGACAGCACCACGTGCCCGTCCAGGATGCCACGGACGGTGTCACCGATCGGGTCCTGCAGGTCGTCGCCCTCCACCAGGACGGTGTAGAGCGCGGTGATGGTGCCCTCGGCACCCGGACCGGACCGCTCCAGCAGGCGCGGCAGCATCGCGAAGACGCTTGCCGGGTAGCCCCGGGTTGCGGGTGGTTCCCCGGCCGCCAGGGCCACTTCTCGCTGGGCCATCGCGGTTCGGGTTACCGAGTCGACGACGAGCAGCACGTCCTCGCCGCAGTCCCGGAACCATTCGGCGATCCGGGTTGCGGTGAAGGCTGCGGTGACTCGCAGCAGCGGCGGGTCGTCTGCGGTGGCGACCACGACGACGGTTCGCAGCCGCGCCGTGGCGTCAAGCGTATCCTCGAGGAATTCCCTCACCTCCCGGCCACGTTCGCCGACCAGGGCTACCACTCGAACGGGTGCCGCAGTGCCGCGCACTGCCATCCCGAGCAATGTGGATTTGCCGACGCCGGAACCGGCCATGATCCCGACCCGCTGGCCGGCACCGACCGGCAGCAGGGTGTCCAAGGCTCGTACTCCGGTCGGCAACGCGGTATGAATTCGCTGCCGATGCAGCGGGTTCGGAGCGCTTGCCTCGACCGGAACGCGCTCTACCGCAGTCAGATTCCCCCGACCGTCGATCGGTTGGCCGAGTGGGTCGACGATCCGGCCGAGCATCCCGTACCCGGCCGGAATCCGTAGCTCGTCTCCGGAAGCGACGACCGGATCCCCGGCCGCGACCCCAGAAGTGGTGCCCAGCGGCATACAGATGATGCCGGTCCGCTGAACGGCAATCACCTGGGCCGGGATTGGTCCGGCAGCGGCGTGCACAGTGACCAATTCGCCGACGGCTGCGGACAGGCCGCGGACGCCGATCCCGAGGCCCATCACCTCGTTGACCCGGCCGTCCGGCCGGAGCGCGGCGGCCTCTGCGGCGGCCGCCAACCGATCGCGCAGGGCCTCTGCCAGGTCGCTGGTCCTTCGGCCGTCCATCAGGTTCGTCACCAGACTGTTCATGAGCGAAGCACCGCCTCGGCGGCGTTCAACGCATCCGGCAGGTCGTGCCGCAGCCGCTGGGCCGGAGTCAGGGCAAGCACTCTGCCGACCGGTACCCGAGGGTCTGAGATCACCCGGACGCCGATCGTCTCGTCGTCCACCACCAGTGCGGCGTCGACGGGATTGAGATGCACTACCGCCTGGCCGGGTTCGGCCAGCAACTGCAGTGCACCGCGCACCGCCTGGGCCACGGCGTCGTCGATCGAGCGCAGCTCACGGCCCAGTGCGGCGGCGGCCAGGCGCATCGCCCCGTCCGCCAGGGTGTCGGACACCTCGGTCCACTCCGGTGCCACGGTCACCCGGGCAGCTCGGGCCGCCTCGCCGAGCGAGGTCAGCAACTGCGTCGCTCGCTGCTGGATCGAAGCCCGCTCAGCTTCCAACTGCTTGGCGACAGCGACGACTTCGCTCTGCGCCTGGGTTGCCGCCGCCTGCCGACCCTGCGACCAGCCGGCCGCGTACCCCTCGGCCCGAGCCTCGTGCCGAGCTCGATCGGCGGCCACCCGGACCAGTTCCTCCAGGTACGGGTCGGTGTAGGTCGGGTCGAGCGAGGTGCTGCGCAACGGCCGGTCCAGCCGGGCCGGCCGGATCGTGACATCCCCGGTCGTGGTGTCGACCACGCGACTCGGCTGGTTGCCGGCGTTCACCGACGGGCGGATCGCCATCACTCCACCATCGCTTCGTCGCTGCCGCGCATGATGATGATCTGACCGGACTGTTCCAGCGCGCGAATCTCCTGGACCACCTTCGCCTGCGATTCCTCGACCTGCTTGAGCCGCACAGCACCGAGCAATTCGATCTCCTCCGTGAGGTTTTCGGCGGCTCGGGCGGAAAGATTCTTGGTGATCTTGTTCTTGACGGATTGGCTGACACCCTTCAGCGCGAGCGCCAGGTCGCCGCTCTCTACGCTCCGCAGCACCAGCTGAATCGCCTTGTCGTCCAGGGTGAGAATGTCCTCGAAGATGAACATCTGGGACCGAACGATCTCGGCCAGTTCCTTGTTCACCGTTTCCAAACCCTCCAGGATCATGCGCTCGGTCGAGCGGTCCGCCCGGTTGATGATCGCTACCAGTGGTGCCACCCCGCCGACGTTCGAGGTCTCCTGCGGCCCCAGTACCGTCGTCATCCGCCGTTCGAGTTCCCGCTCCACCAGCCGGATCACATCCGGACTCGCCGGTTCCATCGAGGCGATCCGGTAGGCGACGCTCGCCTGCAGGTTCTGATCCAGCCCGGACAGCACGGTCGCCGACTGTTGCGGGGCGAGGTGCGCGAGCACCAGCGCGATCGTCTGCGGGTGCTCCTCGGCCAGGAAGGACAGCAATTGCCGGGCGTCGGCTCGGCGGATGCTCTCGAACGGCATCTCCGCCAGAGTCGCGCCGAGCCGTTCCATGATCTCGTCGGCCCGTTCCGCACCGACGCTCTGGGCCAGCAACTGGCGGGCCATTTCGAGCCCACCGCGGGCGGTCGAGTTGTTGGCGAGTTGCGCGTGCGCCTCGCTCAGGACGGCCGCAGCGTCGGCATTGCTCACATCGCGCAGGCGGACGATCTCGCCGGTGAGCTCCTCGACCATGTTCTCCGGGAGCAGGGCCATCACCCGGGCGGCCTTGTCCTGGCCGAGTTGGACCAGGAAGATCGCGGCCTTCCGGAGGCCGGAGATCGGCGGCGAGGTCATTGTCGCGACGGTCATCGGCTCAGGACTTCCGTTCCAAGAGCCAGCCCTGCAACATCTGTGCCACGTCGTCCGGCTGGTTGTCCACCAGTGCGGCTACGTCGTCTCGCATCTTGTCGCGAGACAGGTCGGCCTGTGCGGTGATGGCAAGCTGCTCACTGGCACTGATCGCGGCCGGCTGATTGGCGGCCAGGACCAGGCCGCTACCGGGCAGGTCGGAGGCGGTCGCGTCGATCATGCTCTCGGCGTCCTTCTTCCGCCGGCGCATCACCAGGAACAGGATGATCACGATCAGCAGGGCGATCGCGGCCTTCTTGCCGATCTCCACGTACTGAGCGGTCTGCGCGGCGCTGGCCGCATCGGCGAGCGCCTTGGTGGCGGCTGCCGCGGCGGTGGTGTCGAACGGCAACGCGCTGACCTGCACAACGTCGCCCCGGGCGGCGTCCAGTCCGACGGCATTTGCGACCAACTGCTGGACCGTGTTGGTGTTGAGCGGACCGGCGGTCTTGGCATCGAGCACCACCGCAACCGTCATCCGCTTCACCCCGCCCGGAGCGGTCTTGGTCTTGGTCACCGTCTCGTCGACCGCGTTGTTCCTGGTGTTCTGCTGGCGGCTGTAGTTGCCGGTCGCTCCGGAGGTGGAGACCGCGGTCGGCAGGATCACGCCGAGCGATCCACCGGCGGCGGCGTTGTTGCCCCCGTAGCTCTCGTTCACGTTCGCCTCGCTGATCGGCTGCACGGTCGGCGAGGGCGCCGCGAACGTCTTGCTGGTGGCGTCGGTGTCGTCGAAGTTCAGCTGGGCGTTCACCCGGACCACGCTGTGCCCGGGGCCGACCAGCTTGTCCAGGACCTCCTGCGCCGCCTTGGCCTGCCGATCCTCAAAGGCGGCGGTCTGCTCATCGGTCGCGCTGGCGCTGCCGCTCCCGCCGCCGCCGCGAGTGCCGCCACCGGCGAGCATCGCGCCGGTTTGGTCGGTGACCGTGACGTCATCCGGGTCGAGACCGGCGACGCTGCCGGCCACCAGATTGGTGATCGACGTGATCTGTTCGTTGCTGAGATCGGTGCCTGGTTTCAACGCCAACAGCACGGACGACGTGGTCTTGTCGGTCTCGCTGGAGAAGACGTCCTTCTTCGGTACCGCCAGGTTGACGACGGCGGTGTTCACGCCATCCATCGCCTCCAGGGTTTTGGCGAGTTCGCCCTGGATCGCCCGTTGATAGGCGATGTTTTGCTGAAAGTCGGTGGCGGTGATGCCCTGCTTGTCCAGCAGCGACCAGCCGTCCTCGCCGTCCCCGGTGGGCACACCCTTGCCCAGCAGCGCGATTCGCTCGTCGTACACCTGATCCTGCGGGATCAGGATGGTCTGGCCGCCGTCGGCGAGCTTGTATTTGATCCCGTCGGCGTTGAGCTCGTCCACCACGGCACTGGCATCGCTGCCGGAGAGGTTCCCGAACAGTGGGGCCCAGCTCGGCTGGGAAACCCAGCGGCTCAAGGCAAAAGCCCCCATCAACAAGGCGATTACCGCGACGATCACGATGCCCCGTTGACCGGGCGTGAACCCGTCAGCCAGGCCTTTGGCCCGGTTGAGGGATTGTGTCATCCGAGGATTCACAGGGGCATTCTCATGATCTCGTTGAACGACTCAAGCGCCTTGTTCCGCAGCGTCGTCGTCAGCTCGGTGGCGACCTGGGCTTCCTGGGCCGCGATCACATAGTCGTGGACGTCGGTGAGGTCACCGGTGGCGGCCTGGACCGCCTTGGTGGACGCCGTCAGGTCCAGACCTTCCACCTTCTGCAGGCCTTCGCCGATCATCGCGGCGAAATCCGCACCCCGGATCGCTCCGGTGGCGTCCGCGCTGCCGAGTGCCGAGTTCGCGGCCGCACCGGTGGTCGGGTCGGTGCCTAGCCCAGCGACCTGTCGCTGGTACAGCTCGGCGAGCCGGGAAAGGTCCGCGCCACCACTGGAGATGGCTGCGATCGGGCTGATGCTCATCAGTTGCGGCCCATCTGGATGGCGGCCTGGTACGCGCTGCGGACCCGGTCGAGGTTGGAGATGTTCGCCTGGTACCCGCGCTGCGCCATGATCATCGTTGTCATCTGCTCGCCGAGGTCGATGTCCGGCTGCCGAACGATGCCCTGGGCGTCGGCCAGCGGGCTGCTCGGGTCGCTGACCAATCGCCCGACCGCGCTACCGAGCTGGATCCCGGCGATTTCTACGCCGGCTCCAATGCCGCCGTCCTCCACCGACTGCGCGATCACGTAGCGCGCCTGGAACGCCGCCTCGCTGGTCGGACGCACCGTGTTGACGTTCGCGATGTTGTCCGAGATCGCATCCATCCAGTACTTGTGCAGTTCCATGCCGGAACCGGAGATGTTGAGGGATTCGAACATGATCAGGCCCCCTTGATAGCGGTGCGAACGAGGGTGAACCGGTCACCGGCAGCCCGGAGCGCGAGCTCATAGCTGAGCTCGGTCTTCGCGCCGAGCACGGTTTCGGCTTCAAGATCAACGTTGTTCCCGGTCAGACCGCCCGCCGCTTCGCTGAACACCACCGAGGGCTGAACCGTCATCGGGTCGTCGCCAAAGGTGAGGGCCTGCTTGAGACTGTCCTCGAAGGCAACCGAACGGGCCCGGTAGTAGGGCGTGTTGACGTTGGCGATGTCGTCGCTGATTGCTCGCTGCCGAGCTTGCAAGCCATCCATCGCGGAGTGCAGCGCGTTGATCGATACGTCATCAAGCATGGACATGAGAAACGGTCCCTCCGGATATGACGCCACGAGCGGGTGTCGTGGTGTGCCCCCAAGCGAACTCATCGCCATTCCATGGCGGAACCGAGCTGTCCATGCTCAGCTACCTGTTTCGACGCCGATCGGTTGGGCCTTGAGTGCCGCTTGGACGGCACTGCTGGGCCTTCAACCGTTCAGCGCAGCGGGCCCGTCTGTGGGGCCGCCAAGGGGGCGGTGTTTGGTCGACCAGACTCAGTATCGGAGCGGGCAATGCCGATGCTGAGCGGTATGGCGGGCCTATTCGGATCCAACCTCCTTCTGAGTGCCGTGCTGATCGTGCGAGACGAGGCACTCGACATCGCTGATTGCCTGGCTTCATTGCGCGATGTCGCGGATGAAGTAGTGGTTTACGACACCGGTTCCACCGATCAGACTCGGGAACTGGCTCGGGCGGCTGGTGCCCTGGTGGTGGAGGGCTTCTGGGACGACGACTTCGGTCGGGCCAGAACCGACGCGGCAACGGCTGCTTCGGGGAGGTGGCTGCTGGTGGTGGACGCCGATGAGCGGCTGGTCGCCAACGCTGCCGCGATCCGGGCATTTCTCGGCGAGGAACGAGCGGCCGACTGCCTCAGCGTCCGGATCGACAACGCCGGTGGGGCCGATGGCTCGCCCGGATATGCGCACTGGGGTAGCCGGTTGGTCCGGCGTGGCGCCGTGCGCTGGGTCGGGGCTGTGCATGAGCATCCGCTGACGCTCCAGGGTGCGGAGCCGGTCGCCGACACGATGCCCGCCCACCTGTTGTCGCTCGATCACCTCGGCTACGCCGACCCCGACCGAGTGCGGCGCAAGGCCGATCGAAATGCCGTGCTGGCGCAGGCCGAACTCGATGCGATGACGTCGGGCGTCTGCCCCAACCCGCGAGCCGTCGCCGGAGCGCTGCTTAATCTCGGTCGCAGCTTGATCGGTGCCGGTCGAGCGCAGGACGCCGTGGACACCTTCGAGACTGTGCGGGAAATCGCCGTTCCCGGTACCCAAGCCTGGAACGAGGCCACTGACCACCTGGCCCGGGTGCTGCTCGGTGCCGGGCATGACGATGTCGTGGTGCAGCTGAGCGAGCAACTGTCCGAAGCCGGTGCCGATCCGCGGTACTGCGACTGGCTACGGGCTCAGGCGCTGGCTCAGCTGGGTCAGCCGGAGGAGGCGTTGCGGCTGGTCCGCGGGGTGGACGAGCTAATCGACCCGGCCGGCCGGCGGTACGACCTCGGCCAGGTGCTGGAGGTCAGATCACTGCTGGCGGCACTGCTCGGGTTGAAGGATGAAGCTCTGGCGACGCTCACCCTGGCGGTCGCTCGGCACGGTCGGATCCGCGGCCGGGGCCCGATGTTGCTTGAACTCTGGGGTTCGGCCCCGGCCAGCGGTTTGGCCTCGATCGTTCGCCAGTCCGGTTCGCCGACTCACCTCAGTGAGGTCGCCCAGGAGTTCCGTAGCTCCGGTGGGGCCGGCCCCGAGGTCGCCGCCGCCCTCAGCGTCTGACCTGTGTCACCGGTGCGAGATCACCACAATTGAGCGCTCTGCTGGCTAATTCGCTCGGCGTCCCAAAACCGCCGTGATCATGCACGGTTGCCCGTCCCAGGGCCGTGATTCGGTCGAAATAGCCGTAGCTCTCCCGCGAAGATCGCCAGCTACGCCCGCAGGTAGTGCCGTTCGCGGCGCGAAAGCGGGCGCAGCTGCCGATCACCCGGGGCAGAAGATCATCACGGCCAGAAACCCGAGGCTGGGCCGCCGTCCCTCATCTCAACCCTCGGGGTGGCCCGCGGGCCAGGACCGGTCATGCACGGTTGCCCGTCTCAGGCTGTGATCATGCACGGTTGCCCGTCTCAGGCCGTGATCATGCACGGTTGCCCATCTCAAGGCGGGCAACCGTGCATGATCACCGCAGGCGGGCGGGCCGAATACGCCGGCAGGGTCACCTGAGGGCGATAAGTTGCCACCGTGACTTCGGTACCGCTTGGGTTGGACACTCCCGAACTGCGCAAGGCGCGAGGTGCCTTCTTCACCCCGACCGAGGTCTGCCGGCATCTGGCCGACTGGGCGATTCGGACCCCGCAGGACGCCGTGCTGGAGCCGAGCTGCGGCGAGGCAGCCTTCCTGCTGGCCGCCGCGGAGCGGATGAGCAGCCTCGGCCCCGGGCCAGGCCTGCTGCACGGCGTCGACGTCCATCCCGCCAGCGCACTTGCGGCCCGCTCGATCCTGGCTGGCACCGGGCACCCGACCCAGATCGAGGTGGCCGACTTCTTTACCCTGCCGCCTCGGCCGACGTTCGACGCGGTGATCGGGAACCCGCCGTTCGTCCGGTACCAAGAGTTCACCGGTGCGGCCCGGTCCCTGAGCCGGGCGGCGGCGTTGCAGGCCGGGGTGAACCTGACCCGGCTCGCGTCGTCCTGGGCTGCCTTCACCGTGCACTCGGCGCTGTTCCTCAAGCCCGGCGGGCGCCTGGCGCTGGTCCTTCCGGCCGAGTTGCTGAGCGTGAACTACGCCGCCGAGGTGCGCCGGTTCCTGATCCGCCGGTTCGCCCGGGTGCGGCTGGTGCTCTTCACCGAACGAATCTTCCCCGGCGTCCAAGAGGAAGTGGTCTTGCTTCTCGCCGAAGGTAGCGGCGGAACGAATCAGTTTGAGCTACAACAGGTTCAGGATGTCGCTGAGCTTCGCGGCCGGACCGGCCAGGGCTTTTCCCGCTGGCACCCGGGCACGGACGACGTCAAATGGACGTCGGCGTTGCTGCCGGAACCGGCTCGAAATGTGATGTCCGAGCTCACCCGGCATCCGGACGCGGCCACCTTGCAGGCCTGGGGAAAGACCACGCTCGGTGCGGTTACCGGGAACAACGGCTACTTCGCGATGTCACCGGAGCAGGTGGTGGTCGCTGGCCTGGATCCGGAGCGGGATCTGGTTCGCCTCTCGCCGCCGGGCAGCCGGCACTTGCGTGGGTTGAGCTTCAGCGACCCGGATTGGACGGCGCTCGGCGCGCAAGGGCGCGCCACCTGGCTGTTCCGCCCGGCCGAAGAACCGTCCGCTGCGGGTCGCGAATACATTGCGGCTGGCGAGCGACTCGGGGTACCGACCGCGTACAAGTGCCGAATCCGCGACCCGTGGTGGCGGGTACCTCTCGTCCCGTCCGCTGACCTGTTGCTCACCTGCATGAACGCCGACACTCCGCGAATCTGCGCGAACCAGGCCGGAGTTCGACACCTGAACAGCGTGCACGGCATCTACCTGGCGGCTGGGCTGCAACGGCTGGGCACCGACCTGCTGCCGCTCGCCTGCCTGAACTCGTTCACCTTGCTCGGCGCGGAAACGGTCGGCCGGGCCTATGGTGGCGGCCTGCTCAAGATCGAACCCCGGGAAGCCGACCGGTTGCCGGTGCCTTCCCCGAGCCTGGTAGAAAGCCTGTCCGCCGAGCTGGTTTCGGTTCGGCCTGGGGTGGAACGGGCGCTGGCGGACGGACAGTTGCTGACCGCCGTCACCCTGGTCGACGACGTCCTGCTGGGGCCTGGTCTGGGGCTGACCAGAGCGGAGGTCACGACCATCCGCTCGGCCCGCGAGCTGCTGGCCGGTCGCCGCACCGCCCGAGCTGCACCGCCAAAACCCGACACCTTGCCGTGATCATGCACGGTTGCCCGCTTTGAGGTGGGCAACCGTGCATGATCGCGGGCTGTAGGTGGGCAACTGTGCATGATCACGGAATGAGGTGGGGCTATTTCGAATGAACGGTCACGGTCTTTGGTGATCGGCAGGTGTGCCCGCTTTCGCGCCGCGAAAGGCACTACCTACAGGCATAACTGGCGATCTTCGCGGGAGGGCTACGGCTCTTTCGACCTGACGTGGGTGCAGGGGTTCAGGTCAGGACGTCGAGTCGCTCGCCGAGCGAGGCCGGCCGGGTGTGGTCGACCGGCCGGGGATGCGGCATCGAGGCCAGTTCGGCGGCGAGGTCGTCGCGTTGCCGTTCGGTCCGCTGGGTGACGTCGTGCAACAGCGCGAGGAGTACCTGCGAGCGCACCCGCAGCCGGTGGGGGATCGGCTCTCGCGGCACCCTGGCTTCCAGCCAGCCGGGCGCGCCGCCGTTCATCACGGCGGTGTCGACGGCGAGGACCGCCTCCTCCAGGACGTCGAGGTACTGGTCCCAGTTGAAGTCCTCGCTGAGCTCGGTCACGTGCCACCCGACAGGACGGCAGCCACCTCGCGCTGGCTGGTCTCGATCGCGGCCATCCGCCAGGCGTCCCGTAGCGGTTCGATCAGCTGGCGGCATTCGGCGACCTTTTCCGGCTGCTTGCGTAGGCGCGCCGTCCACAGTTCATTGACCATCCAGAGATAGAGCCGCCGCAACGGCTCACCCTCCGGCCAGGATTCAATGTCGAGACTGGCGGCCAGCTCGAGCAGGATCTCCTGGGCTCGACCGATCCGTTCCCCGGTGACAGCGATATCTGCACGCAGCATCGCCGCTTCGGCCGAGGCGAGGTCGCTGACCAAGCGGTCGTACATCATGGTCAGCAACCGCGCTGGCGAGGCGGTGTCGGTGCTGTCGGAGGCGTACCTCGCCCGCGCGGCGGTATACGACATCATGCCTCCTGCCGGCTGACGTGGTCAGCCTTGTCGTCAAGCCTGGGCGTTCGATGAACTTCGACGAGATCTACTGTCATGAATCGGAATTCGAGGTAGCAGCAAGCAAGTTGGTGATCGCTGAGCTGGAGCTCTTCAGCGAAGCCAGAGCGGTCTCCATGGCGGTGAACTGCCGAGTCAGGGTGGCCCGGCGGGTCGCCAACCGGATGTCCCAGGCGTCAATCTGCTCCTGGAAGTCCTTCACGTCGTCGACCCGGCTCTGCTGGGCTCGGGCCAGCGCACCGGTTGACTTGTCGGTGACGTCGTTCAGCAGGGTGGACAGGCTCTGTGCCAGGCCCGGGGTGTAGGTGACGTCGCCGATCGCACCGGCGCTGGCCGCGATGTCGTCGTCGGTCACGTCGATCGCCAGGCTCAGGCCGTTCGCCCGGCTGGTGGCGCTGTTCAGGGAGAGGATGTTGCCGCTTCCGCTGGCAACTTTCCCGTCGATCGTCCCGACGATGTTGCGGCCGGCGATGTCCCTGCTAGCGGCTACCCCACCGACGCTGGCGGTGAAGGCGGCGCCGGTCCCCGCAGAGTCGGCGGCGAAGATGACTTCGGCGCCATCGATCGAGGCGGTGATGCCAAGCCCGGCAGCGGCGGCCGCGGTGTTGATGTGAGCTGCCGCCTCGGCCGGTGTTTCCAGCGCGCCGACGTTGTACGTCGCTGACAGCGACCCCCTGGTCAGCACGACGGTCTGGCCGGCCAGCGAAGCGGAAGCGGCTGACCACTGCTCGTTGGCCGGCGTGACCGATACCGAGACGGCATACGTCCCGGCCCGAGTAGAGGTGCTGGAGAGCACCATCGCGGCCTTGCTCAGGACGCCGGTGTTGGGGGTGAAGGACGAGGTCGCTCCGTACCCGGCGGCAGTGCCCGTGGGGTCGGCAGCGAATGCGGTGCGGAAGGCATCCGCGTCGAACGTGAGCTTGCCGTCGCGGGTCAACTGAATGCCGGCGGCCCGCGCACCGCTGACCGAACTCAGGATCTGCTGCTGGAGGCCGCGAATGTTGCTGTCGCCGTAGAGCGCCGCCCCGGTCTTCTTGCCGAAGTCGTAGGCGGTTGCCGCGCTCAGGGCGGCGAGCGCGGAATTCGTCGCGTCCACCATGCTGCTGATCTTGGCGGCGACGGCGGTGCCGTCGACCTTGGCCTCGACCGTGACGTCGGTCTCGCCCTTCTTGCTGACCGTGAACGAGACTCCAGGCAGCAGGCTGGCGAAAGTGTTCGAGGACGAGCTCACGGTGTACTTGGTCAGCGGATCCTTGCCGATGGTCAGCTGCGCGTCGACGCCGGTGGTGAGAACATCCATGCCGGTGAAGGAATCCAGGCCGTCCAGGGTGAAGGCGGAGGCCGCGCCCGAGGTGGTGGAGGTGACCTGAAGGCGGTACTGGCCAGGCGCGGTTTGCACAGCCGCCGCGCGCAGGCCGAGAGATGAGCCATTGATGCCGGCGACAACTTCGGCGAGGGTTCCGCTTCCGACGTCGATCGTGCCCTTGGCCGTGCCGTTTTCGTCGTTGACCGTCAGCGTGCCACCGCTGGCGACGACCGAGCTGGTCGAGGCCACCGAACTGTCGGCGGCGGAGATCAGGGTGTGCGCAGTGGCGATCTCAGTCACGTCGAAAGTAATTGCCCCGGTCGCGTTTCCAGTGCTGGTCGCGGTAACCGTGGGGGACGACGAGGTGGTTGACGAACCTTGCCAGGTCGAGGTTTTGGCCAGCGCGGCACTCTGCGTGGCCAGGCTCTTCAATGACGTGATCAAGCTGGTGTAGGCGTCGGCGGCCTTTTGAGCCGCCGTCTGCCGGGTCTTGATCGTGGTCTGCGACTGGGCCTCGACGGTCATCAACTGGTTGACCAGTGACGCGGTATCGATTCCGGAGATGGCCCCGCTGATGCTCACGTTGGACATTGCGAATCTCCCTCAGGTGGAACACCGGAGGCGGCCGCGCACACGGCACGACCGCCCCCGGCAGGTGGCTTACTTGAGCAACTGCAGCACGTTCTGCGGTGCCTGGTTCGCCTGGGCGAGCATCGCGGTACCGGCCTGCGACAGGATCTGGGCCCGGGTGAAGGAGACCATCTCCAGCGCCATGTCGGTGTCCCGAATCCGGCTCTCGGAAGCCGAAAGGTTCTCAACCGCCACGTTGAGGTTGTTGATCTTGTGTTCCAACCGGTTCTGCTGAGCACCGAGGCTGGCTCGGCTGGTCGACACCGTCTGGATGGCGGTGTCCACCGCGCCGATGGCGGTGGTGGCGTTGGCGGCCGAGGTGAGGTCGCCAACGGATCCCAGCAGGGTGGCCGAGTCCAGCGAGGTAGACAGGTCGACCGTCAACGTGTCGCTGGCGTTGGCACCGACCTGGAAGTCCTTGCTGAATGTGCCGTCCAGCAGCTTCACGCCGTTGAACGCGGTCTTGCTGGAGATGTCGTCGAGCTCCAGCGCCAGCTGCTGGTACTCGCTGTCGGCCGCGGCCTTGGCGTTGGTATCCAGCGAACCGTCGTTAGCCGCCTGCACGGCCAGGTCACGCATACGCTGAAGGATCGAGTGAGTCTCGGTGAGCGCCCCTTCAGCAGTCTGCACGACGCTGACGCCATCCTGTGCGTTGCGCACAGCAACCTTCAGACCGCCGACCTGCGAGCGCAGGCCCTCGGAAATCGCCAGGCCGGCGGCGTCGTCCGCAGCCCGGTTGATCCGGAAACCGCTGGACAACTTCTCCAGCGACTTCGCCATCTGACCGTCGGTGATGCTCAGGTTGCGGTAGGCGTTGTTGGCAGCGGTGTTCTGATTGACACGAAGACCCATGGTGTCCTCCTTGGTAGGGTCGTCGCCGGTCCATCCGTGGACCGGCGTTCGGGATACCTATCGGCGGGGCCGGGACGCTCTTGAGAAGTTTTCGATGCCGAGATCCGGCGTCCTCAATCAGTCGCGAGATGTGCCGAAGCTCGATTCAGAAGCGATTTCCGAGGAGCACGTCATCCAGGCTGTCGCCGTTCAGATAGGCCTGGACGTTCGCTCGCGCAGTGCCGCCCGAGCGTCGCGAAACCGCCTGCACGTAGGCCTCTCGGCGGCGCGAGCGCACGCCGGCATCGAGCGGTGCGGTTGCGGAGTCATCCGGTTTCGGGGCAGCCGGTCCCGAAGGGGTGACACTCCACAGGGTTTGCAAGGCCTCGCGCATCAGGTCCAGGCCTTCGCCGCGCAACTGCGACGCCCGGGACTGGGTCACCCCTAACTGCGCGGCGATCTCGGTAAGGGGCCGCTCCTGCAGGTAATAGGCGGTGACGACATGCCTCAGCCGCTCAGGCAATTCGGCGATCGCGTCGCGCAGGTATCCGAGTCGTTCCGCGGCGATCAGCGCCTCGTCGGGGCGGGGCGCGGGATCGGCGATGCCGCCGGCCAGCCCTTCGTCGTCGCCGGCGATCGGATCCAGACTGAGGACGACGGCCCGATCGGTGCCGCTGCGGATCTCCCGTAACTCGGCTTCGGAGTGTCCGGTAGCGGCGGCGAGCTCAAGGTTGGTCGGCTCTCGGCCGAGCCCGGCGGTCAGCGCCTCGGTGGCCGCGCTGATCGCCTTGGAGCGTGACCGCACTGACCGGCTGACCCAGTCGCGCTGTCGCATCTGGTCGATCATTGCGCCGCGTACCCGGGTGTTCGCGAATCGGGCGAACGGGACGCCGAGCTCCGGATCATAGGAGTTCGCAGCCTGCACCAGGGCCAGCGAGCCGGCCCCAACCAGGTCATCAGTCCCCAAATGCCGGGGCAGCCGGGCTGCCGTCTCCCGAGCGATGTGCCCGACCAGCGGAAGATGGTCAGTGATCAGAGCCGCGAGTTCCTTGGTAGGCATCGGGGCGCTGCCGGTGGAGGGGCCGGTGGAGGGCCTGGCGATGTCGGCCCGGGGGCGAGGAACTTTTGATTCGAACACGGTTCTGCATCGGCCCTGGGCCGCCAGGCCTCCAGCTCTGAACCCGGCAGATCTGAGGATCCGCAGGCACAATCACCCGTCCGGAGCAGCCGGCACCGGGCTTCTGCCAGTGGAAAACCCTCAGGTCCGGCTGCGCATTGTCGACAGACCAACCAGATCCACCCGACCGAACGCCGAGCGTCCACTGATTGCCCACAGGAGCAGCTGACATGAGCCTTCCCGACCTCGCAGCAGTGCTCTGGCGGCAGCGCGAACTGCTCGAGTTGCTCACCTACCGGTTGGAATGTGAGCAGCTGATGCTGGCCGGTGGCCGCACTCGCTGGCTGCCTGCGGCCACCACCGAGGTGGAGATCCTGCTCGACGAGCTACGCGTGATCGAGATGCAGCGGGCGGCCGTCTCCGATGCCGCGGCCCGGGAACTCGAGCTACCCCTCGGCGCCACCCTGGAGGAACTGGCCGGTACGGCGCAGCCACCCTGGACCGAAGTGTTGATCGAGCACCGAAATGCGCTCGTTGCGCTCTGCGGTGAGCTGGGGATGCTGGCCGAGGCGAGCCGGACCATGACCGCCGCCGGACTGGCCGCCGTGGAGCAGACCCTCGCCACGGTCGGTGGCCGGGTGGGCGCGTCGTCCCAGGGCTACGACGCTCGCGGACGCACCGACATGATCTCCGGGCATGGCCGTTCCGTCGTCGTCGACCGAGCTCTGTGAGGCTGCCATGACCGCGTTCTCCGCACTCAACACGTCGATCAGTGGGCTGGCAGCGGCCCAGCGGGCCGTCGATATCACCAGCCAGAACATCGCCAACGTGAACACCCCTGGCTACAGCCGGCAGCAGATCCGGCTCTCCTCGGTGGGCAGCACCACGGCCGCGCACTTCTACACCGGCGATAACTCCGCGATCCTCGGCGGGGTGAAGATCGACGACGTCCTTCGGGTCCGAGATGCCTTTCTGGAGACCGCCCGGGTGAATGCCGGCGCCACCAAGGAGGCCCTCGCCGTCCAGGCTTCTGCGCTGAGCGGCGTCGAGGGGTTGCTGAACGAGCCTGGAGATGACGGGATTCAGGCGGTTATCGATGACTTCTACGCGTCCTGGCACAACCTCGCGGCGAATCCAGGAACCAGCCGGGACGCCGCCGCCGGTCAGGTATTGCAGGCCGCCACCGCCTTGGTCAACCAGTTGCATTTCGTCTCCTCCGGGATCGACGAGCGCTGGAGTAACGCGCAGTCCCAGCTGACCGCGACGGTTAACGACCTGAACCAGGCCACCGCCGACCTGGCGGTGGTGAACCAGAACATCCTCGAGGGCGCGGTCGACGAGCATCCGATCAACGAACTGCTCGACCGTCGGGACAGCCTGGTCCGGACGATCGGTGAACTGTCGGGAGCCCGCGCGGTGGTCAAGACCGACAACACCGTCGACGTGATGATCAACAACATCTCGGTGGTGTCCGGCAACCGGGCGCTGCCGGTGACGGTGGCCGGGGCGACGTCGATCGGTGGCGTGGCCGCCGACCCGCCGCACCTGATGTCGGGGGTGAACAATGCGCCCATCTCCGGTGGCAAGCTGGCCGGGCTGCTCGCCGCGCTTGGCACCGATATTCCCACGGTTGCAACCCAATTGGACGGCGTTGCGACCTCGATGCGGGACGCCGTCAATACCCTGCACTCGGCCGGCTACACCACGGGCGGTGACACCGGCCTCGACTTCTTCTCCGGCACCGGGGCCGGTGACCTGGCCGTGGTGCCGGAGACCGGTGCCGATCTCGCGCTGTCCGTCGAGCCCGGTGTCGTCGATGGCGGCAACGCCGAAGCGATCGCCGATCTGGCGCTGGACGAGAACGCCGAAGCCGTGCTCGGTGGCCCTGGCCCGTCCGTCCGGTTGCGCGCCTTGGCCTCGGAAATCGGTACCAAGCTTCAGAGTCTCAACCGGGCGGTCGAGGTACAGGACAGCGTGTTCGCCACCGCCGACGCGGCGATCAACGCTGACGCGGGGGTGAGCATCGACGAGGAGATGACGTCGCTATTGATGTATCAGCGGTCCTATCAGGCGTCCGCTCGAGTGATCTCGACCATCGACGAACTCCTCGACACGCTCATCAACCGCACTGCGGTGTAAGGGGGAATCATGATCGGTAACCGGGTAACCCAACGGATGATCTCCGACAGCTCGCTTCGCGGGCTGCAGGCGAACCTCAGCCGCAATGCCAAGCTCCAGGAACAACTGTCCAGCGGGCGGCTGGTGTCGCGGCCCAGTGACAACCCGTCGGCGGCCACCTCGTCGATGCAATTGCGCACCCAGCAGCGGCTGGATACGCAGTATTTGAGCAACCTCGGCAACGCAGCCGGGCGGCTCAACACTGCCGATTCGGCGCTGCAGGACATTTCGTCGCTTCTGCTGCGGGCCAAGGAACTCATCGTCAATGCGCAGGACCCCAGCCTGCCGGACGCCGGCCGGGATGCGATCAGCGCGGAGCTGATCGTGATCCAGAAGGGCGTCACCGATGCCTACAACACCCAGTGGCTGGGCCGGCCGATCTTCGGCGGCACCGTCATCGGGTCGCTGACCATCGACCCGGCGGCCGGCTACGTCGGCAACGACAAGCCGGTGACGGCTCGGATCGCCCGTGCGGTGTCGATCCGAATCGACGTCAGCGGGGTCGCGGCGGGTGCCGACGTGATTCCCGGGCTGCTCGGCGACCTGGCAGCGACCATCGACGCCAATGCGCCAGACCTCACCGGGCTGCAGGATCAACTCGACGCCATGCATCAGCAGCTACTGACCACGCTCGGCGATGTCGGAGCCCGGGCGGCTCAGGTGGTCAGCACCAAGCAGCGGGTGGACAACGAACAACTCGACCTGAAGACGCGGATCAGCCAGAACGAGGACGTCGACCTGCCGCAAGCGATTCTCGAGCTGCAGTCGTCTTCGGTGGCCTATCAAGCTTCCCTCGGGGCTGCAGGCAAGATCCTGCAGACCTCGCTGCTGGATTATCTACGATGAGGACCCAAATGCAGTCGGTTACGGTGGCGGAACGTCGGGAGAAGCTGGCGACATCTCATCGGCAGGCACAATCCGGCGCGGAGGGAAATCAGCCGATGGACCAGGCGCTGCCCGAACTGTCGTTCGTGCATCCGATTCCCGGCTTCACCGATCTGCGCCGGTTCGTTCTGGTCAGGCTCGATCCACCGACCCCGGTTCCGGCGAAAAGCACTGCAGAAACGGATGCTTCGGCTGAATCTGCGGCGGGTGCCGGCCTGGATGCAACGCCGGCCGAGGCCGGCGTGTCGCCGCTGTACGAGCTGCGGAGCCTGGAACGACCGCAGGTGCGGTTCATGATGGCGGTGCCGGGGGCGTACTTCTCCGACTACGAGATCGAGCTGGACGACCAGGAGTGCGGTGATCTCGGCCTGGTCGACTCCGAGGATGCCCTGGTGTTGGTGATGCTGACGGTCGGCTCGGATGCCGCCAGCACGACGGCCAACCTGCTCGCCCCGGTGGTGATCAACGCCCGGACCCGAGTGGCGGCCCAGGTCATCCTCACTGGCTCGGACTGGCCGGTTCGCGCGCCGATCGGTTGATCAATGCTCACTTTCCGCTAACATATCCTCACGGCCTGCAATTGGCCGCAGGGCTCAGGATTGCCGGATGTGTTCCGGATGCCTGTTGCCCTGAGGGGGTCCAGGGAGGGAGCCCGCAGTGCTGGTCCTGACACGCCGCGCCGGGGAGAGCATCGTGATCGGTGACGACGTCCGGGTAGTTGTCCTGGATGTCCGCGGTGACACCGTTCGTCTTGGTATCGAAGCGCCACGCAGTATCCAGGTGCATCGCGCCGAGGTGTACGCCGAGGTGCAAGCCGCCAATGCGGCCGCGGCCGCAACCGGTGAGGACTTGGACGAGGTCGCCAAACGGCTCCGCCGGATGGTGCGCCCGGCCGTCCCGCCACCGGCCGCACCGAACCGCCGCTCGAGCGAACGGCGCTCGGTACCGCCGACGTCCCGGGGTCCGGTCGCTGCTTCTCCGTCCACGGCTGCTTCGGGGCCGACTGCTTCGGGCTCGGCTTCAGCGGCGGCAGTGACGCCGGCCGATGTGGCCGGGCGAACGGCGCAGGCACCACCTGCTTCGGCGGCACCCAGTTCTGTGGTGCCTGGCCAGGCGACGCCGGCTTCGGTTGCTCCGCGCCCGGTGCGGCCAAGCACGCCAGCGCCTACTTCTGCGGTGCCTGCTTCGGCGGTGCCTGCTTCTGCGGTACCTGGTCCGCCGGTACCTGGCCCTCCGCCGTCCGAGCCGGGCCACCCACCGCGACCTCCGATCCCGCGACCCGGTCCGCCTAAGCCCGGCCCGCCTCGACCGCAACCGCCAGTACCGCCTGCCGTGGTGCCTGGCGCTGGGGTGCCGGCCGCTCGCACCGGCACGCCGACGCCGCCCCCGCCCGAGAGGTCCCCTTCGGGCGAGGCTGCTTCGGGCGAGTCGCTACCCGCTGAGAAAGTGCCCGCGTCCGGAAGCGGTGAGCGGGTCCCCGCGGGCGCACCCCGAGACAGCCGTGCACCTGGTCGACCGATCCCGCGCCCTGGCCCGCGCCCTTCGTAGCTGCGGCGGCAGCCCCTCAGTGGTGCTGGCCGTGCCGACCGAGGGTCTCCACCGCGGTCGCCCCGGGGCGGGTCCACTGCGGCACGGGTCGGCTGTTCGGGCCCCAGGTAGCGGTCCCGTCCGCGTCGGTGCGCCAGTACCAGCAGGCCTGACGGCCGGTGGCCGGGTGCCCTTCGCTCACCTCGCCGATCACGGGCCAGCCCTGCGGGTTGTCCTCCCACGCCTCGCCGCGGCCGTACGGCGTCAGGTCGAGCAGGCTCATCGACCCGTTGACCGTCTCGTTTCCACGGCCCGTCGTGGAGTAGGTGAGGAACACCCGGTCGCCGTCGCGCAGGAAGCAGGTGAGGTAACCCATGCTGCCGCCGACCGGCTCGTCCACGTCGCGCGCCGAGTACCAGGGCTGGGTATAGCCCATGAAGTCGACATAGGAAGCCACCTCGTCCCACCGGCCCGTGGTCAGGATGGCGAACGAGACGCCCCGGGCGTTGAGGTAGACGGCGTCCTTCAGGTGCCAGGCCGTGGTGGTGCAGCCCTCGCACTGCCCCTGGTGCGGCGCGCCGTCGTACCACATGTGCTTGTAGACCACGAGCTCGTTGCGGCCCTCGAACAGGTCGAGGAACGGTACCGGGCCGTCGGGTCCGACCACCTCGACCGTCCCGTCGAACTCCACCATCGGCAGCCGTCGGCGGGCTGCGGCCAGGGCGTCACCCTCGCGGGTGTGGGCCTTTTCGCGGACCAGGAGCTCGTCCCGGGCGGCCTGCCAGGTGGCTAGGTCAACGACGGGCGGCCGACCGGCCTGCACGGTGCTCTGGTCGCTCGGTGTGGTCGTCCTGGGTGTGGTTGCCATGGTGTCCTCCGGGTTGGCTGCCGACGGTCACCAGAACAGACTCAGCCCCCGGCCGGAACTCATCGCGGCCGGGCCCCCTGGCTGAGTCGGCAGGTGTGCGGATCAGCTGTCGCCGCGCTTGACGGCGGCCAGCAGGAGTTGTGCGACGTCCAATACCTGGACCTCTTCGCGGGCGCCGCCCTCGGACTGCTTGGCGGTGAGACCGTCCGACAGCATCACCCGGCAGAACGGGCAGCCGACGGCGATCGTGTCAGCCCCGGTGGCGAGGGCTTCCTCGGTGCGGGTCAGGTTGATCCGCTTGCCGATCTTCTCCTCCATCCACATCCGGGCACCACCGGCGCCGCAGCAGAACGCCCGTTCGGAGTTGCGCGGCATCTCCTTCAGCGTGAGCCCGGGCAGCGAGCCGATGAGTTCCCGTGGCGGCTCGTAGATCCCGTTGTGTCGGCCGATGTAGCACGGGTCGTGATAGGTCACCAGCGATGCGCCCGCGGTACCGCCCGCACCGGCGGCGCTCAGCGGACCGGCGCCGGACCCCTCGACCGGGGCGATCGGGGTCAGCCGCTTCTCCCGGACCAGCCGGTTCAGCAACTGGGTGTGGTGCACGACCTCGTAATTGCCGCCCAGCTGCGGATATTCGTTGGACAGCGTGTTGAAGCAGTGCGCGCAGGAGACCACGATCTTCTTCGCCTTGACCTCGTTCAGCATCTCGACGTTCTGCATCGCCAACTGCTGGAAGAGGAACTCGTTGCCGGAACGCCGAGCGGAGTCACCGGTGCACGCTTCGCCGTCCCCGAGGACGGCGAAGTCGACGCCCGCGGTGTTCAGCAGTTCGGCGATCGCCCGGGTGGTCTTCTTCTGCCGGTCCTCGTAAGCACCCGCGCAACCGACCCAGAACAGGTACTCCACGTCACCGAGGTCTTCGACGTCGGTACCAACCTGCTTCACCTCGAACGGCAGATCCTTGGCCCAGTCCATCCGCAGCCGGGGTGCCATCCCCCACGGGTTGGAGTTCTTCTCCAGGTTCTTGAACAGGCCGTTCAGCTCGTTCGGGAAGGCCGACTCGATCAGCACCTGATAGCGCCGCATGTCGATGATGTGATCAACGTGCTCGATGTCCACCGGGCACTGCTCGACGCACGCGCCACAGGTCACGCAGGACCACAGCACGTCCGGGTCGATCACCCCGCCCGCCTGACCGTAGGCGGCGAGCGGATTGTCGAGGGAGTACCCGGTGTCACCGATCAGCGGTCGCTCCGACTCCAGCCGGGCCAGCTGCAGCCCGCTGCTGTCGGCAGACACGGCGTCCGCTGTCTCGCCGGCTCCGGTGGCGGCCTGTTCGGCGGTCTTGCGGGCTTCCTCGCCGGCCAGGATCCAGGGTGCCTTGGCGTGAGCGTGGTCGCGCAGGGCCAGGATCAGCATCTTCGGCGACAACGGCTTGTCCGTGTTCCACGCCGGGCACTGGCTCTGGCAGCGACCGCACTCGGTGCAGGTGCTGAAGTCGAGCAGGCCCTTCCAGGTGAAGTTTTCCACCGCGCCGACACCGAGCGCGGCGTCCTCGTCCAGATCGTCCAGATTCTCGAAGTCGAGAACCTGGCCCTTGACCGAGATCGGCTGCAGGGCGCCGAGGCTGGTGGTGCTCGCGGTGCTGGAGCGCGGGTTCGGATAGCGCTTGAACCAGATGTTCGGGAAGGCCAGGAACCGGTGCCAGGCAACGCCCATCGTGGGCTGCAGCCCGATCGTGATGGCCCAGGTCATCGAGATCGCGATCTTCACCATGGCGACCGCGAGGATCGCGTTCTCCAGGGCGCTGGTGGAAAGGCCGGTCAGGGTTGAACCGAGGAGTTGCCCGAGCGGGTAGTGCAGCGCGCCCCGGTGCTCAGTGTCGAGCGCGTATTCGAGGCTGCGCAGTGCGGTGATGCAGAGCAGGACGCTGAGGATCACGGCCTCGACGAAGTAGGCCTGCCAGAAGTTCGAGCCGAAGAACCGGCTGTAGCGGCCCTCGCTGCGCGGATGGCGTTTCTGCCGGATCGCGATCAACGTGACGATGCCGACGATGCCGAGCAGCGTGATGCCCTCGACCACCCACTCGTAGGGCGGGAAGTGGCCGAGCAGGAAGATCGAGAACTCGGGATCGAAGAGCTGGCCGTATGCGGTCACCAGGCTGAGGAAGAGCAGCCCGAACGAGACCATCGTGAACCAGTGCGCAACCGCCACCACGGGCAATCGGGACATTCGGGTGTGACCGAGGAACTCCCGGAGCAGGGTCGCCGTCCGAGCCCCGGGATTGTTGGTCCGTCGGGGGTCGGGCGCGCCGATGGTGACCACGCGATAGAAGGTCGCACCGGCTCGGGCCAGTAAGGCCACGCCGGCCAAGGTCAGCACTGTGCTCAGCGCGATGGCCACGATCTGGAGGACGCTGTTCATCGCCGGTGGTGCTCCCGTCGGCTCTGTCGGGCGGTCCAGCCGGTGTTCCGGTGGACCGGGATCGGGTCAGTGTTTCAGCCGGAGGGCCTTGCGTACCCGGGCTGCAACGTGGGCTGTGTCATCAAGTACGAATCCGGACCGAGCACTACTTTACTCACAGGTAACTTATCTCGCCTGGGTGGCTCTCGCCGACGTCGAGAATAGGGTCGCGCACCTGGTCAGACCGGTGGCGACTATTTGGGCAGCCCGAGCGTGCGATAACGAGACAGCCGAGCTTCCAGCCGGCGATCCGGATCAAGAGCCAGGACGGCGAGCAGCTCGCGCTCCAGAGCGGCCCCGAGTCGCTTCAGGAAGACCTCCGGTTCGTCTGCGGCATCCGGCAATTCCGGCACCACCCGGTCGACGATGCCGTTCCGCATCAGGTCGAGCGAGCGCACCCCCTGAGCGGCGGCCAACTCGGCCGCCCGGTCGACGGTCCGGTGCACGATCACCGAGGCCCCCTCCGGCGGCAGCGGCGAGAGCCAGGCATGCTGAGCGGCGATCACTCGGTCGGCAGGCAGCAACGCGAGGGCGATCCCGCCGGCCCCCTGGCCGAGCAGGAGGCACAGCGTCGGGGCGGGCAGCGTGGTCAGGTCGGCGAGCGAGCGGGCGATCTCGGCTGCCAGGCCGCCCTCCTCCGCCTCCCGGGAGAGCGCCGCCCCGGCCGTATCGATCACCGACACCAGCGGCAGCCCGAGTTCGGCAGCCAACCGCATCCCTCGCCGGGCCTCGCGCAGCCCGGCCGGACCCATCGGAGTGTGCGCCCCCCGCCGGTCCTGACCGAGGACGACGCAACCGGCCTCGCCGAACCGGGCCAGCGCGAGCAGGATGCCCGGATCGCGCTCGCCCTGACCGGTGCCGTTCAGCGGCACTACCGTCCGGGCGGCGACCCGAAGTAGCCCGCGGATCCCGGGCCGGTCCGGTCGCCGAGAGCGAGTGATCGATTCCCACGCGGGCAGGTCGGGCAGATCATCTGGATCGGTGACGGTCTCGTCGTCTGGGCCGGGTTGCGGAGCGTCGCGCGCGGTGCTGGATGGCGGGCGGCCGGGCGCGGTGCCGAATGCGCCGGGAGGCGGCGCGCTGGCGGGAGGCGTTGTGCCGGTGGCAGGCGCTGCGGTGGCGAGGATGTCGAGGACGTCGATGGCGATCCGGCGCAGATCCTCGGGTCCGACTACGGCATCGATAAGGCCGTGCCGGAAAAGGTTTTCGGCAGTCTGGACGCCCTCCGGGAACGGCTCTCCATGGAGCGCCTGGTAGACCCGCGGGCCGAGGAAGCCGAGCAGTGCGCCGGGCTCTGCGGCCGACACGTGGCCGAGCATTCCCCAGGAGGCCAGCACTCCACCGGTCGTCGGATGCCGCAGGTAGACCAGGTACGGCAACCCCGCCGCCCGGTGGGCGGCCACCGCAGCGGAGATCTTCACCATCTGCAGGAAGGCGACCGTGCCCTCCTGCATCCGGGTGCCGCCCGAGGACGGTGAAGCGATCAGTGGCAGTCGAAGCTGCCGCGCTCGTTCGGCGGTCAGCACGAACCGTTCGCCCGCGGCAACGCCGATCGACCCGGCCAGGAAGCCGAAGTCGCCCACGATCAGGGCCACTCTCCGGCCACCGAGCGTTCCCTCGCCGGTGATCAGCGATTCGTCCAGCCCGGTCTGCTGCCGGGCGGCGGCCAGATCGGCGGCGTACACCGGGTCGATCGGTCCGATGTCAATCGCCGGGCTGTCCCAGGACCGCCAACTGTCGGCGTCCAGGGTTCGCTCGATCAACTCCCGGGCACCTGGGCGTCGTGCCGCGTGGATCGGTGGCTGCAGACCGCTCACGGCTCTCCTCGGAAGGACGGATGAAGCACCCCAGTCTGCCGTCCGGCGGTTCCGGTGAGCCTGCGCCCAATGTGGCGTCCGTCGCGGTAGGCCGCCGTCCCCGGAGTTCGCTGGGTGGTCGACTCGGATGCTGAACGGGTCCGATCAGTGCTGGTTTGTGACGATATCAGAACGGGTGTAAGCGGGAATCAGGTCGAGCAAGGCTTGGGCTGCGGCGCTGCTGGTCCGGGCGGTGGAGACGCCGACGGACAGCACCCACGGGAGATCTGGTTGATGGATGACGATCGAGCGCACGTCCGTGCCTGACAGGGTGGCGGGCCAACCCGGCACCAGGCTCACCCCGAGGCCGTGCCGAACGTACGCCGCGGCGTCCGTGACATCCGTGACTTCGACCGACACCGACCGCTTCAGCCCGAGCCGAGCGAAGGCGCTGTCCACGATCAGCCGGTTGCCGAAGCCCACCGGGAAGTCGATGAACTGCTCGGCCGCCAGGTCGGCGAGCGCGATCGCGCTGCGGTCGGCCAGTGCATGATCGCTACGCAGCAAGCACCTGATCGGGACCGTGAGCAGCCGAGTCAGTCGCATGCCGGCGATCGCCGAACCATCGTTCGCCACCAGCGCGGCGTCCAGATCACCCCGAGTCAGCTCCTCCGTGAGGCCGGTGGACCCGCTTGCCGAGGTTCGCAACCGGACCTTGATCCCGGGGTGTGCTTGGCGCAACTGGCCGAGCAGGGCGGGCAGATTGATGACGTCGATCGACGCCAGCGTGCCGAGGGTGACCTCGCCGGTGATACCCGAGGTCAGCTGAGTGACCACCTCTCGAGCGGTGCGAGCGGCGTCCAGGGTGTTCCGGGCGGCGGGCAGGAGCGCGTTGCCGGCTGCGGTCAACCGCACCCCGCGGGCGCCTCGCTCGAACAGTCGAGCACCGAGTTCGCGTTCCAGCCCTTGGATCGACGCCGACACCCCGGACTGGACGACATGCAATCGCTGCGCGGCTCGGGTGAAGCTGCTGAGCTCGGCCACCGCCACGAACTGCTCGAGCTGTCTCAGTTCCATCCGTTGATTATCGGCTTTGGTGATGGGTGCCAGCAATAATCATCGTTGGACGCGATGGCTGGCCACCCGCAAGATGGGGGCATGTCAGCTCCGGTCTCTGTGGAACAGCCTTCGTCCGGCGTCGGGCCGGTCGACACCCTTCCGGCCATCGCCTCACGAGCTGCCGGCTCGCGAACGGCCGGCCGCCTGCCGGCAGCGGTCAGCTTCTGGGTGCTCGCCCTGGTCTTCGCCATCGCGATGGCCTTCTCCACCATCCCGACCCCGCTCTATGCCTCCTACCAGCAGCGGGACGGGTTCTCCACGTTCATGATCACGGTGGTCTTCGCGGCCTACTCGATCGGGGTGATCGGCAGCCTGTTCCTGGCCGGGCACATCTCTGACTGGTTCGGGCGGCGTCCGTTGCTGCTCGCCGCGCTGGTCACCGAGTCGGCTGCGGCCCTGATCTTTGTGGCTTGGACGGCGCTGCCGGGGTTGATCCTGGCTCGCGTGGTCACCGGTATCGGGGTCGGACTGGTCACCGCGACCGCAACTGCGCAGATGGGCGAACTGAACTCGATCGCCCGGCCGAACACCGGCCGGACTCGCGCCGAGCGGGCCGCCGTGGCCGCGAACATGGGCGGCCTCGCGCTCGGACCGCTGATTGCTGGACTGCTGGCGCAGTTCGTCGTCCACCCACTGGTGGTGCCGTACCTGCTTTTCCTCGTCCTGCTGATCATCGCGGTGATCGCCGTGCTCGTCGTCCCGGAAACGGTGGAGCTGACCAACCCTCGACCGAGCTACCGGCCGCAACGGGTCAGCGTGCCGGCCCAGGGACGGCCGTTGTACTACACGATGGCGATCGCCGCGTTCGCGTCGTTCTCGATCTTGGGCCTGTTCACATCGGTGGCGCCCGGGTTCATTGCCGGCACCCTGGAGCACTCGTCGCCGTTGCTGGCGGGCACGGTCACTTTCCTGGTCTTCGGCTCCGCAGCGGTGGCCCAGATCGCAGCCTCCGGATTGCCTGCGGCCCGGCAGGTGAAGCTCGGACTGGCGCTGATGGCGGTCGGCATCCTGATCGTCACGACTGCGGTTTGGTGGCCCACACTCGCGCTGTTCATCGTCGGCGGAGTGATCGCCGGTTCCGGTGTCGGGGTGCTGTTCAAGGGCGCACTCGCGACCGCCGCCGGTCTGGCCTTGCCCCAGGCTAGGGGTGAGACCCTGGCCGGAGTCTTTCTTGCCGCGTACGCCGGGCTCGTCGTCCCCGTACTTGGAATCGGCCTCGCCACCCTGGAGTTCCCGCTGCGCTCGGTCTTGCTCGGCTTCGCGGCGGGCGTGCTGCTGGTGATTGCCGCCGTCTCGACCAAGATTCGCCGATCCTGCGCCGGTCAGGTTCGCGCCTGACACCTGGTTGACAGCTGCGAAAGCGTCATTCGCGAACCGGGCGCCGGGTGGGGGAGCATGGCGGGATGGTGGCGGGGGTTGACGAGTTGGATCGGGTGCTTCGGGAGCATGCCAGCGTCGAGCGCGCCGTCCGTGAAAAAGCTTATTTACGAAGCGAATTGGTCCACTACGGGATCCGAGTTCCGGACGTTCGGGCGGCGGTTCGCCAGCTGCTTCGCGCCAACCCGGACCTGGACCACGACCGGCTGAACGAGATGGTCCGCCAGCTCTGGGACAGCCCGGCGGATCGGCCGGTACATGAACGCCGGTTGGCAGCGGCGCAACTGCTGACCGCCAGGACCGATCTGCTGCGACTGGAGGACGCCGAGCTCTGGGAGCGCCTGATCCGGCAGTCGCGTACCTGGGCATTGGTCGACGTACTGGCTGGGGACGCGATCGGCCCGGCGATCGATCGATTGGCTCACAGCCCCGGACCGGTCAGTGCCGATGGCTCGAACGGCGTTGATGTGCTGGCTGACCCCGGCAGGCTTCTGCTCGATCGGTGGGCCGTTGACCAGGACTTCTGGCTTCGGCGCAGCGCCTTGCTGGTGCACCTGCGCCCGTTGGGTGCGGGTGGCGGTGACTGGGAGCGGTTTACCCGGTACGCGGACGCGATGCTGGACGAGCGGGAGTTCTTCATCCGCAAGGCGATCGGATGGGTGCTTCGGGCCACCTCGCGACGCCGTCCCGACCTGGTGTACGCCTGGATCCTGCCGCGCGCCGAACGTGCTTCCGGCGTCACCCTGCGCGAAGCGATCAAGTATCTGTCGGCCGAACAGGTGACAACGATTCAGACTCGTCGGTAGGCCGGCTGGTTGTTTTCGGACATCTCCGGAACGGTCTTGCGTTAACGTCAGAAGGGTCGCTGCCGACGATTGACCGAGGGGTTCGCGGCTTGGCGACACCGGCGGCAAGAGTTCGCCGGACAGATATCGAGGGGTGGGCAAGTGGCACGCGCACGTAAAAAGATCATGGTGGCAGCCGGAATCAGTCTGGCTGTAGCAGTCGGAATCACCGGTTGCGGCGAGGTGCAGAAGCTCTCCGCCAAGGACTCGGTGACCGACGCACTCTCCAGCTTCGAGTCCGCGAAGAGCGCCACCTTCACGGTTTCCTTGGACACCACGGTCGCCGACGTCGCCGCGATCTCCAAGGCCCAGGGCGACCCGATGTCCAAGTCCGACCAGGAATCCCTGGCCAAGGTGCTGGCGGGCGACGTGGTGTTCGCAGTCGAGGCACCCGATGGCAAGACGTTCGGTGAGTCAGCCAAGCAGCAGGGAAGCAGCGTCGGGTCGTCCGATCTCGGCACCCTGCTCGGCGATCCGGCGAAGTTGAGCGAGCTGCTGAAGAAGCAGGGCGCGTTCTCGATGTCGGTCCGGTTGTCCGGCGATGCCCTGATCGAACTGCGCAGCGTAGACGGCAAGATCTTCGCTCGCGCGAACGCGAAGCAGATCCTCACCCTGGCCGGGGAGAACCCGGACTCGCTCGACCAGCAACTGGCCGACCTGCCTCCGGGGATGGCACCGCTGGCCAAGGCGGCAAAGGGGGAATGGGTCTCCATCGACCTGGCCAAGGCCGCTGCGGCGGCGAAGGACAGCGGCATGCTCAAGGATCTGCCCACCGCTGCCCCGAGCCCGGCGGTGGACGCCGCGAAGGTGCAGAAACTGGTCAACGACCTGAAGGCGGCGTACCAGCAGAAGGCGACGATCACCGAACTCGGTGAGGACGACGAGCGCGGCCAGGGTTACCGGCTTGGGGCGCCCGCCAAGCAGGTCGCCGAGGCAGTCTCCGATGACCTGATCGCCCTGGTGGGCCAGGCGTCCGAGGCCGAGGTCCGGAAGTCGATCAACCAGATCCCGGACAAGACCTTCAACGTCGACATCTGGGTCAAGGATGACAAGGTGTCCGCCGTTTCCCTGGACATCACCCAGTTCCTGAAGAAGCCGGTGCCCGGGAAGAAGCTGGCTGTCGACATCGACGTCGACGTGGATTCCGGAAAGGTGACCGCACCGTCCGGTGCCACCGAAATCGATGTCAAGGCGCTGCTCGAGGAGTTTCCGGCGGCCGCCTTTGGTGGGCTGGCCGGCGGCGGTGCCTCGGCAGGCGGCTCTGGCTCCAGCGACACGTTGACCGACGAGCAGCTGGAGATCCTCAAGAACAGCGGGATGTCCGAGAAGCAGATCAAGGACCTGATCAAGGCGCAGACCGGCGGGTAGATTTCGCCGATCAGTGGGTGGCGACGAAGTTCGCCGCCGCCACCCACAAGCCGACGATCTCCAGGAGTACTGCCAAAGCGGCCACGGTTGCGTGCACGACCCGGGACTGACCCGGCAGGATGCTGCGAACCAGGCTGCGGTTGAAGCGCCAGAGGGTGCGGCAGAGCCAGTAGATCCCGTCCTGCAGCATGATCCAGGCGTCTCGGACCAGCTTGTAGGCGCCGGTCAGCATGGCCGGGCCCGAGTGCTCATTGCCACCATATGATCCATTAGACCGTGAATGGCATCGGCCTTGAACCGGCGTCCACGATTTTGCTGTGCCGGCGGTTCTCGGTCTTCGGTGAGCACCTGACAGGCTGAGGCAATGACCGTGTCAGGCATTGCCGAGCCGATCCGGAGCGACCGGCCCGGATCGTTCCCGTGGACGGTGCTGCACGACCGGCACCCAGCTCTGCTGCAGCAAGTGCGCGGCGCCTACCCGTACCCGCCGGAACAACGTCGAGCGCTCGACCGGCTGGAACGCGAGATCGCTGGGGTGATCGAGCCGTTGGCCCCCGGCCTGGCCTGGGCCGGCTGGGAGCAGGAATATCTCGGGCTCACCTGGTACGAGGTGCCCTTCCTCTGGGCAGAGAACTACTTTTATCGGAAGCTGCTCGCGGCGGTGGGCTATCTGACGCCCGGCCCGTGGCAGGGGATCGACCCGTTCGCGCCGCTCAAAGCAGCCGAACTGGCGGGCCCGGCGGTGGACGCGGAGTTGGCCGCGTTGGAAGGGTTGTCCGATCTGACGCCGGGCGAGCGAATAGACGCTCTGCTGTTGGCCGCGCTCTGGGGCAATCGAGCTGATCTAGGTTTCTTGATCCAGGCAGAGAGCAGACCTGAGCGAGTCGATCATCTGGTGGTGGACGATCGTGATCTGCTTCGGCGACTGCTCCCCACCGGTGCTTCGGGCGCTTCTGGTGCTTCTGGCGGGGTGGCTCCCGGTCGGATCGTCCTGGTAGCCGACAATGCCGGCGGCGAGCTGTTGCCCGATCTGGTCCTGATCGATCAACTCCTCGAAACCGGTCTGGCCACCGAGGTTTTGCTGCACATCAAGCCGTACCCGTACTTCGTCTCGGACGCCACCACGGCCGATGTTCTGGCCGCCGTGGCCCGTCTGGTCGCCGGGCCGGCAACGGCGAGCCTGATCGGGCACCGGCTTCGGACCGCGATCGAGACTGGCCGTCTGACCATCCGAGCGCACCCGTTCTCGGTGGCACCGCTGGGATATCAGGATTTGCCCGACGACCTGCGAGCCGAGTTAGCCACCGCCAGCTTGACGATCATGAAGGGTGATCTGAACTACCGGCGGCTGGTCGGCGATCGGCACTGGCCTGCCACCTCGGACTTCACCAAGCTGACCGGATACTTCCCGAGCCCGGTCGTCGCCTTGCGAACGCTGAAGTCGGACGTCATCGTCGGCCTTGATCCAGCCGCGATAACCGAGCTGGACGGCACCGGGACGGCGTGGCGAACCAGCGGGAGCCACGGCCTGATCCAGGCCCGCGCCTGAGCCTGGTTGCCGGTGCGCGCAAGCCTTGCCACCGGTAAGCACGTGATCCGACCTCCTGGCGGGGCGAAGCACGTGTCTACCGGTGGCAAGGTTCGAGCCGACCGAGGCGACCGACGCTATTCGACCTGGAGCTCGTATCCGGCGGCGGCGAGGTCGTCGACGACGCGCTGCCGGTGCTCCTGGCCGCGCGTCTCCAGCCAGATGGCGATCTCGACGTCATTGATCGGGATCTGCGGCCCGGTGCGGACGTGCTCCACCTCGAGCACATTCGCATCCGTGGCGGCCAGCCGAGCCAGCAGGCCCGCCAGCGATCCGGGGCTGTCCGGCAGCCGGACCTGCAGGCGTAGGTACCGGCCGGCCGAGGCCATCCCGTGTCGGATCAGTCGCATCAGCAGCAACGGGTCGACGTTGCCACCAGACAGGACGGCCACCACCGGTGCGTCCGTGGCAGTCAGCAGCGGCGAACCACCGTCGTGGTTCAACAGTGCCGCGACGGCGACCGCACCGGCCGGCTCGACCAGCAGCTTCTGCCGTTCCAGGAGCAACAACATCGCCCGGGAGATCATCTCTTCGCTGACCGTGACGACGTCGTCGACCAGCCCTTCGATGATCGAGAACGGGACATCTCCAGGTCGGCCGACCGCGATCCCGTCCGCCATCGTGCTCATCGACGGCAGTGCCATCGGCTTCCCGGCCGCCAGTGATGGAGGGTACGAGGCGGCCGCCTCGGCCTGGACGCCGATCAGCCGGACCTCGGGCCGCAACTGCCGGATCACGGTCGCGATCCCGGCCATCAGCCCGCCGCCGCCCATCCCCACCAGCACGGTCTTCACGGCCGGAAGTTGCTCCAGCAACTCCAGGCCGACGGTGCCCTGACCGGCGACGATATTCGGGTTGTCGAACGGGTGGATCAGGACAGCGCCGCTTTCCTTCTCCCACTCCAGGGCCCTGAGCAGGCAATCGTCGATGGTGTTCCCGGTGAGCACCACCTCCGCGCCGTAACCGCGAGTGGCGTCCAGCTTCGGCAGCGGGGCCCCGAGCGGCATGTACACCCGAGCCGGCAGGCCGAGCAGTCGAGCTGCCAGCGCCACCCCTTGGGCGTGGTTCCCGGCGCTCGCCGCAACGACCCCGCGGGCCTTCTCCTCGTCCGAGAGCCGGGACATCCGGGTATATGCGCCACGGATCTTGAAGGAGCCGGCCCGCTGCAGGTTCTCGCACTTGAGGTGCACCGGCCCACCGAGCCGGTCGGAGAGCGCACGGCTGCGGACCACCGGGGTACGACGTACGACGCCGCGCAGCAGTCGACCGGCCGCCTCGACATCCTCCAAGGTCACCGGCAAGGTGAGGCGATCAGTAGGCATGGACGAATGGTGACACGCGGAGGTGAGGCTCAGGTAGCCTCCCCGTGATCATGCGCGAAATGACGCCTCCGACGCCCGAACCTCAGCGGCTCTGAGCGCGGGTCAGTACTCGAGGGGCTTGCGGAGTGTTTCCAGGGTGGTAGCCATCGGCAGCAGTTCGTCGAGCATCGCGGTTGCGGCCGAGATCATGATGTCGCTGGGCTGGATCCGATCTTCGTCATCGAGGAACTGGGCGACGAACGGGATGTTGACCGAGGCGAAGACCGGAACCATCTTCAGTGTGGTCACCACCTGCTTCAGCATCTGGACGGCCCGGGTACCGGCCGCGACCCCGCCGTAACTGACGAAGCCGACCGGCTTGTGCTGCCACTCCTGGTGCAGGAAGTCGATGGCGTTCTTCAGCACGGCGTTGAAGCCGTAGTTGTACTCCGGAGTGACGAAGACGAAGGCATCCGCCCGATCGACGGTCATGCTCCAGTCTTTGGTGTGCTGGTGCTCGTACCTGCGCAGCCGGGGGTGACTCGGCTCGTCGAAGAACGGCAGCGCCACCTCGGCCAGATCGACCACCTCGACGTCGAACCCGTCGTGCTCGCGGGCGACCTGCTCAAACCACTGGGCTACCGGTAGCCCGATTCGCCCGGGCCGGGTGCTGGCAATGAAGATCTGCAAAACCGGCTTCGACACGAGCACTCCCGATGACGAGTTGAATGTGAATGCTCAACTATTCTATGTTCTTGGCTGGAGTGAGCGCGTCGAGGCCCGCCGGTAGATCGCCGTGATGCAGCACAGTCAAGCGTTGTGTCGGTCTGGTCAGCGCCACGTACAGGTCGCTGGCTCCCCGCGGCGACTCGGCGATGATGGCGGCCGGGTCGACGACGGTGACGGCGTCGAATTCCAGGCCCTTGGCTTCATCGACGGTCAGGACGCTGATCCGCTCACCAAGGGGACCGACCGACTCTCGGTCACTGAAGATCTTCCGGACTCGCTCGGCGATGTCCGGATGCTGGCGACGTGGCAGGACGACGGCGAACTGGCCGCCGGAAAGTGCCTGATCGTCTGCCACCAGTGATCGGACCACCGTCTCCGCCACAGCCTGCGGCTCGGCGTCCACCAAATGGACGGCGAGGGGTTCCCAGTCTCCCTCTCGAGCGGCCTGCGGGGCCCGGACCGCCACCCCGGCAGCGCGCAGCATCTCGGCCGCCGGTTCCATGATCTTTGCTGGGGTCCGGTAGTTGACGGTCAGCTCGGCGACTCGCCACCGGCCAGGGGCGAGCGGGTCGAGTACCTCCGCCCAGGACGACGCGCCGGCGGCGGACCCGGTCTGGGCCAGGTCGCCGACCACGGTCATGGACCGGGACGGTACCCGGCGGGCCAGTGCCCGCCAAAGCATCGGGGAGGCCTCCTGTGCCTCGTCGACCACCACGTGCCCGAAGGACCAGCTGCGATCCCCGCGGGCTCGCTCGGCCACGGTCATCGAACTCCCGCCGGCGCTGAACCGGTCGGCCAGCATGTCGGCGGTCATCATGGCCGCCGCCTCGCCGGACATCTCCAGCACACCCCGGGCGTAGTCGAGTGCCTCTTCGCGTTCGGAGGCGGCCTGCTGCCGAGCCCTTGCCTGATCCGCCTCGGCCGTGACGTCGGCGCCGATCAGCTCGGCCACCTCGTCCAGCAGGGGGACGTCGGCCGAGGTCCAGTTGGTCCCGGGTTCGCGGAGCAGCAAGTCGATCTCGGCGCTGGTCAACACGCCCTGACCGGCTGCTTTGAGCCTCGCCGGGGAGGACAGCAGGCGGTCCAGGAAGCTCTGCGAGGCCAGCGGCATCCAGCGCAGGTTGACCTCGCGCCGCACATCTCGGTTGTCACGCAATTCGGAAAGCAGATCGAGGCGGGTGTCGGCATCGAACTCGAGCCGACGGGCACGAGCCAATTGGGCGGCTAGATCGTCCAGCACGTGCCGGACGAACGAAACCCGCGAGTCGTTGTGCGGGCGTCCGGACTGCCTGGCCCGGCCGCGACCATCGGCCACGACGGCGGGCCGCAGGGTGATTCGATCGCCGTCGAGCACGAACGAGACGGATTGCGGCAGCAACCGTTGCCGCTGTCGAACTCCTTCTCGGAGCACCCGGATCATCCGCAAATCGCCCTTGAGTGCGGCTACTTCTGGCGGTTCGGACCCGGTTGCGTCGACCCCCGGGTAGAGCTGAGCCGGAGTGGACAGCACTACACCGGTCTCACCGAGGGAGGGCAGCACCCGCTCGATGTAGCGGAGGAACACCGAGCTCGGCCCGATCACCAGCACACCGCTCTTCGCGATCCGCTCCCGGTGGGTGTACAGCAGGTAGGCCGCACGGTGCAGCGCGACGGCCGTCTTGCCGGTACCCGGGCCGCCCTGAACCACGAGCACACCGTTCAACGGCGCCCGGACCACGACGTCCTGTTCGGCCTGCAGGGTGGCGACGATGTCGCGCATATTGCCGGTGCGGTGCTCCGTGAGAGCCGTCATCAGGGCACCGTCCCCAGTCACAGTGGTGAGTTCGGCGGCGTCCAAGGCACGGATGTCGAGCAGTTCATCGTCGATGCCGGTCACGACGCGGCCCCGGGTGGCGAGATGCCGGCGTCGGGCCACGCCCTCCGGTGCTGCGGCTGTGGCCTGGTAGAACGTCGCCGCGGCCGGCGCGCGCCAGTCGACCAGCAACTGCCGCTGGCTCTCGTCGGACAGGCCCAGCCGGCCGATGTACCGACGTTCTCGGCTGCCTCGCTCCGGCTCGACGAGGTCGAGCCGGCCGAAGGCGAGCCGGTCCTCCACGGCTTCGAGCTGGGCCAACCGCTCGGTATGCAGGGCATCGAAAGCGTCCCGCTCGGCACGGCCGGACGGGGTGTTGGAGATTGCGGAACGGCGCAATTCGTCCAGGGACTTGACCGCGCGGGCTCGCTGTTCGTCGAGCCGGGCATAGAGCAAGTCGACGTACTGCTGCTCGAGGGCGAGTTCGCTCTCAGCGGTGCCGTTCTGTGCGGCGTCGCCAGCACCCACCCTGCGCCCTCCCCAGTTCTGTCGATGTTGCGGATCGCCGCCAAGCTGCTTGAACGGCATACCAGTATGGCTCCCTTGAGCGCCCAGCGTGCTATCGGGGCGGACGATTTACCGCGATCCAATCGTCGATCTGTTTCCACCACTCGTACAGCCAGTCAATTTGGGCGTCCGGCTCGAGCGGCACGTCCTTCGCCGACACGTGCCACCAGCGCATCAGGATCTCGGTGTCCATCGGCACCGCGGCCCAGAGATCGGCCACGGACAGGAGATGGTCGGTGCCGGTATGGCCGACCCACACCACATCGGCATCCCCGGCGTTCGCCAGGACGGCGAGCACCCCGGCCGGCCGGGGCGGGAGGACGTGGCGCATCGCCTCGGCCTTGCGTACTTCGGCGTGCAGCCCAATCTTGCGCAGCCGCTGGATCGCCCGAACCCTGCGGCGAGCGGTGAAGTTGCCGCCCTCGGGAAAGAGCACCAGCGCGTCGTTGCCGTCCAGTTTGCGGGCCAGTTCGCCGATCACTTGCTCGGGCGGCTGGTGCTCTGGGTGGTTGACGGTAGGCAGCCCCGGCGACCCGGACCGAATGAACCGGTTGGGCAGCCGATTGAGGACCACATCGATGGCCGGATCCCACTGCAGGGTGTCCTTGAGCACGATCCGTGGTTCGCGGTCGTACCAGTCGAGCAGGGCATGCACGATCAGAAACGAGTCACCCGGCCCGGCATGGCGGCAGAAGACGATCAGCGGCCGGTCTCGGTAGGCCTCCGGCGCTGGGCCGGCTACCCGGACGCTCACCCGCAAAACCCGTTTCACCAGCCAATACAGCCACTCCAGGTAGGTGCGCACCAGCACGTAATGTCGGCGCTCGCTGGCTGGGTCGCGGATGCTGCGGCCGAACCCGGCGATCACCCAGAGCACTCCGAGCGCGATCAGGCCGACCCCTTCAGCCGCCAGGTAACCGACAACCAGGAGTAACAGCCGCAACGGGCGGGACCAGGTGCGCGGCGAGAGCAAGCCGAGCAGGCCGGCCACGACCGCCGTCAACGGCAGAGTGAGGACCGCGACGACGGATGTCACCAGCATCGCCGGGACGAGGAGCAGGCGTCGGACCCACCACGGAGGGAGCACGGTGGCCTCGCTCTCAGTCCAGCGCCGGCGGCGAGGATGCCGCCGGCGGTGTCGCCGTCGGCAGGGTGGCAAGAAATGTGCGAGAGGCCTCGTAGGCCATCTCGATTCGACCTCGGACTCGTTGGGTATCTCGGTAGCGGAGGTTGGTGCTCGGACTGCGGACGTCGCCGGCCGGCATCACATACACGGTGACACCGGGTGGGACTGCCGCCATGTCAGCGGCGAACCGGTGCCGCCGGGCGATCTCGAAAGCCACCGTCGCCACCTCCCACGGCCGGGTCGGCACGGTCAGCGGCTGCTCGATCCGGCCGACATGCAGGACCCAGATGACGTCGGCGCCAAGGGCCACTGCCCGGCCCACCGGCAGGCTGTTGACCAGGCCGCCATCGAAGTAGTGCTCACCTTGGATCTCGACCGGCCCGAACATGCCGGGGACGGCGCAGGACGCGGCCACGGCGGTGGCCAGTGGCCCGCTGTCGAACCAGGTCTCGGCTGCCCGCTCGATGCTTGCCGCGCAGCACTGGAACGGGACCGCGAGATCCTGGATTCTGATCGGCCCCAGCTTGCTTTCGAGCAGCTCCCGCAGGGGTTCGATCGAGTGCAGGTGGGTGCGGGTAGCCGCCGCTACCCGCAACCGTTTCAGCGGCCCGGAGAAGAGCTCGCTGCCATTCATCGACTCCCAGGTCTCGATCAGGGTGGCAACGCAACCCGGAGTCGGGTCGGCGGCCACCACCGCGCCATTGATCGCCCCGATGCTGGTGCCGAGCACCAGATCGGGGCGATGGCCGCTCTCGATCAGGGCCCGCAGCATGCCCACCTCGCTGGCGCCAAGCAGACCCCCACCACCGAAGACGAAGGCGGTGGTCACGGGAGACTGCCCAGCGGCGCGACCGGGTGCTGGTCCAGGTCGCAGAGTTCGCCGAGGAGTTCGAAGACACGCCGGTAATGAAGCACGCTCAAATTGTGCTCGAGCGCGGTCGCCGCGACGACCAGGTCGCGGGCGTTGGCCGCTCCTGAATGCGCTCGCCGGGTCAGCTGGTTCTGCAGCGAGAGAGCCCGCTCGCCGATAGCCGGCTGTAGTGGCGCGGACCGGTAGGCCTCTCGGCGTTCGGCGGCCAGCGCCCGGTAGCTGCTTGCCGTCTGCGCGGTGGCCAGCGCCTCCAGGTCGAGCACCGGGCAGGTGTAGAGCAGCCCGGCGCGGAGCAACGGTTCGAGACGGTCGGTCACCTCCGGCCGGTGCGCCTGCGCGAGCGCGCTGGAATCGAGGAGCCAGCCGCGGATCATGACCGGTGCCCGAGTTGGTGGTGCAGTGTGGCGAACTGCCCGCTCTGGTAGCGCCGTAGCTGTGACTCCACGGCGCCTTCGCGGCGGTGCTCGGTGATCAGGCCCGCCAGGGCCAGGTTCACCGTGTCGCTCTCGGTGATGATGCCGAGGAGAAGTTGCGCCTCGGCGAGCAGGGCGTCGTCGACGTCCGTGACGGTTTTCGGTAGTGGTGCCGACGTCGGGACGTAGTCCTCCGGCCGGCCTAGCGGGTTCTCTGTGGTCATGGTGGGTACTTTGCAGGCAGGTACCGTCAGTTTCGGAATGGCCTGTGGATAACGGCATACGACCAGTTCAGTGGCATAGAAGCAGGGCTGATCCACGCTTCCGTCGAGTGCTTGATTCGAACAGACGTCTGATCGCTCCGCTCGTTGGTGAGTATCGGATCGGCTAGCGGCCCGGCACGACTTGCCGGCCTTCGCCGAACTGTTCCATTCGTCCCCGCTGTCGTAGATCAGCATCACGTGGCCGGGAGTGTCCTGCTCGACGGCGACGTTAGAGGCGGAGTGACGGCGGCGAGCGTGGCACTGTGGACCCTTCTGGCCGGACCGTCCCGCCCGGCTCGCGTACTCGGGATCGATGCTGGGGCCGTCTACCTGCAGATCGATGAACTCGCGGCGGCCGATTCCCGGGACGGCCGGGATCATCCGAGTGCCGTCGTCGCCCTGCTGCAGCCGGACGCCGTCCAACTGCCGATCGGGATCGTGTTGCCACCGGCGGCTGCGGATCTGGTACCGGTGTCGGTGGCCGGTTCGCCGGTCAGCCGGGGCGAGATCAGTATCGGCTGGGGCGCGATCACTCTCGCCGAGGTGCGCTGGCCGGTGCTGCGCTGGTGGAATCCCAGTATCCCCGCACTGGAGCTACCGCCGCAGTCGATCACGTCGGGCCTGGATCCGGACGTGCCTGCGGATTCGCTCGATCCGGAGATGAAGCCGCCTGATGAACTCGTGCTCGGCTTGGCCGCGTTAGCGGCAGGGGACGCCGAGAGCGCCGTCCGGCAGTTGATCGGTGTCGGCGGAGGCTTGATCCCGATCGGGGACGGCGTCCTGATCGGAGCGCTGGCCGCACTGGCCGCCTGGGCTCCGGACTCGCCCAATCGTCAAGCGTTGGCGGCCGCTGTGGCTGGAGCAGTCAACCGGACGGAGCAGGTCTCGGCGGCGCTGTTGCGTTCCGTCGGACTCGGGTTCGCCTTTCCCGAGCTGAGCCAATATCTCACCGCGTTGAGCACCGTCGATGCTGTCGTCGAGGCAGCGCTGATCGAATTGTGCGCCGTGCGAGGTGGTTCCGGGGAAGCGATGGCGCTCGGCGTCGTCCACCAACTCCGGGCCCTGTACAGCGGTGCCCGCACGTCGCCTACGTCGGTCCCGGGCTTCGAAGACTGACCCGCCAGTTGACCACGCTCAGTGGCGATGCGGACCAGCAGCGCTCCGATCGGGTGAGGGCCGGGCGTTTCCCTCTCCTGCTGGGGTGAGCGGCCGACGAAGGTAAGTGCGGCTTTCGCCGCCCCGCGAGGTCGGTCCTGCCCGATGAGTCCCGCCCACTGGGTCCCTGCCTCCTGAGGAGAAACAATGTCGAAGATCACCGCTGGCCTAGTTGCCGGTGTCGTGCTCACCTGCGGCGCCACCCTGACCGTCTTGGCCATCTCCGGCAATGGAAGCCTGACCCAAAATTCCGCTTCGAACGCTAGGTCCGTTGGGGCAGCCAGGGCCGCCACTCCGGTGGTTACCGCGACCAAGGCTCCGGCCCTGGTGCTGCCAGTCCCGGCCCCGAAGGGGCTTACGGCAAACCCCAACCCCAGTTCGGTCGTTTGCCGGACCCAGCCGGCGACGCCGAACTGCGCCGTGAACAGCGTTCGCTACGTGGTCAAAGGCACGACCCAGTCGGCGCACTCGTTATGGATGCCGGTACTGACCGAATGGGGCATGACGAGCGACCGGGACTCCTGCCTTGATCAGCCTGCTCAGGCCGACATTCTTTGTATCGTCCAGGGCGTTCATGCCGAGGCGAAGGTCACGGTCCTGTTCAAGGCGTTCTACGTCGGGCAGTATGCGCCCGCGACCGTGAAGATCCAAACAGACGTGATCCGCGCAAAGGCCATGACAAATTATCGGCGGGCCAAGACCACAACAGCGCAGGCCAAGATTCTTCAGGCAGCAGCCGCTAAAATAGCTGCGCTGGAGACCAAAGCCGATGACTGGAACGCGGCGCATCCGTCGAGCACGGTCAACGTCCTTTTCGTGCCGGAGTAGAGGTCCAGCGCACCCTGAGATTTGCGTACCCGCTGGCTCTGTCACATCGCTTTGGCGATGCGACAGAGCCAGCGGCCGTTGGGGTCATTCGCCATCTCTGACGGGCGCGAGACCCTGCTCGGTTCTGCACTGAAGGTTCGCCCTTCATGGACAACGCACGTCCAGCACGGATTGCGTCCCTTTTGACTGAAGGTCTGAGCGAGAGGGCATCACCCGAATGGCTACCGTCACCTGGTTTCGGTCAGGCAGCTCGGTGATCTGACGACGTAGAGCGGTGAATGCGTCCCGCCCCGGGTGACGCTCAACCACGTCCACCGAGGAGAACGATGTCCAAGTTTACGATCGGCACAGTGGCGGCAGGCGTCATGCTGGCCTCCGCCATTGCAGTGTCCGTTACCGCTAGCCTCGGCAACGGTGACGAGTCACACGACACTGCTCAGCAGGCGAAAACTGATATCGGGACGATCGCTTCGGAAACGTTCGGCGGCAGTGCCGCTGAGGCCCGGGCGCAGGCTGCTCCAGGCAATGCAGCCAATGCAGGCAATGCAGCCAATGCGGCCAAGGCAGCGGCGCAGCAGAAGGCTGCTGGAACGGTGAAGGCATCTGTGGCCAAGGCGGTTCGTTCGGTCAAGCTTCAGTTGCCGATCACCGCGACCAACGTCGGCGCCAACGTCACTGGCCTGATCATCGTCGCGGACACCGCAGCGAAGGTCGGCACGCCGGTCGAGGGGGCGGCCGTCGCGCTGCAGCAGCTCAGGGGCAAGGAGTACGTCACCGTGTCCGACGGCCTGACCGACGAAAGTGGCTTGTTCAATGTCGCATTCACGAGCAAGACGAATGGTAAATGGCGAGCGGAGCTGACGTCGAGCACAGGGAAGAAGACCTACAGCGCTCCGGTGGTGACCAAAGCCAGCGCCCTGGTGACCTGGGCCAGCCGACCGGACATGGAGCTTGTCCACGGCGAGACTGCCACCTACTCCTTCCGGGTCAACACCGAAACTCCTTCCGCCACTGGGCACCTTGAGGTCGCCAATAGCAAGACGCCGACGAAGTGGGTTCCGCTGAAGAACATCCCGGTGTCAGCTACCGGGGTGGTAGTGCAGGAGCAGAAGTTCCCGACCGCCGGCACCTGGCTGCTGCGCGGCGCAACAGCGGGCAACAGCACCAACGCCCCCGGGTACACGACGTCGTTGACCATCACCGTCGGCTGACCTTTTCGGACCGCATTACGGCCCCCACTCTCTCGCGGAGTGGGGGCCGTATTTCGTTGTTGCCCTGCGATTTCCAGCCTGATCGACGCCAATCGAGTGAAGCAATCTCGGATAGGTCATACGCCGTCGCGAACCGTCGATAGGCATCCCGGAGGGGTCATGAGGACCCCAACTCTGCTCACGGAGGAGTCACTCAATGCGTATCACCCGAAACCATTCATCTCACGTAGGAGATGCGCCGAAGATGGCTCTTCTCAAGCGCGGAACGGGTTCGATGCTGGCTCGAGTCGGCATCAGCTCGGTGCTGGCTGTTGCCGCGGTCGGCGGCCTCGCCACCGCGAGCCAGGCTGTGGTTAACCCAGTAACCCCGAGCGCGACCTCTGGCCCCGCTGCCGGTGGCAACACCATCACGCTGACGCTGGCCTCGACCGCCACCCCCAAGTTCGTCTCAGCGGCCCTGGTCGGTGTGCAGTTCCAGAACGTGGCGACGCTCGCCGCGACGTCCACGACTGCCTGTTCCACTACTCCGGGCACTCCGGCCGCGAACATCATCAACTCTGTGACAACCCGGTTCCTCAGTTCCACGAAAATCTCGACGCTGGTGCCCGACCTCTCGGGTGGCACGACCGGGTTCTGGGTCGCTTGCGTGTACAACAACTCGACGCTAGCTAGCGCCACGGCGGCCCTCGCCAAGACCGGCTACTCAGTCGCCTTGCCGTCGGCCACCCCGACGTTCCTGCCGACCAGTGGCCCGTCGGTGGGTGGCCAGACCGTCGTCATCACCGGCACCAACTTCCCCACCACGATCGCCACCGCAACTCCTCTGTCGGCGACCCTCGGTGGTGTCGCGATGACGAGCGTCACCGCGATTAGCGCGACCAGCTTCAGCGCCGTTACCCCGCCCGGGGCGGCCGGGACGGCAACGCTTACGGTGACCACTTTGGGCGGCACGGTTTCCGCGAGTGTTGGTACCTACACCTACAAGAACGGAATCGTCATCTCGCCGAATACCGTTGCCGGCGGACTCTCGGTGGACGTCGATGTTCAGGGCGAAGGCTTCAGTGCTCTGACCTTCGTCACCGCCGATACTGCCGGGACAGACTCCGGAGACGGCACGGCCACTGGAACGAACACAGCAACCCCGCACGTGTATCTGGTCGCCGGCGCGACCTACGACCCGACGTCGTACGCCGCCGGGGTCAACAAGACCAACGGCCAGAAGGCCGAGTGTGTAGCCCCCGTTGTCATCAGCGATGACGAACTGATCTGCACGCTCGACGCCAACAGTAGAATCACCGCTACAGCCGGTGTCTACGACTACAACGCGGTCGCCGACCTGGCCGACGGCACGTACACCATGACTGTGGTAAGCGGTGGTTCGGTAACCGCCCCCACCTTCAAGACGATCATCTCCAGCGGTGCAGCCTTCACGGTTGGCCCGTTCTGATCGATCACTGAGTCAGCACTGAGCACGTAACAAGCGGTGGCCCGGGTCAACAGACCCGGGCCACCGCCGTTTGCCGGATCCGATGCGGGGAAACTGGCCGTTCAAGGCGAGTAGCTCGTCGTCCGACATCTATCGCATCACCGGATAGCGTTCGGAGGAGACCCGTGACCACACGAAAGCTGGCTCGACCCATCGAAGATCTCGCCGAACGGGAGCAGCCATCGTTCGACCGGCCGCGCCGATCGTGGGGGCGTCGCTGGGTCACTCTGGCAGTCGCCGCGACGTTGGTGACCGCAGCAGCTGTCAGTACGGTTTTGCTCCGCGACGATGCAGATGTCCCGACTGTCGCTCGCACCGCGCCGATCCAGTTACCAGCCCAGGTGCAGGGACTGGCCGCGCTGGCAGTCTCGGCCGACGCGCTGTTGTCCAAGGATTGGCAACAGCGCGCTCAGGTCGCGAGCGACGGCGCCACTTTGATCTTCAAGACATACGGTTCCGCCGGTCCGACGCGGACGATCCGCGTGGTCGCGGCCCGCACCGACGTGACCGGGAAGCCGGGGTTCACCTGGGCGGTCGACGAGGGCCGACTGGTCGGCAAGAACAGGTGCACGCAGAACGTGAAATTGGTACCCAGAGGTAACGCCGGCGTCCGGCTCACGGTGATGCTCTGCTGGCGGACCAGCCCCACCCTGAGCGCCTACACCCTCATCGTCGATCCACAGCACACCGTCAAGGAAGCCGAGGGCGTGGCCGCCCTTGACCAGGTCTGGAATGCCGTTGTCAAGGGCTGACCAGTCCTGCACGTGACGGCCCGGGCCTTCTCGCCCGGGCCGTCACCGTTCCGGCTCAACTTGCTCGAAGCACCATCCGAGAAGCCAAGAGTCACCCGCACTGCCGCACGGCCGATCTGGAGGACTGATGAGCATCACGGACGACAAGAAGCCGGGACTCAAGCGAGCCTCCGACAAGCATCCGAGCC
>DATINJ010000019.1:0-6473 GCA_035474375.1 Kineosporiaceae bacterium | reverse complement strand
CGGCTCCTCTTGGCCGGGGATCGACCGGCCGCAGTGTCCCGAAGACAGACCAGGAGAGGCAAGTTCTCAGATTAGTCAAGGACTACCCTGAAGAAGGAACGGTTGTACCCCTAAGGAAGGGAGAAATCACGGACCCGCGTTGGCCTGAGGAGGGTTGGGTTAAGATGGAGTTCGTACTCGACGGTGTCAACATCCACTACCTTCGAAATCAAATAACCGGTTGGGTGGATGACTTCAAGTTCAAAGAATAGACGATCACGTGAAACTGTTACGACAAGGATCTGAGGCTCAACATTAAGGTAACTGCGCGGACGAACCGGGGGCAGGGCTTGCCGGAATCGGAGCAAGCGGAGCTGGGCTCTCCAGTCCACACAGTGCAGGCGATTACCCGGGGGAGAGAATACGGAGTTTTCGGGATGCTGTTGATGGCGCCATTCTTGGACTTGGAATCTTTTGGTTTGAGGTATCTGGTGCTAGAGGATGATGGGGCGCCATCTTGGGTTCCTGCCCCCTTGTTTGAGGTGTCTGATTCGCGGCTCTCGGCGTATTGGCAATTCAAACGATTTCCGCCGCAGGGCCGCAGCCGTTTCCGCGCGTTATGGGGCTATGATTCCATGATCAACGATCCGAATCATCACGATTCTCTGATGGAGGTGGAAAAATCCGCACACCGGGTCTTTCTGGCGGAGATCGATCGTAGTTGTTTGGCGGGCCGGGATGAAGAGCATCTGCTGGCCCTCGAGCGATCCTTGAACCGGTGAATATAATCGAACTAAATGGTAAGTTCAAGTAACGAAATATACACTGCGGATGTATAGATGCGAATTTGAGGACGTGATGTGAAGGTCATTGCTCGATCGAATCGAGGCCAAGAGCTTCCAGAGTTGGAGCGGGCGGAGTTGGGATATCCCGCCCACATTGTTCTGCCGATCACCAAGGGGCAAGAATACGGCGTTCTTTCGATGGCCTTGATGGCGCCCTTCTTGGACTTTGATTATTTCGGTTTGATGTATTTGATACTGAGAGATCACGGGTTGCCGGGTTGGGTGCCCGGATCCTTGTTCGAGGAGTCCGATCCGAGGCTTTCGAACCATTGGCGATTCGAGCGATTTCCGCCGCGCAGCGATAGTCCTTGGCGTGGGCTGTGGGGTTATGATTCCATGATCAACGATCGGAGTCATAACGATTCTTTGATTGAACTAGAAGAATCGGCGCAACGGGTCTTCTTATCAGAGGTCGATCGTAGTTGTTTGGCGGGCCGGGATGAAGAGCACCTGCTGAACCTCGCGCGGTCTCTGAACCTGTAGATCGTGAACGTTGCCTATATCCGGCCCTCTAGTCAAATGTCAATGTTGGTGGGAGGCACGTGACTGGGTGGCCAGAGGGGGAGCATCTGACGATCGGTCTGTGGTTTGACCGGCCGATGGCACCATCGGGGCTGGTTGCGGTCGGCGACGTTCTCGAGGCCGAGGGTGGGCAGTACGGCGGGCAGATGGCCACGGGTCCGGCCGGCGTCGTGTTCTCGTGGTGGCACGACATCGAGGGCGTCGAGTGGCGCGCTGGTTGGAGTGTCGAGCAGGTTCGGCGGGCGATGCGCGAGGGGACGGCGTATCGAGTGAACATGGATCTGCCCGGCCTCGGGCCGGCGATGCTCGATGTCGAGGGAAAGCCGGAAGACGAGGCAGTGGCGGCACAGCATCCGGTGGCGCTCGCCGTGGGTGCTGACGTCCTCGCCTTCATGCGGGAGAGCTGGAATGAGGAGGAGCGGGCAGCTGCCGCCTTGCTCGGACCTCACGTTCTGCGATACCTGAAGGCGTTGTGCACGCGGCTCGACCCGGCCTACGCGATGTTGTACACCGAGGGAGAATACGGAACCTGTACGCCGACGACGTTGGCGTCTGGGAAGGAGGCTCTCGACGGAGACTTCTTCGTTTCCCGTCGGTTCGCCGTCCACCCGCCGCTCGATGCGCAGCTGGCCGAGGTGACCCGGATTACCGGTGCGACCCTGGAGTGGGAGACCGGCACGTTCTACTCCGGTAGCGGCTATGTGCTGCCCGCCGCGCCAGACCGGGCTGCCTTGCGGGAGGCGTGGGGCCCGGTTTCGCGGACACTTGGGCAATTGCTGACGACCGGTGATCCAGCGGGCTGATCTGTTCGTCGCTCGGAGCAACCTCAAGGATCCAGTTCAGTCGCCGGTCGTCTTCACCTCGGGCGCTGCGGCGAGCGACACCAGCAGGGCCGGGATGTCGTCCAGAGCGACGACGTGGTTGAGCCCGGTGTCCCGACCGATGGTGGCCCTGGGCATCGAGAACTCGGTCGAGGACGCCTCGTCACTGGCGATCACGACGCCGCCGAACCGGTGTACGGCGGTGGCGCCGGTCGCGCCGTCAATGCCGTGCCCGGACAGCACCACCGCCACCGCGCGCGGGCCGACCGCCAGGGCCAGACTGGTCAGCAGCAGGTCGGCGGAGGGCCGGTACGGCGGCCGGGCTCCGGACTCGATCAGTGCGACCGTGCCCTGATGAGTGACCAGGGTATGGCTGCCCGGCGGTGCGACCAGGACCTGGCCGGGTTTGAGCTTGATCCCCTCGGCGGCTTCCAGCACGGACAGCGCGGTGCGCCGGCCCATGATCGCGGTCAGGCCGCTGTGTGCCGTGGGGTCGATGTGCTGCAACACGAGCAAGGCACCGGGAAAATCAGCCGGTAGCGGCCCAAGTACTCGGGTCAGGGCATCCAGGCCGCCGGTGGAGCAAACCAGTGCGATGACCAGGAAGGCTTGCTCATCCATGCTGCCCCTTCGGGAGATCAGTCGGCAGGTCGGCGTGCATTTCTGCACGCCGGGGCTAGATCCTAGGCGGGTGCAAGGCCTCAATCGATTGTAACGACCGCCGAGAAACGGCGGATCATGAAGGAGCCTGATGACGACGTCACCTGCGGCCCAGTGGGGGCACGCCTACTGGGCGGCCGCCGAGCCCTTCACGCTCGCCGCGCTGTTCACCCAGGAGGCCGGCGCGGTAACGGAGGGGGTGGGGCTGCCCGCCCGAGCCGCGTATCTGGTGTTGCGCGCGGCGCCACTGGGGGTGGCCCACCCGGCCGTGGTGACCTCCGCGTTTCACGGGTTCCCCCAGGCGACGATCGAGCAGGTACTCCCGGGTGCCTGGGGGGTAATCAGCCCGGCGGACGCGGTGGCTGCCACACACGCCGCGGTGGCGGCGAGTGCGGCCCGGCAGTTCGCTGAGCATCCGGGAAAGCCGCAGGTCAGCTCGATGGCGGTGATGCTGACGGAGGCGGTCGCGGACTTGGATACCCGCGGCCGGCCGCTGGCCGCGGCCAACCAGGCCGTCGATCCGCCGACCGAGCCTTGGGCTCAACTGTGGCGGGCGATGAATACGCTGCGCGAGTACCGCGGTGATGCACACATCGCGGCACTGGTCGCTGCTGATCTCGACGCCGTCGAAGCCCAGGTGGTGATGGCGGACTGGGCCGGGGAGCGGCTTCAACTCGACCGCCTGCGGCAGTCCAGAAGCCTGACCGACGAGGTCTGGCTGGCAGCCCGCGCTCGGCTGCATCAGCGCGGTCTGCTGACCGAGCAAGGGTCGCTGACCAGCGCGGGACGCGAGTGCCGGGACGGCATCGAGGCAGCCACCGACGTTGCCTCGGCCCGACCTTTCGAGCGGCTGGGTGCCGACCGATGCTGGGAGTTGTGGCAGTTCGTCGGCGATCTGTCCAGCGCACTGATCGACACCGGTCGGATGATCGCCGTCACCCCGGTCGGCGCTCCGTGGCCGCCGCCGTCGCCAAAGGTCCCCCGTGATCTTGCGGTGACTCCGCATTCGTGACGTCACGCCCGGGGTCACTTGTCACCTGCAATCCGATATTCCGCGATTCTCCACCGGCGGGTACGCTCACTTGATGTCGGAGCCGACGGAAAGCGCGGTCGTGGTCAACGTTCCCGCCGCAGAACCGGTGGTTGGTCGGCACCGAGAACGGCTTGACATGGCGGCGAACTGGGGAGTTCCGGCGCATGTCACCGTGCTGTACCCGTTCCTGCCGCCGGCGGAGATCGACGAGACCGCGCTGCACGCCTTGAGCCAGGCGGTGGTCACCGTGCCCCGGTTCACTGCCGAGTGGGTACGGACGGCGTGGTTCGATCAGCGCGTGCTGTGGTTAGCACCGGACCCGGCTGAGCCGTTCGTGGCGCTGACCGCTGCTGTCGTTCGCGAATTCCCCGAATATCCGCCGTTCGGTGGGCAATATGATGCCGTGGTGCCGCATCTGACGGTGGGTAACGGGGCGCCGCTGGACGATCTGCTGGCCGCCGAGCGCTTGATCGCCGCGCAGTTGCCGTTCTCGATGCTGGTGACGCACGTCCAGGTGCTCGCCGGAACCAGAGTCGCCGGCTCCTGGCGGACGCTCGCAGAGTTCCCACTCGGCTTCTAGAACAGGCCCTAGCCAAGCGGAACGAAGCTGACCTGATTACTGCCTAGGTTGGGTTTCGCAACTACGAATCGATTGAAGGAGTACGGCAATGGCGACAACAGGTCTGATCACCGGCGAACGTGCGGACTTGCTCGAGTCTCTGGCCAAGGGGCGGCACTTCCTCCGATTCACCGTCCGCGACCTGACTGACGAACAGGCCGCGACCCGAAGCACCGCCAGTGAACTCTGCCTCGGCGGGCTGATCAAGCACGTTACCGGCGTCGAGCGGAACTGGGTCAACTTCATCGAGCAGGGTCCGGCCGCGATGCCCGGTATGACCGAGGGGGAGATGGCGGACTGGGCGGCCGCGTTCCGGATGGCACCTGGTGAGACCGTCGCCGACCTCCTGACTGCCTACCAGGTGGTCGCCGACCGAACCGACCAGCTCGTCCGCGATCTCCCCGATCTCGATGTCTCACAGCCACTTCCAGAGGCACCCTGGTTCCCGCCGGGCACTTCGTGGTCGGCCCGCCGGGTGTTACTGCACGTGATCGCCGAGACGGCACAGCATGCTGGTCACGCCGACATCTTGCGAGAAAGCATTGACGGCGCGAAAAGCATGGGCTGACAAGGAGTCCCGAGCTCAGATCTTGAAGCGCGCGACCATGGTCCGAAGCTGGGCCGACAGCGATGCGAGTTCGATTGCTGCCTGCTGAGATTCGCCGATTCCGTGCATCGAGGACTGGGATGCGGTGGCGACCGACTCCACTCCGCCGGCGATGCTGGCCGAGCCGGAGGCCGCTTCGGTGACGCTGCGGGAGATCTCCGACGTGGTGGCGGTCTGCTCCTCGACCGCCGAGGCGATCGTCGTCTGGTAGGAGTTGACGTCCTCGATGGTCTGGGAGATCCGGGCGATCGCCCCGACGGCTTCGTGGGTGTCGGCTTGAATCGCGTCGACCATCTTGGAGATGTCCTCGGTCGCCCGAGCGGTCTCCTGGGCGAGTTGCTTGACCTCCTCGGCGACCACGGCGAAGCCCTTCCCGGCTTCACCGGCGCGAGCGGCCTCGATGGTGGCGTTCAGGGCCAGCAGGTTGGTCTGCTCGGCGATCGTGGTGATCGCCTTGACCACCTTGCCGATCTCAACGCTGGAAGCACCCAGTTTCGCCACCGTCTCGGTCGCGGTGGCGGCTTCCCGGACGGCGCTGGACGCCACCCGGACGGCCTCGGCCGAGGACGACGCGATCTCCCGGATGCTGGCGCTCATCTGCTCGGTACCGGCGGCGACGGTCTGCACGTTGCTGGAGACCTCGTTCGCCGTCCCGGAAAGGTTTGATGCCTGGGAGGCGGCGTCCTCGGCGTTGGCGGCGATCTGTGCCGACACCGAGGTCAGTTCCTCGGCGCTGCCGGCCAGCGTGGCCGACGTCCCGTTGATTTCTCCCATTACCTCGCGCAGCGAGGCCTGGGCTCGGGTGAGGGCTTCCGCCATCTGGCCGACCTCGTCCTTCGAGTCGACGTTGGCGCCGACCGTGAGATCACCTTCGGCGAGCGCCACCAGCGCGTTCCGGACCATCCCGATCGAGGTCGAGAGCAACCGGGAGATGGCCAGGCCGAGCAGCACCAGCAGGATGACCCCGATGATGGTGAACAACCACACCTTGGTGATCGCCCGGCTGGCGGACTTGGTCGCGTCCTTGACCTCCGCCTGGGTGTCCGCCTGGCTGTTGACACTGAGTTCCTCAGCCCCGTCGGCCACGGAGTTGGCGAGCGGTCCGAACTCCCCGCTGACCAGCGCGGCAACGGTATCGTCCTGCTTGCTGGTGCGCTTGGTATTCAGTGCCAAGGGCTTGATCTTGTCGGTCCAGATCGCCGCGGTCGCCGCGATGTTCGGCCGTACCTTCTCCTCGAGAATCTTCGTGTCGTCGGCGTCCAGGCCCATCTTGGCGAGGTCATCGAAATCCTTTGCCACAACGGCCAACTGTGCATCGGCGGCCTGGGCCTGAGCCAGCGCGTCGGCCGCCGCGGGAGCTAGCAGCGACCGCAGGGCCACCCTGCGG
>DATINJ010000018.1:0-28057 GCA_035474375.1 Kineosporiaceae bacterium | reverse complement strand
AGAAGGTGCTGATCGAGCACGGGCTGGTCGACACGTCGAACCCGATCCAGGTCGTCTCGAACGAGGGGCAGCGGCAGGCCGTCGCCGACGCGATGGCGAAGGTCGAGGGCATCGGCGAGGTGAACACGGCGATCCCGGCGGTGGGTGGGGTCGCGCTCACCACGGCGACCGTGCCGGGGGACATCGCGTCCCAGACGGCGTTCGATACGGTGCGAGACGTGCGCGCGGCGGTGCACCCGGTCCAGGGCGCCGATGCGCTGGTCGGCGGCACCTCGGCGATCTACCTCGACATCCAGCACGCGTCGAGTCGGGACAACAAGGTGATCATTCCCGTCGTGCTCGCCGTGGTGATGCTGATCCTGATGCTCCTGCTCCGAGCCCTGATTTCGCCGATCATCCTGATCCTGACGGTGATCTTGTCCTTCGGGACGGCGCTGGGCCTGTCCACGATCCTGTTCCACACGGTGTTCACCCGCCTGTTCGAGGTCGGGTCCGGGTTCGAGCACGCCGACGCTTCGTTCCCGCTGTTCGTGTTTGTCTTCCTGGTCGCGCTCGGCATCGACTACAACATCTTCCTGATGACCCGGGTGCGCGAGGAGACGCAAACCCGTGGCACCCGGGAGGGTTCGCTGGTCGCTCTGGCGGCCACCGGTGGGGTGATCACCTCGGCCGGGTTGGTGCTGGCGGCGACGTTCGCCGTGCTCGGCAGCCTGCCGCTGGTGTTCCTCGCTCAGCTCGGGGCGGCGGTGGCCTTGGGCGTCATCCTCGACACCATGATCGTCCGTTCGGTTCTGGTCACGGCCATCAACCTCGACCTGGGCGGCGTGATCTGGTGGCCGAGCAAGCTGGATCGGGGCGACCAGACCGAGTTGCCGGCTGCGGAACCGGAGGATGCCATGCGCTGAACCGGCCGCCTGGGAGCGGACGAGCCCGGTCGATCGCTGGTGGATCGACCGGGCTCGTCGGTTACGGCTCGTCGGTCAGGGCTCGCCGGTTGCAGGTGTTCAGGCGAGGTCGAACCGGTCCAGTTCCATAACCTTGGTCCAGGCGGCGACGAAGTCCGTCACGAACCTGTCGTGGGCATCCCGGCTGGCGTAGACCTCCGCGAGAGCCCTGAGCTGGGAGTTGGAGCCGAAGACGAGGTCGACCGCGGTGGCGGTCCACTTCACCTCGTCGGTGCCCAGGTCGCGGATCTCGTACACCTGCTCGGCGGAGTCCGCCGCCTTCCACCGGGTGCCGGGGGAGAGCAGGTTGATGAAGTAGTCGTTGCTGAGTACCCCGGGCCGGTCGGTGAGGACGCCGTGCTGGGTGCCGCCGACGTTGTTCCCGAGCGAGCGCAGACCGCCGATCAGGACGGTCATCTCGGGTGCGGTCAGGCCGAGCATGTAGGCGCGGTCGACGAGAAGCACCTCCGGCTGGGTTTTCTCGCCTGCCCGCAGGTAGTTGCGGAACCCGTCGGCGCGCGGCTCGAGGACCCGGAAGGATTCGACGTCGGTCTGTTCTTGGGTGGCGTCGGTACGGCCCGGGCGGAACGGCACACTCACCTTGACCCCGGCGTCGTGCGCCGCCCTCTCGACGGCGGCCGAGCCGGCCAGCACGATCAGGTCGGCGAGCGAGATCTTCGCGCTGCCGGTGCTGTTGAACTCCCGCTGGATGCCCTCTAGGGTGCCCAGGACTTCTGCGAGCTGCTCCGGCTGGTTGACCTCCCAGCTGCGCTGCGGCTCCAGACGCAGCCGAGCGCCGTTGGCGCCGCCGCGCTTGTCGGTGGAGCGGAAGCTGGCCGCGGCCGCCCACGCGGTGGAGACCAGCTGGGCGGTCGTCAGGCCGGATTCCAGCACCTTCGCCTTGAGCGAGGCGACGTCGGCCTCATTCACCAGTTCGTGCTCGATCGCCGGGACCGGGTCCTGCCACAGCTGGGGCTCGGCCACCCAGGGCCCTAGGAACCGGCTGACCGGGCCCATGTCGCGGTGCAGCAGCTTGTACCAGGCCTTGGCGAAGGCCAACGCGAACTCGTCGGGGTTGTCCCGGAAGCGCCGGGAGATCTCCCCGTAGGTCGGGTCGTAGCGCAGTGACAGGTCGGTCGTGAGCATCGTCGGCTTGTGCTTCTTGGCCGGGTCGTGGGCGTCCGGGATGATCGCCTCGGCGTCCTTGGCGACCCACTGCTTGGCGCCGCCGGGGCTGGTGGTCAGCTCCCACTCGTGATCGAAGAGGATCTCGAAGAAGCGGTTGCTCCACTGCGTCGGCCGGTCGGTCCAGGTCACCTCGAGGCCGCTGGTGATCGTGTCGCCACCGGTGCCGCTGCCGTAGCTGCTCAGCCAGCCAAGGCCCTGCGTCTCCAGCGGGGCGCCCTCGGGCTCCGGGCCCACGTGGTCGTCGGCGATCCCGGCGCCGTGGGTCTTGCCGAAGGTGTGGCCGCCGGCGATCAGAGCGACGGTCTCCTCGTCGTTCATCGCCATCCGGGCGAAGGTCTCTCGGATGAAATGGGCCGCAGCCCGGAAGTCCCCGCTACCGCGAGGCCCTTCGGGGTTGACGTAGATGAGTCCCATTTCCGTCGCGCCGACCTCCGGCGCCATCTCCGCGTCGCTGACGTAGCGCTCGTCACCCAGCCACGCGTCCTCCGGACCCCAGAAGATCTCCTCCGGCTCCCAGACGTCCTCGCGGCCGAAACCGAAACCGAACGTCCTGAACCCCATCGACTCCAGGGCGACATTGCCGGCGAGGACGAGCAGGTCAGCCCAGGAGACCTGCTGCCCATACTTCTGCTTGACCGGCCACAGCAGGCGGCGGGCCTTGTCGAGGTTGGCGTTGTCGGGCCAGCTGTTGAGCGGGGCGAAACGCTGACCGCCGTCGCCGGCCCCACCCCGACCGTCGTGGATGCGGTAGGTGCCCGCCGCGTGCCAGCTCATCCGGATCATCAGGCCGCCGTAGTGGCCGAAGTCGGCCGGCCACCAGTCCTGCGAGGTGGTGAGCACCTCGACGATGTCCCGCTTGAGGGCTTCGACGTCGAGCTTCTCGAACTCCTCGGCATAGCGGAAGTCGGCCGGAAGCGGATTGCCCTTGGACGAGTGGGCGTGCAACACCGACAGGTCGAGCTGGTTGGGCCACCAGTCGCGGATCGTTCGCGGCCGACCGCTGGTTTTCGGAGTCGGCGAGTCGATCGCCGGGTTCTCGCTCTCACTGCCGTGCGAGGTCACGGAGTCGTGCGAGACCGGGCAGCCGGCCTCGGCCATCTGATCCACGCCCTGGGCACTGGAGGGGGTGTTGTCCTGGGTGTCGCTCATCGGTTTCCTTCCGAACTGGCGGATTTACTTGGGAGGTGAGGCGGTCGCACAGTCGGGGCAGGTGCCCCAATAGACGACCTCTGCCTCGGTGACCACGAAGCCGTGGTCGTCCGAGGGGGTGAGACAGGGGGCGTCGCCGACGGCACAGTCGACGTCGGCGATCGCCCCGCAGGAGCGGCACACAACATGGTGGTGGTTGTCCCCGGCCCGGGACTCGTAGCGGGCGGTCACCCCGGCGGGCTGGATTCGCCGGACCAAACCGGCGTTGGTGAGCGCCCGGAGCACGTCGTACACCGCTTGGTGAGAGACCGCCGGGTGTTCGGCCCGGACCAGCGTGATCACCGTGTCGGTGTCGACGTGCGGGTGATCGCGCAGCGCGGCGAGCACCGCCACCCGGGGCAGGGTCACGCGCAACGAGACCGCCCGCAACTGCGCCTCGAAGTCGGACGTCATGCGACGAACATAAAACACTAGTCTGGAACAGATCAAGATTAATGTCCGGTTGCGCGCCACGTAGATCGTGCTAAGCGGGGATGCAACGCCCAAAGGAAACGTTTACGGCAAACCGGTGGCAAATTGCCGCGAGCGGTTTTAGAGTCACCGATTGTGGGACCACTGGCGCGTCGCTCGCTGTTGCGCCTGCCCCTCAGCGGTGTTTGGGCATTCCTGGTCGCGGGGGCCTTCCTGCTACTGGCCCTGGCCGCCGCGGCCGCCCCGCTGTTCGCCGAGGCGGCCGCCAACGCCGCACTGGTCGCCCGGCTGGCCACCGTCGCACCCGGTGCGCTCGCCGTTGACGCGCCGGTGGTCCGGATCGTTGGCGGCCAGGGAACGGCTGGTCGAGGTCTGATCGACGGTGCCCTGGACGAGATTCCTGGACTGACTCCGGGATTCGCTACCGCCGTCTCGATCGGTCTCGAAACACGTTCCAAGGAAAAACTGTTCACTCCGTTCATCGCAGCTGGCGCGAATGTCAGGCCGCCCGATGGCCCGAACATCCACCGGGCGCGGATCTTTGGTGACGACGACCTGGCGCACACCGTGTTGCCCGCGCCAGGATCACCACAGCCCGCCGGTCGATCGGCTGATGCTGCGAGCCTGCCGGGTGTCTGGGTGCCGGCCCCGATGGCCACCGAACTGCGGGTGGCCGCGGGCGATCAGGTGAGTGTCGGGGTGCGGTTCCGTCACCGGACCACAACGACCACCGCGCTGGTCGCCGGGGTCTACGCGGTGGGGCCCGACGGTCGACTCCCCGCCGATCCGCCGGGCAGCCACCGCTGGTCCTACCGCCGCGGCGACATACCCGTGGACACCGAGTTCACCACGCTGCCGGCCTACCTGCTGCTGACCGACGTCGCCGGCGCCGAGCGACTGGCCCGGGAGAGCGGCGACGAACTGCTCTACTCGATCGAGGGACAACTGCGCCCGACGCACCCGACCTTGAATCAGGCTGCGGCTACTGTCGCCGGGATCCACCAGCGCGAGGTCGAGATCCGTGACCCAGGGGAGAGCGGCGAGATCCCCCTCAAGCTGCGCCAGCAGGTGATCTCCGGACTGCCGACGATCGTGGCCGACGCCAGTCGGGTCGCCGACCGCAGCGTGGCCTGGACCAGGACGATCGGTACCGCCGGGCGGGTGCTCGGACTGCTGGCAGTGCTGGCGGTGGCAGTGTTCGGCCTGCTCCGGCGCTCGATCGAGGTACGGCACGCCACCGGGTTGGGAGTGCACCCGGCAACGATCGGGGCGCTGGCCGGCGTTGAGGTGCTGGCGGTGGCGGTGCTCTGCGGCTCCATCGGGTTGCTGCTCGGCTGGCTGGTGGTGACGGCGGTCGGCCCACCCGGCGCGATCACCTCGAGCGGCGTCGACCTGGCGATCCGGGATGCCGCCCTGATGATGGCTGCCGGGGTGCTCCTGGTCGCCGGCGCAGCGACGGTGGCGGCGATCCGGGCCGAGCAGCTGACGGCGCAGGACCGGCGCTCGCGATCGGTGCCCTGGGAAGCGCTGCTGCTGGCAGTCGCGATCACGGCGTCCGCCGGGCTGTTCCTGCGGCCGCGAGACGACGGCCCGCCGTCCCTGCTCGACCTGCTGGTTCCGGTGCTGGTCCTGGCCGCGGCCGGGGCGGTGGGCGCTCGGCTCGCGCTGCACCTGATCGCCAATCTGGTGACCGGTCTGAGCTTTGCCCGCCGTCCGGTGCCGGCTCTGGCCGCGCGCCGGGTGGCCGCCGGCGGCCAGCCGGCGGTGCTGCTGATCACCGTCCTGACCCTCGGATTCGGGTTCCTGATCTACTCCCTGGCCGCCGCGTCGTCCGTGCGCCAGGTCACCGGCGATCGTGCCGCCGTGCTGGCCGGAGCCCAGGTCACCGCGACCGTCGACGCGTCCTGGTTGCTGGACGGCGGCGCCGCGCAACTCCCACCGCCGCCCCCGGGCGAGCAGGTGGAAGTGCCGCTGTCGGAGCAGAAACCGGTGATCGGCGCCCGCGTCCCTCCGCTGCCCGCCGGGATGACGATGGTCTGGCGCGGGCGGATCAGCGTGCCGCCGGAGTACGGAAACCTTGACCTGCTCGTTGTCGATCCGGTGCACTTCGCCGAGGTCGCGAGCTGGGGGACTGGTCCGGAACTGGCCCGGGCGCGGGACCGATTGCGCGCGCTCGGAGCCGCCGATGCCAGGGTCGCCGCCCGGCAGCGGGCTGGGGGAGCCAAAGGGCCGATCCCGGCCCTCGGCGTCGGTGCGGTCCTGCAGCGTCCCGGTGATGAGGCTTCGGTCCAGTCCGAGCGCGACGGCGTCCCGATCACGATGATGGACGTTCTCCCAGCGTTCCCTGGGGCCTCCGGAGACCTTCCGGTGATTGTCGTTCCTGCCGACAGCTTCTTCTCCTACCTCGGGACAAAGGACCCACGGGTACGGCCACCAGCCCGCTCCGGTTCTGCTTCCGTCGCTAGCACCGAGTATTTTCCGTCCCTCTGGTCGTCCGTGAACCTCGACTCGATACAGGCGCTGCTTGCCTCGCACCACCTGGTTGCCCAGCACGTCAGCACGTACCAGGAGTTCGAGCAGGAGCCGAATCTGGTCGCGGCCCGCGGCTCGACCGGGTATCAGGTGGCGCTCGGCCTGTGCGTGGCCGGGCTGGCGATGCTCGGCCTGTCGATGTTCGCCGACCGCTCCGTGACCCGGGCTCGGGCAGCGGACCTGATGCTCACCCGGATGGGCCTGGGCAGCGGTGGCACCGGGCGGGCACGGGCCCTGGAACTGACTGTCTTCGCACTGATTTCGCTGGTCCTGGCCGGAGTCGGAGTCGGCGCGATCGTCCCGTTCGGAGCGCGGCTTCTGGACCCGGGTGGGAGCGGTGTGCCGGCGTTCGCGTTGCGGCTGGATCGCGCCGGCCTAGCGGCATCGGTGCTCGGCGTCGTGCTGGCTGTGCTCCTGGCACTAGTGGTCGCGCGCTCGCGCGGCTCGGCGAGTACGGCGTCCTCCACCGGGGAGGTGTTGCGCGATGTCGAGTGAGGTAACGGTGGGTGCCCGGTGCGCCGGGCTGGTTCGGATCTACCTATCGGCAACCGGCGAGACGCACGCCCTGCGCGGGATCGACGCGAGTTTCCCGACGCACGCGATCACGGCTGTCACCGGTCCGTCCGGCAGTGGTAAGTCGAGTCTGTTGTCGGTGCTGGCACTCCGGGAGCGCCAGAGTGGCGGTGAGCTCTGGATCGGTGACGTGAGCACCGCTCGACTGTCTCGCCGGGCGCTGCGCGGGCTGCGCCGTCACCAGGTCGGGTGGGTGGCCCAGCGGCCGACGCACAGCCTGTTCGAACATCTGACGGCGGTGGAGCAGCTGGCCCAGTCGGCTCGGTTGCGCGGAGTCAGCGTCGATCGCAGCGGCGAATTGCTCGACCGGTTAGAGCTTTCCACTCGCGGACGGGCGCGCGCCGGCCAGTTGTCCGGTGGCGAGCAGCAGCGGCTGGCGGTAGCGAGCGCGGTGGTCGGCACCCCGGCACTGGTGATCGCGGACGAGCCGACCGCGGAACTGGACGACGCCAGTTCGCAGTTGCTGCTGGCCGAGCTGCGCCGGTGCTCTGATGCCGGGAGCGCGGTGATCTTCGCGACCCACGACGCCCGGGCCGTCGCGGTCGCCGACCGGGTCCTGGACCTGCGGCACGGGGTGATGTCGACCGAGGCTGAGGGCGACGGTCCGGCCACCGCCGCGATCGACTCGACCGGGCGGATTCAGTTGCCGCCGGAGGCGCTGGCCCGCTTCCCCGATGGCCGGGCCCGGATCGTGCTCGATCTGGACGGCGTGCACCTGCTGCCGCCCGATCGCCCGGACGGAGCGGGGATCTGATGCCACCGCTACTGCGAGTCGAGAAGGTGACCCACCATCTGGGCGGCGCTGCCTCCGCACCCGTGCTGCGCGACGTCGACCTGGAGATCGGCGGAGCCCAGCTGGTCGCGCTGGTCGGCCGCTCCGGCTCCGGCAAGTCGACGCTCTGCCATCTCGTCACCGGGCTGGGCACACCCGGATCGGGGCGCATCCTGGTGGCCGGCCGGCCCGCGGACCAGATCCAGGACTGGGCCATCGTGGCCCTGCTCCCGCAACGGCTGGCACTGGTCGAAGAGCTGAGCATCGCCGAGAACATCCTGCTGCCCACGGTCCTGGCCGGACGGCGTCCCGAGGCGGACGCACGGATGGTCATTGACGCGCTCGGGCTGGAAGCGGTTGCCGACCGGCTGGCCACCCAAGTGTCGCTCGGCGAGCAGCAGCGCGCGGCGCTGGCCCGGGCGTTGGTGCTGCGTCCACGGCTGGCGGTGCTCGACGAGCCGACCGGGCATCAGGACGATGACCACGTCGAGTTGGTGCTCCAGGTCCTGGCTGCGGCGCGGGACCGGGGCACCGCCGTCCTGATCGCCACCCATGACGACCGGGTGCTGGAGGTCGCCGACCGGGTCGTCCGGTTGCATCTCGGCCAGGTTGTCACGCACCCGGCGCCGTCCTGACCCTTGGGTTGGCACCGCGAGACGGTCGCCGCGGCGGACCTGGGTGCGAGCGCCGAGCGGTCAGGGCAGATCCGCGTCAACGTACTCGGTGGCGCCTTCGGGCGTGCTGGTCAGTAGCGCCCGAGCACCGCAGTTTAGGTCCCATTTGTAGGTTCGTCGGGGTGCGCCGTCCCTGAGGGCCGGGCTCCGGTCACCCGGGCACGCATAACCCAGGTTCGACGGCCGATCATCGATTGTGATGGTATTTATGCGTGTTGGTGTGACCCATCGGCTCAAATCTGGTGGTGGCGGACTCACTCGTATTCGGCGGGTGAGCTTGCGATCGAACTCCGCGCGATCTGGCGGGTCGCGATTGTGCCCGCTCGCAACGACTTCCGGATGGCAGCGAGAGTCGAGTCGGCTGCGTCGTGCGTCGAGTGGTCGTCACTGACGATGCCGTCGCCTTCCGCGAGGGCCTGGTCGATCTCGGCAAGTTTCAGCGGTGAGAGGGTGCCGATGCGTTCGACGAGATCGGTTGCTCCCACTGTGGTTACCCAGGTACAGGGGACGAAACCGGTCCGGGGGATGGCGATCCGCACCACTCCCTGGAAAGGCAGGTCGTCGCGCGTTCCGACGGCCACCTCGCGTCCAAGCCCGCTGACATCCACGCCGGAAGCCGCGACGATCTGCACCGCACGCATGCCGCGCTGTTGGTGACTCCCGTCGTCCGGGAAGTCTTCCAGGAGGACCACGGGGTACTGCTCATCAAATTGAGCCCACCACACCTCACCGCGCCGCACCGGGCTCTCCTTTCGATGGTCTGTTGATGTAAAGCGTAGACAGTCGCCGGCGACCTGATCCCGGACGAGGCGAATTTCGTTCGGTTGAATGGGTTGGCGATTGCAGGTTAGAAAGGGTGTATGGCCTCCAGAATTGCGGGCGCATCAGGGAACCTGCCCTTCGAGTTGACTACTTTCGTCGGGCGCGGTGACGAGGTGAGACTCGCTCGCGAGGAGCTCACCCGTTCGCGCTTGGTGACGTTGACCGGGATCGGTGGTGTGGGCAAGACCCGATTGGCCTTGCGGGTTGCTCGAGCGTCGGCTCAGGCGTTCCAGGACGGTGTATGGCTGGTCGAATTGGATCAGGTGCACGATGAAGGGCTGTTGGCGCAGACGATCGCGGATGCTCTCGGAATAGGAGAGGTGCCCGGTGCGCCGACGACGCTGGTCGATCATCTGGCTGAGCGGGAAATACTGGTGGTGCTGGACAACTGTGAACACCTCGTCGAGCCGGTCGCGACGCTGGCGGAGACGCTGCTGCGAGGATGCGCGCGGCTGCGGATCCTGGTCACCAGCAGGGAGTCGTTGCGGGTCGTTGGTGAGGTCGTGCTGGCGGTGCCGTCGCTGTCGACGCCGGCTGCGGGTCAGGCGGTGTCACTGAGGAAGCTGTCCGGTTACGAGGCGGTAGCGTTGTTCGTCGACCGGGCGCGGGCGGCGGTGCCGACCTTCGAGCTGACCGAGGCCAATGCGGCATCCGTGACGGAGATCTGTTCCCGGCTGGACGGTCTGCCGTTGGCGATCGAGTTGGCTGCGGCCCGGTTGCGGGTGCTGACGCCGGCCCAGATCAGTGCCCGGTTGCGGAACCGATTCGCACTGCTGACCAGCAGTTCTCGAGGCCGCCCGACCCGCCAGCAGACGCTGCGAGCCTGCATCGAGTGGAGCTTCGAGCTGTGCAGCCGTGAGGAGCAGCGGTTGTGGGGCCGGTTGTCGGTGTTCGCCGGCGGGTTCGAACTGGATGCGGTGCAGAGTGTCTGCTCCGGTGATGACCTGGGCGAGCAGGACGTGCTCGATCTGCTGGGCGCACTGGTGGACAAGTCGATCCTGACCCGCGACCAGACCGGTGCGGTGGTCCGGTTCCGGATGCTGGAAACCCTGTGCCACTACGGTGCGGAACGATTGAGGGACAGCGGCGAGCAACCCAAGCTCCGTCGCCGGCACCGGGACTGGTACGAGCAACTGGTGATGCGTGCGCGCGCCGACTGGATCGGTCCCCGCCAGGCGCATTGGCTGCAGCGACTCGATCGCGAACGCCCCGACATTCGCGCATCGCTGGAATTCAGTCTCCGTGAGCCGGGCGAGAGCGTTTCGGCGCTACGGATCAGCGCGGAACTGCATGTGTACTGGATCATCCGGGGACTGACCAGCGAGGCCCGGCACTGGCTGGGACGCGCCCTGGCGCAACGGCCGAGCGGAATCAGCAGCGAGCGACTCGAGGCCGCGTATACCGCCACGGTTCTGGCCGCGGTACAGGGCGACATCACCGCGGCGATCCCGCTGGCCCAGCACGCCGAAGAGGTCGCCGCCCGGCTCGGTGACCCGCGCAGCCACGCGATCGCCAGTCTCGCCACCGGTGCCGTGGCCCTGCAGGGCGGGGATCCGGCGCAGGCGGTCACGGTGCTGCAGTCGGCCCTTGAGGTGTTCGAGTCAGCGGGCGACCTCTACTGGACGGCCATCACGCTGGCCGGGCTGGCGCGGGTGAAGGGCTTCCTGGGGGACAGCCAGGCCGCCGCAAGGTACTACGCCGCGTTGCGGAGCCACTCCCCGTCCTGCGTGTGGCTGCAGAGCGAGGCGCTCGGAGCGCTCGGACTGGGTCTGTGGAAGGACGGCGACACCGAACAGGCGCTGCAACGGCTGACCGCCAGCCTCCAGCTCAAGCAGGGGATGACCGACACTTTCGGCACCGTGCTGTGCCTGGATACCCTGGCCTGGATCGCGGCGGATCAAGGCCGATTCCGGCGCGCGGCGATCCTGCTCGGCGCCGTCGGTGCGCTGGCGAGACCCTTGGCATCCCCACCCACCCCGGATCCGGGCCTGCTCGCTCACCACGAGCAATGCGCACAACAGGCGATCATGGCCTTGGGTGATTCGGCGTTTCGGGCCGCCCTCGCTCGCGGCGAGGACCTGAGCCTGAACGAGGCGATCGCCTACGCCCTGGACAACGACCTCGACGAACCACTCCCAACCATCCAGGTCACGACGGCTGCCGGCCCGGCGGCGAGCACCCTGACCGCGCGCCAGTGGCAGATCTGCGAGCTCATCGCCGAAGGCCTGGACACCAAGGATATCGCCGCGAAACTTTTTCTCTCGCAACGAACCGTTGAAGGCCACATCCAGAACATCCTGAACAAGCTCGACATCAACAACCGAGCCGGCATCGTCACCTGGACACTCCAGGAACGCGCCGACCCTCCAGGTCACGGTCCGGATGCTGGCCGGTGGCCTCGGCCGGAGTGAGTTGACGTCTTTGTCGGCATGCGCGAGGAGTGGGGCGCCAGCTCGTTCTGTCACGCGGGCCTGATCTGTGTCAGCCTTGGTCGGGCTCGCCGCCTGTCGGGTGCTTCTCGCCCTGTCTGGCACCAAGGACGTGGTGGACTGAGCCCCAGCAGCAAAGGAGCTCTTCTCATGCGTTCGCTCGTCAGCGCCATCCTCGTGCGCGTCACCTGGGCGCTCACTATCGCCGCTCTGCTGGCGCTCAGTACCTCGGCGGGACTCTTCGATGTCTCCCGCCCGGCCAAGGCAGCCACCGCGGCCCTGTCATCTCCTGCCGGCCAGCGCCTCGCGACCGACTTCATCGCTGACCAGTTGCTGGTGGCCGTGCCCGGGCTCAGCGAGAAGAAGGCGCATGACCTGGCCGCCAAGGTGGCCGCCGATCCCGCCACCCTGGTGGCGCTGAAGCAGGCCAACCTGAAGTCGGTATCGGCGCCGCAGGACCGGGCTGCCCTCCTGGAGGTCGTGGCCTCCCAGCTGAAAGGCAGCAATCCCAAGGTTGCGGCCGCCACCGAGAAGTACGCCGACCAGGTCCAGGCCGCCGCTGCTGATCAGGCAGATCAGGACGGCGGTGCGCTGTCGGAGCCGCCATCTCCGGTCGGCGGGATTCTGAAGCGGGTGCAACAGTTCACCGGCGGCGCAACCAACGCGTCGGCGGTGATGTCTGACCTGAAGGCGCGACTGGCGAACCTCGCTCGCATCCTGGCCGCTCTGGCGATCCTCACGGCGCTCGGCGCGCTGGTGGTTGCGCCGTCCCGGCCCCGGGTCGTTCGTTCGTTCGGCTGGATGTTCATCAGCATCTCCGTGATCCCGGCGGCCATCGGGTGGCTGGTACCGGATCTGGTGCTGGCGCGGATGTCGTCCGACTGGGCCCAGGCGCTCGCGGTCGGCCTGCGGGTCGGTGGTAGCCGCCTGATCGGGCTGTTTGTCGGTCTCCTGGGCGCCGGCGTGGTTCTGGTGGTCCTGGGCACTCTGGGCTCCCGCATCGGCTCGCTCTTCACCCCGACGCGGACAGCGGGAGAGCGCAGGGATCGCCCGAGCGCGCCGGTCCCTCCGACCGGTCGGCCCCAGGAGGCGGCGACGTCGTCTCGTGCCGGGCAGCGATTCCCGGAGGAACCTGCCATCACGAGGCCGATGGAAACGGTCCACTACGACGACCCCCGCTACCCCGCTCCGCCTGCCGGGTACCCGAACCCGCAGTACCCGAACCCGCAGTACCCGCAGACCCAGCAGCAGCCGACGTTCCCGGCCGACCAGTATCCGGATTACGGCCCCTACGGTGAGCAGCCCATCGACCAGGAGCCGTACGGGCCTCCGGGAGACGGCAGCGATCGCTGGCGATGACGCGGCCAGCTCTCGTCGTTTCGCGGCGGGACGCGTAGGTTTCGTGTCGTGAATGATGAATGGGTGGACGGCGGGCTGTCGGGGACGAAGCGGATGTTCGGCGGCTGGCGAGTGAATCGCCGGCAGTTGTTGGTCGGGATGGGCCGGGGCGGTCTTGCCGTCGCGGTGCTAGGCATGGCCGCCTGCTCCGAGAACGAGTCCGGCGGGGCCGCCGCCAGCGAGTCCGGCGGGGCCGCCGCCAGCAGCCCGTCGGGGACCGGCTCGGCGTCTCCGACCGGGCGGGCCCCTGGGGAGTTGGGGTGGGAGCGGGTGAACCTCGGCTTCGTATCCGCCTATGTTTTGATCCGGGGAAGCAAGGCCGCGGTGATCGACACCGGGGTGCAGGGCAGCGAGGACGCGATCGGTGAGGTGCTCGATGCCGCCGGGCCGGGTTGGGCCGGGGTCAGCGATGTCATCCTCACGCATCGCCATCCCGATCATGCGGGCAGCCTGCCCGAGGTGATGAAGCGGGCGAGCGCGGCTACCGGGCACATCGGTGAGGACGACCTCGCCGGGGTCAGTAGCCCACGCCGGTTGAAAGTCGCCGCCGACGGCAGCGAGATCTTCGGTGTCCAGGTGGTGGCGACCCCCGGCCATACGCTCGGGCACATCAGCGTCTTCGACCCGGAGACCGGGGTACTGGTGAGCGGTGACGCCGTGCGCAACACCTCCGGGCTGCAGGGCTCCGACCCGGTGTACACCGACGACCAGGACGCCGCCGCCGCGTCGCTCAGGAAGCTGGCGAAGCTGCCGGTCAAGACCATTCTGTTCGGCCATGGCGCACCCCTGACCAGCGGTGCCGCCGCCGCGCTGAGCACGCTGGCCGGCTGAGTGATCCACGCCGAAGCCGGACCGATCGGCGCAGTCACCCAGAGCGTGCTCGTGGAACGGTTGCCGCAGCATGCTGACGCGTGATGTCGCTGTCCGCGCCGACGAGTCCGACGTCCTGAGAGCCCGCCTCGCCGAACTCGGGCTGCCCGGGATCGTCGACGTTCACACTCATTTCATGCCGAAGCCGGTCATGGACAAGGTTTGGGGCTACTTCGACCGGGTGGGCCCGTTGACCGGCAGGCCATGGCCGATCGCCTACCGGCACAGCGAATCCGAAAGGCTGCGCATTCTCCGGTCGTTGGGGGTTCGCTACTTCAGTTCGTTGGTGTATCCGCACAAGCCCGGCATGGCTGAATGGCTCAACGAATGGTGCGCCGAGTTCGCCGCTGCCACGCCGGGCTGTCTGCACACCGCAACGTTCTATCCAGAAGCCGGAGCACCCGAATATGTCCGCGCCGCAATCCAAGCGGGCGCACGGGTCTTCAAGGCTCACGTTCAAGTTGGTGACTACGACCCGAACGATCCGCTCCTCGACGGAGTCTGGGGTGCGTTGCAGGAGTCGCGGACACCGATCATCATCCACTCGGGTCATGGTCCGGCTCCCGGCAGGTTCACCGGGCCGGTTGGCATGGAGCAGTTGCTTGCGCGGTTCCCCGACCTGGTTCTGATCGTCGCGCACATGGGACTGCCCGACTACGGCCGCTTCCTGGATCTCTGCGAGCGGTACGACGCGATCTACCTGGACACCACGATGGCCTTCACCCCGTTCACCGAGGCCACTCAGCCGTTCCCGCGCGACCGCCTCAGCCAACTGCGCGACCTCGGTGCGCGCGTCGTCTTCGGTAGCGACTTTCCGAACATTCCCTACACCTACCTCGACGCGGTCGATGCCGTCCTCGACATCGGCCCTGACCTCGGGTGGGTGCGCGGCGTTCTGCACGACAATGCCTGCCGGCTCTTGGGTTTACCGCTCAGCGACGAAGGAGTTGTCGATAGCTGAGTTAACGCCTGCCGGGTGTAACGGCGGCCCGCGCGAGTTCGATGAGTTCCTCGTCCGGGACCGGCGCGGGGGCCGGACGGTTCCATGGTCGAGGCGCTGCGACCGGCACGACAAACGCGGCCAGCTGTTTGCGGCGTCGGTACACCGTGTACTGCCCCCACTGGGCCGGGTCGGTGATGCCGAGATGATCGATCTCGTACGGCTCGGGATCGCCCTCGACGGTGAACGTGGCGACGGTCTCGGCGGTGTCCAGGATCATGCCTCTCCCATCCGAAGGAACCCGGCGCTCTGCAGCGGCCGGTCGCTTTTGACCGAAACTAGCCACTGAGCGCCCTCAAACAGCGCACCCAACCAGTCCGACACGCCGACCAGAAGCGCAGATGCTTCAGGACTGCTCCTGGGCGGGGCTGGTGCTGGGCCGGAAGACGGGGGAAAGAAGCTGCTGGTCGCGGTCGGGGACCTGGATGGTCACCGGTTGGTACTGGGCAGGAGGAACGAAGACCGTGCCCATCTGGGCCACTGCGGCCGCGCCGAAGCGGAGTGCCCCGGCCAGCCGTTCCCGCGCCGGGGGAGGGCCGGCCGGCCGGCCGGTGAGGGTGGCGAGGTATCCGGCGAGGAAGGCGTCCCCGGCGCCGGCGGTGTTGACGACCGCGGTGGCCGGGGAGGTGCCGTGCAGGACGGTTCCGGCCTCGGCCAGGACGGCGCCGTCGACGCCGAGGCTGACCAGGACGGTGGCGATGCCGCGGTCGACGAGGTCGGCGGCGGCGTCGGCCACGTCGCCGACGGTCTGCAGCGATCGTCCGCTGAGTTCGGCCAGTTCCTCGGTGTTGGGCTTGATCAGGTGCGGCAACTCGTCGCGGGGGCCGTCGACGGCGAGGGCCAAGGCCTCGCCCGAGGAGTCCAGGGCGACCAGCCGACCGGCCGCTCGGCCGGCGGCGACCTGGGTGGCCATTTCCTGGGGGGTGAAGCCGCGCGGAAGGCTTCCGCACCAGACGATCCAGTCGCCGGGTCGGCTGTGGTGCAGGGCGGCGCTGGACAACTGGCTGATCTGCTCGGGGGTGAGCCGCGACCCCAACTCGTTGATCTTGGTTGTCGTGCCGTCGGGCTCGACCAGGGAGATGTTGCTCCGGGTTTCGCCCGAGACGGGGACAAGCTCGTGACGGAGGCCGGTCTCGCGGATCATGTCGGACAGGTGCTCGCCGGCGTGGCCGCCGGCGGTGAGCACGGCCACGACGTCGCCGCCGACCAGGTGAACGGCGAGGGCGACGTTGACGCCCTTGCCGCTGGGCTCGACGGTCTCGTTGACGGCGCGGTGGACGGCCCCGCTGGTCAGGGTCGGGATGTGGAGGGTGCGGTCCACGCTGGGGTTGGGGGTGATGGTGACGATCATCGAGCGATCTCCACGGTGATGCCGGCCTGGGTCAATTTTTCCTGGTCGGTGGGGTCGATTCCGGCGTCGGTGATCAGGAGGTCGAGGTCGCTGAGGTCGGCGTGCCGGTGCGTCCTGATCTGTCCGATCTTGGAGTGGTCGGCGAGCAGGATCCGCCGTTGCGCAGCCTGGCCCATGGCCGTCTTGACCGCGGCCTCGGCCGGGTCGGGCGTCGTCAGGCCTCGGGTGAAGGAGATGCCGTTGGTCCCGAGGAAGGCGACATCGACGTTGACGGACGCGAGTTGCTGGACGGCGTTGGGGCCGACCGCGGCCAGCGTCTGGTGGCGAATGGCGCCGCCCAGGGTCCAGAGATCGATTCCCGGGTTCTGGGCCAGAACCTGGGCAACGGGCAGGGCGTTGGTGTAAGCGAGGAGACCGCGGTCAGTGGGGAGCTGGGCGGCGAGGAGCGCGGTGGTGGAGCCGGCGTCCACGACCATCGAACCGCCGGCCGGTGGGAGATGCCGGAGTGCCGCCCGGGCGATAGCCCTCTTCTCGGGCCCGAACGACGTCCGGTCCTGGATGGCTGGTTCGGTCGTCAGTTCACCGACCGGGATCGCTCCGCCATGGACCCGGCGCAGCAGCCCGCGATCCTCCAGCAGGGTGAGGTCCTTGCGGATGCTCTCCGTGCTGACCCCCAGCTCATCCGCGAGCCGCCCGGCCTCGACCCGGCCATGCCGGGCCAGCTGTTGCAGCAAATACTCGTGTCGCTGGGCGGGAAAACGGATCGAGGAAGCGGTCATGCCAGCACCTCCAGGAGCTCGTCGGCGGCCACATCGCCGGTCGCGCGCGCGGCCAACGTGGCTGCGCCGAAGCTGCCCGCCTCGGGTAGATCGGATACCTCGAGGGCGCCGAAAGTGCGGCGCTTGGAGTCCATCACCATCGCACTGTGGCTCCAGCCGCCGGTCACGATGAACCGGTTGTGCGGGCCGGCGACAGCGCTGATGGCGGCGTGCAGAGCAGCGGCCTGGCTGGTGGCGTCCTCAACCGCGGCCCGCCACCGGTGCCCGGACTCGCCGTCGCCGGCCAGGGCCTGCTGATCGAGGGCGGGCAGGTCGTCCCGGTCGGCGCCGATCCGGTCCAGCGCCTGCTGCATCAGCAGGCCGCCCTCGGTGCCTCCCAGCAGAGACCAACGGCCGGGCTGAATGCTGACATCGGTGGTGATGCCTTGGCCGGCGAGGGTCACCAGTTGCTCCGGGGTCAGGCCGGGCAGCACGGTCCGGACCAGTGCCTCGGCGGTGCCGCAGGAGTCCAGTTCGTCGCCGGGGGCTGTGGCTCCGGCGCCCAGGGCGGCCGCCTGATGGTCGTGTCCGGCGGTGGTGACGACCGCACCCAACAGCCGTTCGTGCCCGGTCCGGACCCGGCCGATCGGCGCTCCCGGGTCGACCACCTCGGGCATCAACGTGCGACTGGTGCCCGACCAGGCCAGGGCGTCGTCCCACCAATCATCGGCGGCGAGGTCGTACCAGCCGGTGCGGCAGGCCAGCGCCCGGTCACAGACCTCACCCGCGCCCAGGCCGCGGGCCACCCATTCCGCCACGTTGAACCGGCGCACAGCCGTTTCGGCTGCCTGGTGATGGCGGATCAGCCAGCGATGCTTGGTGATCGAGAACTGGCCGCGCAGCGGCTTGCCCGTGCGAGCGGCGAACTCCCGCCTCCCGATCGCCTCGGCCAGTTCGGCCACCTCCTGGTCGTCGCGGGTGTCGTGCCAGGCAATGGCGGGGGCGACCACCTGGCCGGCGGCATCGATGAGGACACCAACCTCGCCCATGCTGGTGATGCCGATGCCGGCGACCCGCACGTCGTCCGGGAGCGAGTGTGCCGCCGTGCCGAGCGTGGTCAGGGCCGCGCCTAGGAGGGCGCCTGGATCCAGCTCGGCACCGTGCGCCGTGCGTCGCCACACCGTGGGAGTCCGGGCCTGTCCCAACATCCGGCCGGACCGGTCGTACGCCACCGCCTTCGCCGATGTGGTCCCGACGTCCAGGCCGATCCACCCGTCCCGCATCGGCTGCACTCCTCGCATTGCGCTTGTTTGCGTTTGCTTGGATTATGTTGTGATAGCGACAGCGAAAGCACAAGCTTTCCGCGATCTTCATCTATCAGGACGCCGCAGCGCACTCGCGAAATGTTGGGATATTCGCGACGGTCAGGACCACCCCTCAGCCTCGACTGCGGTCGGTGCAATGACGAGTGTCGTGATGGACAGGGTTGTGTCAAGATCTTGTTCCCGCGGGAGCCATCGTGCGGGCCGACGGCGGGTTCCGCTGGGAAAGCTCTGTCGAGGAGGCCCGGTGATGGATCCGTTCGATCGTCGGACGGTGGTGCTGGGGTTGCTCGGGGTGGCCGGGGTGGCCTTGGCTGGGTGCTCGGGGGATGCGCCGGCAAGTGCGGCACTGAACACGGCCACCGTCGGCGTCCCGACCGCATCGCCCTCGGCCTCGAACAGCCCTGCGCGGTGGCCGCTGTCGGGCAAGCTGGTGACCAACGCCTCGGCTCCGAACCGCCCGGCCGTTGCCGTCAAGGTGCCCGACAACAGGAACGAGCATCCGCAGGTCGGGCTGGACCAGGCCGACATCGTGTTCGTTGAGTTGGACGGCTACCGGGACGCTGACGGGTACGCAAGTACCCGGTTGGTTCCGGTCTTCCATTCCCGGCTGCCGAACGATGTGGGTCCGGTGCGCTCGATGCGCCCGGTGGATGTGCCGCTGCTCAGTCCGGTCGACGCGATCATCGCCAGCACCGGTGCGGCAGGGTGGGTGGTGAACTACATCAAGCACTTCCGGGAGCATGTCGAGGGTTCATTGACGTACCTGGAGACCAAGGGGAGTGGCGCCTACTCGATCGATCCGTCGCGGGTGCGGACGTACCAGGGGGTCACGTACTACGACCGCGCCGTCGTGTGCCATCCCCGGATCCTGGCCAAGCAGACCAAGCGGTTCGGTAGCGGTCCGCAGCAGGCCTACTTTCCTTTCGCCGAAACCGATCTCGAGGTCAGTACGGCCTCGGGCGAGGCCGCCCGCCGCGTCCGCGTGCCGTGGAAAAAGGCTGACAGCTATGACATGGGGTACCAGTACGACGAGACGGCTGGGCGATATCTGCGCAGCATGCCGTGGGGCCCTCATGTCCTGGCGGACGGCAGCCGGGTGAGCACGGACAACATTCTGGTCGTCCGGGCCACGCAGCGGTACGCGAAGCTCTACGCCGGTTCCGGCCATAAAGAGCCGATCCACGAGATCATTGACGCCGCCGGAACGTTCTACTACTTCCATGGCGGCCGGTACGTGAGCGGCACGTGGACCAAAGGCGCGAACGAGCAGCCGTTCGACTTCACCCTCACCGACGGCCAACCGTTGAAGATGGCCCCCGGACAGACCTACGTGGAACTGCCGAGCGCGGACGCCCAGGTCCGGATCACGGCCTGAGTCACCCTCGGCGGACTTCCGGAACCCGATCCACGTGGACGCCGAAATGTTCGCGATACGCGGCCAGGACGTCGTCGTCCGTGGTCAACTTCTCCTCCGTCTTGGACCCGCCAACGGTTCGGATGAGAGTGCGGCCGCTGAGCGAGATCCGGCCGCTGTCCGTGAGTCGGGAACAGATCGTGCTCCAGGTGAAGTGCGAGGCCGGTGAAGTCTGCTGGTACCAGCAGGTGGGGCCGAAGTCGTTCAGCGAGCGCTTCCGCAGCTCCACCCGGTACTGCGGCTTGGCGTCCCGGAGCACGTCCAGGTCGCCGTCCACGGTCTCGATCAACTGGAACCGACCGCCCGGATCGGCCTGCTCCTGTCGGTCGGCGAGATCCAGCGGATAGACGCTGTGATCGCCGAAACCCACGTCGACCAGCCAACGGCCACCGTCCCCAGGCAGTATGACGATCAGTGCCAGGTGATCGAACGGCGGTCCGAGCCGATCCTCGCCGAACACGGCAACACCGGCCAGGCTCACGTCGGCTCCAAGCGCGCGCAGCAGCAGGGCGAAGGTTCCGTTGAGTTCGTAGCAGAAGCCTCCCCGCCGGCGCATGACGATCTTGTCGATCAGGTCGGGCGTTTCCAGCGAGATCGGTTCTGACAGGTGCAGGCTCAGATTCTCGAACGGCACGGTGGTCAGATGAGCCCGATGCAGTACTGCCAGGGACGCCGCATCCAGTTCCGCCGGACGGGCGACGCCGATCCGCTCCAGATATGCCTCGACCGTCGTGTCGTCCATCTTTGCCCCTCCAGCTCACCAGCAGACGCTACTGCGAGAGCGTAACCCGTACGGCACTCTGCCTTTTCCAGCATCGGTCGGCGACCTCAACCTCGTCGCAGAACGCGAACGGCGAGCGCGGACCCCCAGCCGAAGCCGGTGATCACCGCGACCCGCTGGAAGGACCCGGACTTGTCAACCACTGCGGGAACCTGGTGAAACCCGGCCCGGGCGATGACGGCACTCGCGATCATCGTTACCGCCGACCCGGCCGAGTACGCCGCCCAGCCACGATTCCCGGCCCGGGCGAAGCGCCACGCGTAGAGAAGTTGCGCTGCGGGCATGCTGAGGAGGATCTGAGCCGCAGACAGGTCGTGCAACTGACCCGATCTGCTCAGCGAGGCGGGCAGATTGGGAGTGCCGGGGGGATACCCGTTGAATGGGTCCGTGATGAAGGTTCCTGCGCCGAGCAACCCCACACCGGCCGAGGCGATCAGCAGCGGGCCGAGCCGAGTCTTCGGTTGCCCGTCCTCGGTCTGAGACAAACCTGCGGCGAAGCCGAGACACAGGCCGCCGGCGACGGCGAAGTTCGCCACCTGCTTCCACCCGCCCGGGCCGAGCGCCAAGGAACTCACCGGGTGGCGGTGATGGTGGTAGTCAGCCCGCCGGGCACCGTCGACCAGAAACGTGGTGACGAACAGCGGCCCCACCAGCGCACCGCAGGACAGCAGCCATCGGGTGCGCGGCGACAGACCGGCCGAGGTATGGCCCGTCTTCCCGAGATTTGCCACTGATCTGCTGGTCACGTTCATTAGTACCAGGTGTTCATCGGGTCAAGCAGACGACGTGACCGGGGACCGCAGGCCGAGCCACTGCTCGGCGTCCCACGCCTGAAACCTCTCTACCTCGGTGAACCCCAGCCTTGCCGCGAGGCGCATCGAGCCGACGTTGGCGGTTTGGGTGGTGAGCACCACCGGCTCGCCGGGAAGGACGCCGTCGAACCAGTCGAGTGCCGCCGCGCCCGCTTCGGCGGCATACCCGAATCCCCACGCCCGCGGCAGGAACAGGTAACCAAGATCGGCCTTCCCCACAGCGGCCGGGCGACGGTGCGCCGTTGCCCTCCTGAGCAGGATCTGGCCGATCATCGCCCCGTCGAGGTCAACAACGAAGCTCCCGGGCCACCGCTCGGGGGCCTCGGGCATCTCACGTTCCAGCTCGTCACGCGGCTGAGGGCCGCCGAGGTAGGTGTGCACCTCTGGCGATGCCAGCAGCTCGATGAATGCCGGACGGTCCCGGGCCTCGGACTCACGCAGTACGAGTCTCTCGGTCCGGATCGGTTCAGGGGGCCAGGCAACGGGTCCGAGTTCAGTCATCTAAGCGGTCCATTTCGTAATGTTCGTCGGAAGTCCTTGTGTGCCCTCGTGTTCGGGCCTTGGTGATCTCCGAAGGGCTTACTCTCGCTGGTGCCTGTCGTTTGTCGAGCACGGCGCGGTTCGGATCGGTGTCCTCTCGGCTTGTCGTCGGCGGGGGTGGGCGCTGAGTACTCGGGCGGTCGCAACCCGGCGCGGTCTAAGTCGCGGCGGAAACGGTTTCTCAAGGGGCGTTGGGAGGTTGGTCCGAGTCGGGTTGCGGTCCGGCAAGTAGGGCCCAGGTTTGCAGGTCGTGAATTGCCCCGTCAGCAACCATTCCAGCTCACTGGGTCTCGTCGATCTGTGCGATCCGGCTTCGCACGAGGGTGCGTACGACGTCGTCCGGGAGAGGCTGTTCGGCGCTGAATCGGACGGTCCCCCTGGAAACGGCCGATCGTGGCAGTTGTCCTTTGACTGCCTCGATAGAAGCCGGGCTGAACGGAAATACACTGAGGTGGTTCCGCGCGGCCTTGAAGCCAAGGAGCGGCTTGTCTCGGTACTTCAGGACAGCCATGCCGTAGCTGACATCCTGCTCGGCGTCGGGAGCGAGGGCGAATGCGAGGTCACGTATCCGCTCGTAAGCGGACCTGGCCGGCGTCGCGAGCGTCGCGAGGTAATCATCTAGCGCTCCCATCCACGAACTGTACCCACTGGCCAGGCTCTCGGCGTGGCCACGTCGAGTCGCCTTCTGCGGGGCCTCGGTTCACCCTGACCTGGTCAGTCGGTCAGCTCTGCCGCGCACGGCGGGCTGCGGTCAACCCAAGGGCGAGGGAGACATCAGGTGAGCGAGACCAGTAGTCCGAACCGGACAGACGTCGTCCATTCTGATCTGCCGGCCCGGCTGGACCGGCTGCCGTGGTCCCGCTGGCACATCATGGTGCTGGTTGGGCTGGGAACGGTGTGGATCCTCGACGGGCTCGAAGTGACGATCGTCGGTGCGCTTGGTGACCGGTTGACCGAGCCGGGCAGCGGCCTGGCGCTGAGCGCCTCCGACGTCGGGATGGCGGCGGCGATGTACGTGCTCGGTGCCTGCCTGGGCGCGCTGTTCTTCGGCGAGCTGACCGAGCGGTTCGGCCGACGTCGGCTCTTCATGATCACGCTCGGGGTGTATCTGCTGGCGACCGTGGCCACCGCCTTCTCGATGAACGCGCTGTTCTTCTTCATCTGCCGGTTCTTCACCGGTGCCGGGATCGGTGGCGAGTACTCCGCGATCAACTCGGCCATCGACGAGTTGATGCCGGCCCGGCTGCGGGGGCGGATCGATCTGCTGATCAACGGCTCGTACTGGCTGGGCGCCGCTGTTGGCGCGGCCCTGACCCTGGTGCTGCTCGACACCTCGATTCTGCCCGCCGACGTCGGCTGGCGGCTGGCCTTCGGTCTGGGTGCCTGCTTCGGTCTGGTGATCATCCTGGTCCGGCGGAACGTGCCGGAGAGCCCGCGCTGGCTGACCATTCACGGTCGCCACGACGAGGCGGCCAGGATTGTGGACGGCGTGGAGCAGTCCGTTCAGCACACCTCCCATGCGGGCCCGGCGACCCTGGACCTCGGTGAGGTCGACCCGGATGCCAGGATCACGATCCATCCGCGAAAGCCGGTCGGCGTCGGCGAGATCGCCCGGACCATGCTGCGCGACTACCGCAGCCGCTCCGTACTGGGCCTCTCGCTCTTCGTCGGCCAGGCTTTCCTCTACAACGCGGTGTTCTTCACGCAGGCCCTGGTGCTGTCGAAGTTCTTCGACGTCGATTCCGCCAAGGTGGGGCTGTACATCGTGCCGCTTGCGGTCGGCAACTTCCTCGGACCGGTGCTGCTCGGCCGGCTCTTCGACACGGTCGGTCGCCGCATCATGATCACGCTGAGCTATGTCGCCAGCGCCGTCCTGCTGGTGGGTACCGCCTGGGCGTTCCAGGCCGAGCTCTTCGACGCCACCACGCTGACGATCGCCTGGAGCATCGTGTTCTTCTTCGCCTCGGCCGGGGCGAGCGCGGCGTACCTCACGGTCAGCGAGATCTTTCCGATGGAGACCCGAGCGATGGCGATCGCCCTGTTCTACGCCGTGGGTACCGGACTCGGTGGGATCATCGGCCCGTTGCTGTTCGGCCGGCTGGTCGACACGGGCGAGGTGGGCAGCGTGGCCTTCGGGTACTACCTCGGGGCGGGGCTGATGCTGGCCGCCGGAGTGATCGAGTGGCTGGTCGGGGTGGACGCCGAGAATCAGCAGCTGGAGAACCTGGCGGCCCCGCTGTCGGCGGCCCAGCGCTGAATCAGCGCGCCACCCGACTTAGCAACTGCCAGCCCCGTTCCAGGCAGGGCCGGTTCCGGCTTCGCAGTAGCCAGGCGAGATCTTCGGCCGTGGACCGGGCCTGTCGGCCGTCGTCCGGACTCATCCATCCGTCGCGCAATGACTGCTCGTATTCGTCCCAATCCTCGATCTCAATCCGGCCGTCCTGCTCATGTCGTACCGGGTCGAGTTCGAGGTCGATGTAGCGCCACTCCGAACCGAAGAGTTCGGGCGGTCGGCATACGTCGATCTCGAGTCGCCGATCGGTCGGATCATCAACCCACCACGCCACCCACGGCCGGTCCAGGGCCAGCAGGAGGAGAACCGCGACCGGCAGAGTCCCGCTGTCGTGCGGTGCCCCCCATCGCGATCCGACCGGCCCGTGCAGCCAAGTCCCATCCTCGTCCACGAGCACCATTTCAAGGTCGTACCAGAACGCGCCGCCGGGGCGCTTGATCTTGACAAGACGCACGGGCCGGCCTTTCTGAAACCCGCTCACGCGGCCAGTCTACGAAGCGACGACGGCGTCAGCCGCGGACAGTTGGTCCATCTCTGGACGCGGCCGCGGCTTGCGGAGTTGACTGCTTCGGATTCCACGTTGGCCCACCACGTGCACCGCACCGACCGGTGCGCTGCAGGACGGAGCGGATCGTGACCGCCGCAGCCACGCCGTTGCTCCTGCTCGACCTCACCGGCACCTTCGCCTTTGCCCTCAACGGGGCGTTGACCGCGCTTCGCGCGGCGCGACTGGACATCGTCGGTGTAGTCACCCTGGGGATGATCACGGCGGTCGGGGGTGGCGTCATCCGCGACGTCCTGTTGGACAGCCTGCCCCCGGCCACGTTCGTCGATTGGCGATATCTGGCGGTGGCTGCGGGAGGCGGGCTGGGCGCCTTCTTTCTGGGCCGCCGCCTTGAACGGCTCAACACCGCAATCACCGTGCTGGACGCTGCTGGACTGGCGCTGTTTGCTGTCACCGGAGCCCGCAAGGCGGTCGACTTGGGGTTTGGCCCAACGCAGGCTGTCATCGTCGGGGGGATCTCCGCGGTCGGTGGCGGCACCCTGCGGGATGTGCTGATCGGCAGGGTGCCCTGGGTGCTCAGCAGCGGCCTCTACGCCATTCCGGCGCTGATCGGCGCCGCTGTCGCCATCGTGGCCGACTCGTTGGGCGGCAGCGGCACGTTCACCTCGGTCGGCGGCGCCACGCTGTGCTTCGCCATCCGGATGGTCGGCGTCCACTACGACCTCAACGCCCCCGTTCCACCGAAGTCATCAAAACCTATTCCACAGCAGGACGATTCGATCGCGGGGGAGGAGGGCGGCGGCGGCCGGCGAGATGATTAGGTGGCCTGAAATTGCACACTTCCGATCAAAGTCTGCATTTCCCTTGACGCAGTCCACTGAGATGAGCAGACTTCGGCGCACGCCTCGATGGCCACGTTAACATCCGGCGTCCGGGACGGGCGCTCCAGATGACTGCGCGATCGTCCCGCCGCTTTTTCTGCCCACAATGAGGAGGGCCGTCGTGCCTGTTCGCAAGCTCGCGTTGACCCAGGCACTGGCGGTCGCAGGGCTGACCCTGGCGTTCGGGACGGTCACCGGCCTGCCACGAGTGACGGTGCTGCCCGCGGTCGCGCCGGTGGCGAGCCTGGCGGCCGTCGAACCGGCCACGACCGTGCGCCCCGACCCCTCGTACGTGGGTCAGCCGTTCGAGGGCTGGGGGACGAGTCTGGTCTGGTTCGCCAATGCGACCGGGAACTATCCGCCCGAGATCCGGGATCGGCTCGCGGACATGGTTTTTGGCGAGGACGGCCTCAACCTCAACATTGCTCGGTACAACATCGGCGGCGGCAATGCTCCCGATGTGAAGGACTACCTGCGCCCCGGTGGCGCCGTTCAGGGTTGGTGGAAGGCACCGGCCGGGACGACGCGCGCTGACAAGGACTGGTGGGATCCGGACAACCCGGAGCACTGGAATCTGAACGCCGACGCCACTCAGCGGTGGTGGGTCGACAAGATCAAGAGCCGGATCACCAAGTGGGAGACGTTCAGCAACTCCCCGCCGTACTTCCAGACCGTCAGCGGTTACGTCTCGGGTGGCTTCGATTCGACCAAGGATCAGATCCGGCCGGAGTCGATCGACGAGTTCGCTACCTATCTGGTGCGGGTGACGCGCGAGTTGGAGAAGGCGCACGGCATCCGGGTCGCCACCATCGACCCGCTGAACGAGCCCAACACCAATTTTTGGGGCACGACGATCGGTGCCGATGGCAAACCGACGGCCAAACAGGAGGGCGCGCACGCCGGTCCGGCCTCGCAGCAGGCACTGATCCGCGCGGTCGCTCAGAAGCTGGCGGCGGAGGGGCGCAGTACGAAGATCTCGGCGATGGACGAGACGAACCCCGGCGTGTTCCTCACCAACTGGGCCGCGTACGCGGACGATGCCCGCGCGCTGGTCAGCCAGCTCAACGTGCACACCTACGGCACCTCGCAGCGCACCGCCGTCCGGGACGTCGCCAAGGGCGAGGACAAGCCGCTGTGGATGAGCGAGGTCGAGGGCACCTGGGGAGCCGGCCAGGACTTCACCGGCATGGCGCCCGGGCTCGGGATAGCCCGACGCATGGTCGAGGACCTGCGCGAGCTGGAGCCGAATGCCTGGGTGTTCTGGCAGCCGATCGAGGACATCCAAGCCCAGAAGCCCCGACCCGACAAGCCGTTGGGCACCAACTGGGGCGAGATCCAGATGCCGTTCAACTGCACGGCGACCGACACGCTGGCGACTTGCCCGATCCAGACGAACACGAAGTTCAACACGGTCCGCAACCTGACTCACTACATCCGCCCGGGTGATCACCTGCTGAAGACCGGTGACACGTCCAGCGTGGCGGCGTTGTCGCCGAAGAACGAGCTGAAGGTGGTGTACGTCAACGACAGCACGGCGGCCAAGACGGTGAACCTGGACCTGTCGAAGTTCGCCCGGGTCGAGGATGGCGCGACCGTGACGCCGATCGTCACCAGTGCCTCTGGGGCCCTGGTGTCCGGCACACCGGTCGCCGTCACCGATGACAGCGCCCTGGTCCAGGTGCCCGCCGAGTCGGTGATCACGCTGGTGGTGAACGGCAAGACCGCCCCCGGCGACGGCAGCAAGGCGCTGATCCAGAGTGGCCACGTCTATCGGCTGCAGGGTGTGCAGAGCGGCAAGAGCCTGGCACCGGCGGCCACCGCCGGCACCACCGGTCTGGCCATCAAGACCGACAACGTGACCAGCCCGCAGCAATTGTGGACGTTGCGCTCGCTCGGCGACGCCACCAGCAACCGCTCCCGCTACGTGGTCGGAACCGCAGCCGGCGACCGGCTGTTGGCCGTGGTGGACGGCGCACTCCGGGTGGTGCCGGGTGATCCGGCTGCCGAGCCAGCAGCGTCTGCCCAGTGGATTCTCTCGACCACCGGCAACGGCCAGTTCACCTTGGTGAATGTCGGGTCTCGCCGGCTGATCGACGTCGGGGGGCAAGCCACCGCCGACGGCTCATCGGTCGGGGTCTGGACGCCGAATGCCGCGGAGAACCAGCTGTGGAAGATCACGGATCAGACCGTGCTTCGCGTTCAGCCGGTTGAGGCCTTCACCACGCCCGGCGTAGCGCCCACCCTGCCGTCGACGGTTGTTCCGGTCTACGTCGACGGTGCCCGCGGCACGTTGCCGGTGACCTGGACACTGCCGGTCGGATCGACCTGGGGCCGGGGCAAGACGACGGTGTCCGGGGTGGCTACCGACCCGCTCGGCAAGACCCACGCCGTCACCGCGACGGTGTTCGTGGACACCCTGGTCTCGACGCAGCCGGGCAGCGCCAAGACCTACGTCGGTGGAGCACCCACGCTGCCGGCCACGGTGACGGCTGTCTCCAAGCGCGGTTACACCGTGCAGCGTCCGGTCGTCTGGGACGCGGTGGCACCGGCGCTGTACGCCCAGGTCGGGGTCGTC